>NZ_CP141049.1:0-300000 GCF_034627025.1 Microvirga lotononidis | reverse complement strand
TTAGGGCAAACTCCAGTGATTGCAGTGCTCCCGTGACCTCGCTTCCGTCTTGGGAGACATTACTGGAATGGTGACACCCGGCCCAGCAGGTTGGCGCTGCACTCGACCGTGGAATCGGATCGTTTGACCCGATAGCATTGCGATGCCTCACATCTTCCTCCCGTGATGGCCGCGACTTGTACATTTCTGCAGATGGGCAGCTGCCAGGTTTGTCCGGTTCGCTCACGCGATCCAGTCCCGGTCTTTTGCTTCATCGCCGCGAGCCGGCAGCGATGATTGCGTTCGAATGAGTGTCTTGATCGTCTGCGGTTGAACAGAAGCTCCAACTAAACCAAGGACATTTGTATTAAACCACGCGATGCACACCTGTGCAACAGGGATGACGACTGTGACTTCTTATTCAGACCATGCTCTGTTCTTCTGTCACTGAAGTTGTTTTAGAGTCTTGGTGGAGGTCCGCTTGATGAGACAACGCCGGTCAGGCGAACTAAGCGCTCTCGAAGTCCCGGCGTGCAGCCGAGCACGCCATTTCCGTTGCGTAGGCCGTCATTGGCCAGGAAGTCGTTCACCCAGCCGCCGGCCTCCTCGATAAGAAGCAATCCTGCCAGTGCGTCCCACGAATTCATGTGCAGTTCGCAATAGCCGTCCAGCCGCCCGGCCGATACATAGGCCAGAGCTAGAGCGCCCGATCCGCCACGGCGGATGCCCGCCCCATCGCCGAGCAGGCGGCCAATCAAGTCCACGTACTGGCTGAACGGCAACCGGTTCGACCATCCCGCTTCGATGGTTGACGAACCGATTTCCTCCAGCCCGCTGACCCGGATCAGCTCCCCGTTGAGGGTCGCCCCTCTGCCCCGCTCGGCGACGAACATCTCGTCAGCCATTGGATCGTAGATGATGCCGATTTGCGTCTGACCGCCTCGAACATAGGCGAGCGAAATGCAGAACTGCGAAATGCCACGCACGAAATTGGCTGTCCCGTCGACGGGATCGACGACCCAAACATTGTTGTCGAAGGAGCCGCCTCCCTCTTCGCCAAAGAATGAGTCTTCGGGAAAGCTCTCGAGCAGCCTCAAACGCAACAGGGCTTCAACCTCGGCATCGACCGCTGAGAGATAGTCCTGGTGCCCCTTGAGATTGATGCTGGAGAGACCTGGCCGTCCATTGAAGCGGCGCCGCGCGAGGGAGCCTGCCTCACGCGCTGCCGCGCACGCGACCGGCAGCCTGAGACCAATCTCGCCGGGTACGGCGTGGGAGGCTAGGTCGAAAACCTGGCCAGCGGACTTGACGAACATAATGAATTTCCTGCTTATTTGTGGGAAATCGCGAGCTTCGGCACTGGATGCTTCTCCTGCTCGATCCGGCGGACCCATGTTGCCGCGTGCCGGGCAGCCTCGATCAGCATCGGCTTTGGCGTTTCCATCCACTCGCTCGGGTGTAGCTCGCGGGCGACTCGGAGATGGTCGATCGCTGCGTCGAGAGTGGGGAATTGGTCAGGCATCTGAATGTGAATGTATAAGGCGGCCAGGATCACAGACCTGCTCCGCCCGCCGCGGCAGTGCAGCAGGACATTACCGCGTCGACGATGCGGGTAAGTGTAGCGGTCGGGCAGCTGCTGATGCAGGGCGCCGTCGAGCAGGTAGTAACCAGCGAGCAGCATCGTGTCTGGATTGCCCGCATCATCAATGAGGCCCAGCTTGTAGTTCCGGATAGGACCGTGCGGGGAGGCAACGTCAGAAGCTTCAACCCCGGCGGCATAATTGATATCGAGGTTGACGGCGCAATTGAGCACAATAGCGATATCGTTGCGCTCGAGGAGGGACTTGTCCGCTGCGGCCGCGGCACCTCCGACGAACAGTTTGATTCCGAAGGGAGGCAGCTCATCCACGATGAGGCTCATCGACGGGCGCTTGAACTTAAATGGACTCGTCATGGGAGATTGTGATCCTCGGACTTTAGGGGTGCGAGCCAGGGGAAGCGAACCAGCTGAAAGACCCCAGGTGTTCCGTCTCAGCTGGGACTGGTCTCGACCGCGGACGGTAAATGCCCCTACCGGGAAGCCGCTCGATGAAGATCGCGCTGGTGCCGCCGGGCTCGTCATTCCGTTACATCCTTCCCATGACCGGAGGTCGGCCAAAAAGCGTTTCCCCATCGCGTCCGACATTCGGGTGCTCTCATCCGGTCTAGCCGGATGGGCGGTCAGTTCGCTGGGCTTCCCATCAAATGGGTGAAGCACGGATAATTTTGCACACGTGTGCAAAGGTTGCAAGAGGTCTTGCGGCCGCAAAGTTGACTTAGGGCATCAATGTTTGAACTGGCTCTGATGTGGGCTTCTCGACCACGTATGGCTTGGGCGATTGTTCCTTGATAAGGGCTTGGCGGCCTGTCCCCTAAGCTCCGTGCTCGTGAAACGGCCCGACAGCTGAGCGCCCAGTCCGCCCCTGAGCTGGAGGATATCGGCGTTTCCGGGAGCGACATCATGCACGTCGCGCACAACGTCCGCTTCATCTCTTCCGTCTGGACAACTCGGTCACCGGATCCGGATCGTCCCTGGGGTTGCAGTAACCCTGCTCTTCCTGTTCCCGGTCTTTTGGATGGTTCTGACCTCCTTCAAGCAGCAGGTTGATATCTTTACCAGTCCGCCGAAGTTCTTCTTCACGCCAACCGTCTCCACTTATGTGGAGTACTTCCGGCGAGCCGACATTGAGCGGCGCCTGATTAATACCCTCATCGTAGCCGCAGGGTCAGGCCTTCTGTCGATCGTGGTCGGGACGATGGCGGGCTACGCGCTCGCCCGCATCCGGCTTCGTGGAGCGGCAACCTTTGGAGTCCTCATTCTCCTGTCGCGGGGTGTTCCGCCCATAGCCCTCGCGGTACCCATGTTTCTGGTGGCACGGCAACTAGGCCTGACGGATAAGCACATCACGCTTATCCTGGCCTATAGCACCTTCCTTGTTCCATATGTCATGTGGCTGATGCGTAGCTTCTTTCTTTCTCTGCCACGGGAGCTTGAGGAATCCGCGATGATTGATGGCTGTTCGCGATATGGAGCGTTCTTTAAGATTATCATGCCAATTTCCTTACCTGGCCTTATCTCAACGCTGATCTAAGGCCCGGCAAAAGCAGCGATCCAATACAGGCATCAGCCCGTCAGGGACCAAACGCTGTCTAATCTTCGATCGTGACAGCTTTTCCGTCCCACTTCAGCAGGAACGCATCTGGTCGAGCAGAACCTCGTTCATCTTCTCCACCGACGATCAACACGCCGTCAGGTGTACTGAACGATGCGCCATAGGCGAGCCCAACCGGAAGTTGGCCTATCTGGGCCCACTTTGTACCATTCCAGATGTAAATTTCTTTGCGCCAAGACTTGGTAAGACCGTCATGAGCAAACCAATGGCCGGCCTCAGCACGGGCGCGAGCCCCTGCGAAGTTCGCGCCGCCGGCCACAAGCACGTCGGTCCCAACAGCGCCAGCATATGGGCCGGCTATCCCTTCCTGAAGGACTTCTGGCGAGGGGGCGGGCAGATCTGGGCCTTGCTCCCATTCGACACTGTCACTGGTGATCTTGATCGCTTTGGTGTTAGGGGTGCGAAGCCCGGGTTTGATCTCGCCACTGATGATCAGGAAGGCGCCCTCACCTGTTCGCACAAGGCCGGAATCACAGTTCGGCAGGAACGGATTATCGCCAAGTTCGCTCCAACGACCATCGACGGGATCAAACGCAAGCAATTTGTTGTTCCATCGATATGCCCTAGGTTGCATACTCATGTAAGAGCTAACCAGACGTCCGTATTCCTGCGGATTCTCATCCTTATCGATAGAACTCACGTCAGCCAAATATTTGTCGAAGTGCTCCTTGTTGTATCCTCCGACAATGGCGATCCTGCCGTCAGGGATGCTGAATGCCCTTGCACCTGATAATCCCACCGGAGTCTTTGAATCAACGCTGGCCCATTTGTCAGCGGCTGGGTCATATCTGTAGACGGTATCGAAGATGATCGGAGACTTGGCATCCGGGGTTGGTTTGCCATTGCCGCTGAAGATGAAGATCTGCCCGTTCGAGGTCGCGACTGCTGCGCCATTCGTGGCAGGCCCTGGGAAGGCAGACCGCGTGACCCAACCCTTTGCACGATCCTTAAGATCGAGCGAGTAGAAGGCTGTTCCAGCTGAGCCTAGACCTACATAAATTGTATCGCCGATCTGAGCGGAGATCCCGTTCTTCACTCCGACCGGAAGATCTGGCCAATCAGATCCTGCCGTCGCGACGTTTACGGAAAGACCGATGGCAACGGCGCTGCCGGCCAGCGATCTTGTGAGAGCTTTCGATGTCATGGGCCTCCCTCCTGGTTTTTCTGTGGTGAAAGTCTGGTGAACTGTCTTCTCCCGAAGAAACTCTTGAAATAGCAGGGTCTGCTCTGCAAAAGTCCTGCTTGCACTCGGGACGGCCGCGGGATCGCAGCTCGGGATTGTCTTTATTTCCTCCATGAACCACGTGACCTGACGCAACAATCCGTCACCCGCTGACGTCGCGTCGGATGCAGGCCTTGAAGTGACCAGGGGAGACTTCTTCGAGTGGAGGCACCACCGCCGCACATTGCTCAGCAGCGTGCGGACAACGGGTGCGGAACACACACCCGGAGGGCGGATTGGCGGGGCTGGGGATATCCCCAGTCAGAATCTGCCGCGTACGGGCCTTGGTGGGATCTGGCGACGGGATCGCCGAGAGCAGAGCCCGTGTATAGGGATGACGCGGATCAGCATAGAGCTTCTCGCTCGGCGCAATCTCCATGATGCGCCCCAGGTAGAGAACGATGACCGTATCACAGATGTATTCGACGACCGCCAGGTCGTGCGAGATGAACAGCATCGTCAATCCGAGGCGGATCTGCAGATCACGCAGCAGATTGACGATCTGAGCCTGGATCGAGACGTCGAGCGCCGAAACAGGTTCGTCGGCCACGATCAGCTGGGGTCCGAGTGCCAAGGCTCGCGCGATCCCGATGCGCTGGCGCTGCCCGCCTGAGAATTCATGCGCATAGCGGCCGAAGGCGTCGGCCGGTAGGTCGACTGCAGCGAGAGCGGCCTTCGCGCGTTGCATTCGCTCTTGGCGCGCCCCTACATGCTGGATTTCGAGACCTTCCGTCAGGATTTGCCCGATGGTCATGCGCGGCGACAGGCTCGCGAATGGATCCTGGAAAATGTACTGCATGCTCTTGCGTTGGCGGCGCAGCTGGGCCGCAGAGAGCTTCGTAATGTCGATCCCATTGAAGCGCACCTCGCCGGACGTTGGCTCGATCAAGCGCAGTACAGACCGCCCGATTGTGGTTTTTCCGCTGCCTGACTCGCCTACGAGGCCGACGACCTTTCCGCGTGGTACATCAAAGGAGACGTTCTCGATCGCGCGAACGATGGATCCGCGGGAAAAGCCTGTTGGCTTGAAATGCTTGGTCAGGCCCCTGACCGAGAGCAGCGGCTCCTGCATGTTTAGACCTCCTGCCATCTGATGCAGCGGCTCCTTTGACCAGTGCCTGTATCATACAAGGGTGGAACGTCCGCCCAGCATGCGTCGATGGCATAGGGGCAGCGTGGGGCGAACGAGCAGCCGTTCGGAAGCTGGATGAGGCTCGGTACCGAGCCTGCAATCGTCGGTAGCGGGGTGCCTTGCCGCTTCAATGCGGTCGCTTCTCCCAGCTTCGGGATCGACCGCATCAGCCCTATTGTGTAGGGATGGCGTGGATGTGCAAATACCTCGGCAACGGTGCCCGTCTCGACGATCCGGCCGGCATACATCACCGCCACCCGGTCAGCGATCTCCGCCACCACGCCCAAGTTATGGGTGACGAACAGGATCCCCATGCCCCGCTCCGCCTGCAGCTTCTGCAGGAGGTCGAGGATCTGGGCTTGGATCGTCACGTCGAGCGCGGTGGTCGGCTCATCGGCAATCAGAAGGACCGGATCACAGGCAAGCGCCATCGCGATGGTGGCACGCTGGCGCATGCCGCCTGAGAGTTCGTGCGGATACTGTCTGGCACGCCGCTCGGGATCGGGGATGCCGACATCGGCCAGGAGTTTGATCGCGGCAGCCGCCGCATCCTTGTGGCTGCGACCGAGATGGATGCGCATGGGCTCGGCGATCTGCTCGCCGATTGTATAGACCGGGTTGAGGCTCGTCATGGGCTCCTGGAAGACCATGGCGATGTCATTGCCTCGGATCTGCCGCAGACCCTCGGCATCGAGTTTTGTGAGGTCCTGCGTCAGCCCCGTCTTGCCACGAAACAGGATTGTGCCCTCGGCCACCTGCCCCACGCCTCTGGGGAGAAGCCCCATGACCGACAGGCTGGTGACGGACTTGCCCGATCCAGACTCGCCGACGAGCGCCAGGGTTTCGCCTGGCGCAATCGTCAGATTCAGATCCTGTACGGCGGCGACCGGACGGCCGCCAATGCGAAACACCGTCTTGAGGCCAGAGATATCCAGGATCGGGGCGACATGCATGGCTTCAGCTCGCGAGTCCAGCGGCACGGACGATTTCTTCCACCTGTGCGGCTTCCTCGGCATTGAGGGAGCGCTGAGGCCGGGCCATCGTGTTAGTGGCAATGACCCCGAGGGCGCGCATCGCCGTCTTGAAAGCGCCGACCCCTGCTGAACCTGCACTGGTGCGGGGGAGCGAGACCCAGACCATCTCAAAAAGGCGGCACAGGCGCTCCTGCTCCTTGCGCGCTGCTTCCCAATTCCCCACCTGAGCGTGGTTCCACAGCCGCACATAGCCGTGCGGGTCCACATTCGCGAGGCCCGGGACCACACCATGCGCTCCCATCTGGAGGGCATTGTCGACGACGATCTCAGAACCCGTCATGAGGAAGACGTCGGGCTTGTCCATGAGATCTAGCAGGCAGAACCGGAAGTTGCCGTCGTCGCCACTCGAGTCCTTGAGCCCGGCAATGGTGCCCTCGCGGGCTAGGGTCACCGTTGTCTTGCGGTCCAGCTTGGTGTGAACACAGACCGGAATGTCGTAGGCGATGACGGGTAGATCAATCGCTTCACGCACGTAGCGGAAATGGTCAGCGACCTCCGGCTGGCTCGTGCGGGTATAGAAGGGAGCCGTCACCACCACGGCGTCGACCCCGATCGACTGCGCCGCTCTGGCGTGGCCGATGACCCGGTCGGTCGTCGGATCGATAACACCGGCCAAAACCGGCAGGCGTCCGTTCACCACCTTCACGGTGTGTTCGAGGATCTGGCGCCGGGTTGCCTCATCGTGGAAGATCACCTCACTCGTCGAGCCGAGCACGAAGAGGCCATGCACGCCGCCTGCAATGAGATGTTCCAGAACCTTGGTATAGGAGGGATAGTCGACCTCAAAGTTCTCGGTCAGAGGAGTGACAACGGGAGGAACGACGCCGCGGAGATTGGTCATAGTGAACCTTTGTAGCTTGGTTATTGAAGATCGGAACGGGGATCGAAGGCGTCGCGCAGGCCGTCGCCAACGAAGTTGATCGCCAGCACCGTGATGACGAGCGCTGCGCCGGGAAACATCCATTGCCAGACATACTGCTCGAGCACGCTGGTTGAGCGCGCTGCGTTCAGCATGTTGCCCCAACTGGCCTCCGGGGGAGCAATCCCGAGTCCGAGGAAGGAGAGGCCAGCCTCGAGCAGGATGGCATTGGCGATCTGCAGGGTTGCGTAGACGACTAGGATGTCGATGCAGTTTGGGAGCCCGTGTCGGAACAGCAGGTGACCCATCCCGGCGCCCATGCCACGTGCGGCGACAACGAAGTCACGCTCACGCAGCTCGAGAAGGCGGGCGCGGACCATGCGGGACAGCACGGGCCAGGAGAGCAGCGAGATCACGGCGATTGTAGGCACGATGCCCGTCCCCACGATAGATGCGAGCACAAGCAGCAGGATCACCGGCGGGAGCGTCATGGCGAGATCAACGAGACGCATGATGGCCCCGTCTGCTAAGCCGCCGCTGAAGGCCGACACGGCACCCACAAGGAAGCCGATCACGAGCGAAACCGCGACCGATGTGACGGCGACGAGGAGCGAGATACGGCCACCCTGCATCAGACGCGCGAAGACGTCGCGCCCGACACCATCGGTTCCAAACCAGTGGCTGGCGCTGGGACCCTTATTGAGGGCCCGCAGGTCAATCTGGTTGGGCGTATACGTCCACCAGAGTGGATAGGTCAGGATCGCAATGAGAATGGCAGCGAGGACGACAAGTCCCGCCAACGCGAGCCGGTTGGTGACAAAACGACCGAGGGCCCGGGCCGTCGGCCCTTGGCTGGATCCAGGGACAGCAACTGCAGCGCTCATTGTCAGGCCACCTGGATGCGGGGATCGACTGCGGCATAAGCAATGTCGGTCAGGAGATTGACCACGATGACGCAGGCTCCGATGATGAGCGTGGCTCCCATGATGACCGGGTAGTCACGGGTGTCGACGGCATTGATCAACAGCAGGCCCATGCCGGGCCAGTTGAACACGCTCTCGATGAAGATCGCGCCGCCTACGGCGATGCCGATGGTTGACCCGATGAGAGTCACGACCGGCAGGAGCGCGTTACGAACCGCATGCTTCATGATTACCCAGAACTCCTTGACGCCCTTTGCCCGCGCGGTGCGGACATAATCCTGGTTCAAGACCTCAAGGAGTGACGCGCGCATGTAGCGCATGATCAGCGCAGCGTGGCCGATTGACAGGAGGCACGCGGGCAAGATGAGGTGAGACAGGAGGTCACTGACCGAGAATGGAGCGCCAGGTGTCAGCATCCCACCGGACGGTGCCCAGTGAAGAACCACTGAGAACAGATAAAGTCCGAGGATTGCCGTCAGGAAGGCCGGGCTGGAAATGCCAATGAAGGCGACGACGGAAAAGCCGATGTCCGTCGGGGAATTGCGCCTGACAGCGCTGAGGATGCCTGCTGCAATGCCGGTCACGATTGCGATAGCAAGCCCGGCTGCCATCAGCAGGATGGTGGGGCCTATCCGTTCAAGGACGAGGGGCAGAACCCTCACGCCATTGCGCTGGATCGAGTAGCCGAGATCACCGGTGGCGGCAGCCTGCAGCCATGCGAGATACTGAATGGGTAAGGGCTGATCCAGCCCGAGACGTGTTCTTAGAGCATCCATCTCCGCTTGGGACATGGCAACATTGGGATTCACATAGGCGTCGATCGGATCACCCGGCGCTAGACGCAGAAGGATGAAGACGAGCATGCTTAGGGCGACGAGCATCAACAGGCCGGTGGCAAGTCGCCTCAGGATATATGGCAGCATGAGAATGCCCTTGTAGTTTCGGGAAGGCAGCTAAAGCCTGAGCAGGCCGCCTTCCCGATGCTCCGACAGATGAACTTACTTCTCGATCGACCATTTCTCCGGGTGCGCGCTGTAGGGTCCGCCAGCTGGAGCCGGCACCCAGACGAAGTCCTTGAGCTTTGTCGAGGCGACGCCGTAACGGTTGGCCACCCACATGGTCGCCCACGGCAGATTCGCGTTCATCGCCTTGCACACATCCTGGTAGCGCGCATCGAGCTGCTGCGGGTTCGTCTCGGCCAACGCAGCATCCAGCGCCTTGGTCAACTCCGGCATGTCAATGCGCAAGAAGTTTGCCCCCGCTGGGGGCTTCTGGGCCGCGTTCAGGCCGATGTTGATGCCCAACGGATCAGGGCCGTTCTGCAGGCCGGCATAGACCAGCGGGAACTGGCTGAAATCTGGGTTGCCGGCGTAAATGATGCCGTTGTAGGTCGGCGTGTCGACCACGCGTGGCACCACGTTGATACCGACCTGCGCGAGCATCGCCTGAACGGCCGCCATGACGTTGGCAGCCTGGGGTGTGTTGTAATAGGTGAGCCAAGTGACTGGCTTGTTGCCATTGATCTTGTCCCAGCCCGCTTCCGCCAGGAGGGCCTTGGCCTTGGCCGGGTCGTACTGGTAAGGGTTCAGGCCTTCCGGGACAAGCTGTTTGGCGACATAGCCGCAGTTGGCAGCGGTCGCGGCTCCGCCATAGAGGCTGTCGATGATGGCTTGGCGGTCTATGGCGTGCATCACGGCTTGCCGCACGCGGACGTCCTTCCAGAGCGGGACCTGTTGGTTGAAGCCGAGATAGTTGACGACGAAGGATTGCCCCTCGATGACGTGGAAATCTTTGTTGTCCTTGAAGACTGCAACGTCGTCGGGCTCGACATAGGTGAACTGGATTTCGCCCGCGCGCAGCGCCGCCACGGCCGCGGCCGTGTTCTTGAAATAGCGGTTGATCACGCGGTCCACCTTCGGGCGACCGAGGCGGTAGTCGTCGTCGGCCACCAGTTCGACGTACTGGTCGGTCACATATTGCTTGAACTTGAAGGGTCCGGTTCCAACCGGCTTGGTCGCCCACCACGTGCTGGTCGCCAGCTCCTTCGGCGTTGTGCCGGCAAGCGCATGCTCCGGAAGGATCATGAGCTTTGTCAGCGTCGCCAGGAAGCCGGCGTCCGGACGCGAGAGCTTGATGATTGCGGTACGTTCATCGGGCGTCTCAACGGAGGAGACCGCATTGAGACGGGCGGCAAAGACTGTTCCGGTCTCGCCGTTCTTGGCAAGGTCGACCGTAAACTTCACATCCTTGGACGTGAAGGGCTTGCCGTCGTGCCAAGTCTCCTTGGCGAGTTTGAAGGTGTACTCGGTTTTGTCAGCGTTGACCGAATATTCGGTGGCGAGAGCACCGTCGATCGCTGTCAGATCAGCATTATAGTTGACCAAAGGCTCGAAGTAGACGTTGAGCCAAGTGAATCCGCCCGTCGCCGCCAGCGGGTTGAAGTTGCCTTGGAAGCCGCCTGGACCGACGTCAAAGCCGCCGGTGATGGTCTTCTGCTCCTGGGCCGCCGCCGCAGTCGTCAGAGCCGTTGCTCCGAGAAACGCCGCGACGGAGATGGTTCGTGTCAAAGCTTTCAGTTGCATCATTTCCTCCCTCTAACCTTCGGTCGACTTTCTGTTATTGGCGATTACTTCGAGAATGCCCTCGTAGTGCTTGTCGAGCCTCTCTCGGGCTCGTTCGACATCGCGCGCCGCAACCGCCTCAACGATCTCATGGTGGTCGCGCCACGTGGAGAGCGGGTCGGAATTGGCCAGATTGGCGAAGTTGGATGCCTTGTAGAAGGCTCTCCAGAAGACCTCGATCAGGCCGGTGAGCATTCGGTTGTTCTGGCAGCGAAACAGCAGCCGGTGGAATTGCTCGTCTTCCTCAGCGAAGCTCTCGGCGCGCTCGGCTCGCTGCCGCATGCGCTCCGTGACTTGACGCAAAGCAGCGAGATCTTCCTCGCTGATCATCTCTACGGTCTTGTGAATGAGCCCGGTCTCGAGAACGCGCCGCAGCTCGCGAAGCTCTTCGACATCCCGCAAGGCGTCACCGAGCCCATAGGCGAGATTGTCCAGAAGCGGCTGGAACGAAAATTCCTTTACGAAGACGCCAATGCCGCGGCGGGTCTCCAGAATCCCTACCGACTCGAGCGCCTTGATCGCTTCTCGAACAGAGTTGCGGCTGACGCCGAGCTGCTGAGCGAGGAAGGACTCAGGCGGCAGCGCGTCTCCGGCTTTGAGCTGATTGTCCTCGATATAGCCGCGCAAGCTCTCCTGCACTGTCACGTGCAGTGAGGGAGGCTTGGTCAAGGGCTTTATGCCTTTCAAGCCGGACATTCTTCACTCCTCTATGAGGCCGCAGCCCGATCCAGGCGAATTTCATTATCTGGCTTGCTACATATCAGCTTGTAGGATATCCATCAAGTGGACAGCTGGACAGGTATGGGACATGAGGGTTTGTCTCTTGGGTGTGAGTCACTGGCACGCTGCGATGCATCTGGATGCGGTGAGAGCCTCAGGCGGTGAGATCTCAGCCGTTTGGGATTGCGACCCGAGAAGCGCAGCCGTTTTTGCCCGGTCCCACGATGTCCCCGCCTGTGCTCATATCGAAGAGGCATTCTCGACGACGCCCAACTTGGCCGTCGTCATGGGTTCGCCCGAGGACGTTCCAGGCCTTGTCTTGAAGGCGGTATCCGCCGGCATTCCGATAGTTCTCGAAAAGCCCGCCGCCCCCACGACTCGCGGCTTGATGGAGATCCTGAAGGCTGCCCAGGAACGAGACATTTTCGTTGCTGTGCCTCTTCCCAATCGCTTCGGCCCCGCTTTCGGCGCAATGGTAGCGCTTGAGGCGGAAGGGCGTCTCGGCAAGATTGCCCACTGCCATTTTCGGATCGTCAACGGCCCTCCTCTGCGTTACCGCGAGGATGGGGTCGAGTGGATGCTCGACCCGACGATTGGAGGCGGCGGAGCGCTGCGCAATCTCGGCATTCACGGCATCGATGCGGCCCTTTCGCTTGCGGAAGGAGCCTTACGCATCGTTGCGTCCTCGGTCGCCAATCGCATCCATGACCAGCCGGTCGAAGACCACGCCCATGTCGTCCTGTGTGACGATGCTGGAACGCTCTTCACGGTCGAGGCAGGCTACACCTTCGCCTCCATGGCTCCAGGGGGGGACTTCGAGTGGCGGATCGCCACGGGCAATGCTTACATCATTGACCGAGGCGAGACGGCACAGTGCGCGACCCTGGATGACGGGGACGTCCGCGTGCTCGCCCCCGAACATCCAAGCACGCGCTACCGCTTGTTCATGGCCGACACGTTCGACCGGCTTCGCTCGGGTGAGCGCCCGACTATCGGCCTCGAAGATTACCTGGCAGCGATGAAGGTCATCGATGCCGCATATGAGAAGGCAAAGGCATGATCGGCGTAGGTATTATCGGGGCCGGCCACTTCGGAGCGGTTCATGCTCGAGCCATGACCGACGTTGACGAGGTCAGGCTCGTCGCATCCTGCCGGGAGAATGTGGACGCAGCGGCTGCCTTCGCGGCTGAGCATGGGGGCAAGAGTTACAGCGACTGGCGCGCTTTATTGGACGATCCGATGGTCGATGCCGTTCTCATCGCCACGCCGCACCACCTCCACGAAGAAATCACCATCGCGGCCGCCCGGGCCGGCAAGCATATCCTGCTTGAGAAACCGATGGCGCCCAGCCTGGCGGCTTGCGACGCTATGCTCGCGACTGCAGAGGCAACCCGGGTCAAGCTTATGATCGGGCACGTGATGCACTTCGCCCTGCCCTGTCTCAGGGCCAGGGAGATTATCGACTCGGGCGTGCTCGGTGCTCCGGTTTTGGGGTCGAGCTGGATGATCAAGCTCTGGATGGAGAGCAACCGGCGACCCTGGCATCTCAATCATGCTTCAGGGGGCGGGATGCTGATGACAGCGGGCATTCACGCACTCGATCGGCTGATCTGGCTCATGGGTCAGCCGGTGGCCGGGGTCACGGCGATGGCTGGTAACTACTTCCACGAGCAGGAGGCCGATGACGCGGCCCTGATCGGCCTGCGCTTTGCTGACGGCCGGATCGGCCAAGTCGCCAGCGTCGGCTATCGCGATGGAGCGGTCACGTTCGCCATGGATCTCGTCTGTGAGAAGGGGACGATCCGGATCGACTTCGATCACGGCGTCTCCACGGGCAAAGGTGGCGTCTGGACACCCGTTCTGGGCTCCATCGAGCCGAACTGGATGGGCGCAGCCGTGGCGCGTGAGTGGCGGGCCCTCGCCGCCAGCATCATTAACGATACGCCCTCCCCGGTTACCGGTTCCTACGGACGCCATGTGGTTGCCTGCATCGAGGCGGCACATGAGGCCAGCCGTAGCCGGCGCGAGGTCTCGGTTACTGCCACTGCGCGGGTTTAACGCCCCGCTCGGCCATGCCACAAAGGTCCGGAACAGTCATGACATCTCAGCCTGCGGCCACAGCGCTTACCGAATCCTTGAGAGGCGGACTGGTTGTCTCGTGCCAGCCTGTTCCCGGCGGGCCGTTCGACGGTCCCGAATCTGTTACGCGCTTTGCACTGGCCGCCCAGAATGCGGGCGCCAGCGCGCTTCGGATAGAGGGCGCGGCCAACGTTGCCGCGGTCGCCGCTGCCTGCTCGATTCCGATCATTGGCCTTGTCAAACGCGACCTCGCGGAAACGCCGGTCCGCATCACGCCTTGGGTTGAGGACGTCATCGCCCTTGCCGAAGCAGGCGCGGTGATTGTCGCCATTGACGCCACGGACAGACCAAGACCTGTAGCGATCGGGACATTGATCGAGACGATCCATGCTCGGGGCTGCATTGCAATGGCCGACATTGCGAATGTGGACGAGGCAAGGAAGGCAAGCGCACTCGGCGCAGACATCATCGGCACCACCATGTCCGGCTACACCGACGTGGGTCCACCGCCGCGAACGCCTGATATCAGGTTGGTGCGGGAAGCCTTTGGGCTCGGCAAGCCGGTCCTCGCCGAAGGTCGATACAACGAGCCCCGTCTCGCCGCCGCCGCCATACGAGCCGGAGCGATTGCGGTCGTTGTCGGTTCTGCCATCACGCGCCCGGAGCACATCACACAGTGGTTCGTGGACGCGATTGCGGCGGAAGCGACGCCGCAGAAACCAGTGCTCGCAATCGATATTGGTGGAACAAAGACGGCGGTCGCGCTTGTGCGAGGCGACCAGATCATTGAGCGGCGGCAGGTTCCGACACGGCCAGCCGACGGAGCGGAGATGTGGCTCAGCGCCGCCGCCCACGCTGCACGTGACTGGCGTGGCCAATATCGTGGTGTCGCCGCTGCGGTGACGGGCTTGGTCCGGGACGGCCGCTGGACTGCCGTCAATCCGGCGACCCTGCCTGTGCCGGAAGACTTCCCGATCGTGTCACGCCTGGCCGAACAATTCGGTCAACCCGTCCTGGCACTGAATGATGCTCAGGCCGCTGCCTGGGGAGAGTATTGCTTCGGTGCTGGCCAAGGACGCGATCTTCTCTTCCTGACCATCTCCAGCGGAATCGGCGGAGGGGCGGTTGTCGGTGGGCAGCTCCTGCGCGGAGCCGGTGGTCTTGCTGGCCACGTGGGCCAGATTCCAGTGCCGTCTCCCGGAAACCGCCATCACCGTCTGGAAGATCTAGCATCCGGCTTCGCTATGGCGGCCGCGGCCCGCACGGCTGGCCAGGATGCCGACGCCAAAGCGATTTTCGCCGCCATGGCCGCAGGCGAGACCTGGGCCGAGCGCATCGTGGACGCAGCCGTGGAACATCTCGCTCTGGCTCTCCCGGGCCTGCAGGCCCTTCTTGATCCCCAGATCATCGTGATCGGTGGCGGCGTCGGCCTCGCGACAGGTTTCGTGCCTCGTCTGGAGGCGGCTCTTACGCGGTTTCCTTCCGCTCTCAAGCCCTCCCTAGCGCTGGCTCGTCTTGGTGCCGATGCCGGCCTCTTAGGCGCAGCCGATCTCCTAGATCGGCGAGCTCATCTTGAGAGCGATGAGACGGCTCCGACTCTAGTCACCGGAGCGGCCGCTCTCAACGTGTAGTCACTTCTCTCTATGATGCTTCAACAGCCAAGGTTTGATATGTCGGACCGATCGAACGTCAGAACGGTGATGCTAAGGGAGGCCCAAGAGGCTCCGCAGGTGGTCGCGCACCTCCTTAAGAGCAATGCGCCCCTGTGCCGCGACCTCGGCGAGCGCCTGCGCGCCTCCCCGCCGCCCTTCGCCGTCACCTGCGCGCGCGGCAGCTCCGACAATGCCGCGACCTTCGTCAAATACCTGCTCGAGATTCATTCCGGCCTCGTCACCGCCTCCGTCGGTCCGTCCGTGACCTCCGTCTACGAGGCGCGCCCGCGCATGCGCGACGCCCTCTTCCTCGCCGTGTCACAATCGGGCCGCAGCCCCGACATCCTCAACCTTGCCCAGGCCGGGCGCGACGACGGCGCCCTGACGGTCGCGCTCGTGAACGACACGACCTCGCCGCTCGCCTCCACCTGCGAGGTCGTGCTGCCGCTGCACGCCGGCCCCGAGAAGAGCGTGGCGGCCACGAAATCCTTCATCGCGGCACTCGCGGCCGGATTGCAGCTCGTGGCGCACTGGTCGCAGGACCGGGCGCTGCTCGAGGCCCTCGACACCCTGCCCGACGTGCTGGCGAAGGCCGCCGCGACCGACTGGTCGGCGGCGCTTCCGGTGCTCTCCGACGCCGACAACCTGTTCGTCGTCGGGCGCGGCGTGGGCTTCGCCGTCGCCCAGGAAGCCGCCCTCAAGCTCAAGGAAACCTCCGGCGTGCACGCCGAGGCGATGAGCGCCGCCGAGCTGATGCACGGCCCCTGGACGCTCGCGGGCAATCACTTCCCGATCTTGGTCCTGAGCCAGCGGGACGAGACCTTGATCGGCGTGAACGATCTGGTCACGAAGCTGAACGAGCAGGGCGTCCCGGTGATCGTCGCCGGCGCCGCCGAAGGTCCCGCAGGCGTCACGCTGCCGGGGGGCGAGGATGCGCATCCCTATCTTGCCCCCATTGCCCTCATCCAGAGCTTCTATCCCCTCGTGAATGCCATTGCGCTGGCGCGCGGCCGCGATCCCGACAGCCCGCCGCGCCTGCGCAAGGTGACGGAGACCGTGTGATGCCGATCGCCCTCGTGGGAGCCCGCGTCTTCGACGGCGCGCACATGCTCGACGGCCGCGCCGTCGTGATCGGGAACGGCCGCATCATCGGCCTGCCCCATGAACGGGATCTCGGCGCCGGGATCGAACGTCAGCGCATCGAGGGGTTGCTCGCGCCCGGCTTCATCGACGTGCAGGTCAATGGCGGCGGCGGCGTGCTCTACAACGATGTCCGCAGTGTCGAGGGCATCCGGACGATTGCCGAGGCGCACCGCGCCTACGGCACGACAGGCCTTCTGCCGACCTTCATTACTGATACGCGAGAGACCATGGCGGAGGCCGTGGAGGCCATGCGCGCGGCGCTCGCGGCGCGCGTTCCCGGCGTTCTCGGCATCCATCTCGAAGGCCCCTTCATCAGCCCCGAGCGCAAGGGCGTGCACAACCCCGCCTTCATTCGCCCCATGGAGGATGAGGACATCGCGATCCTGACGTCTCTCACCGAGGGCCGCACCCTCGTGACGCTGGCGCCCGAGCGCACCGGCCTGGCGGCGATTGCGCGTCTGGCGGCAGCGGGCGTGCTGGTCTGCGCCGGGCACACGGCGGGCGACTACGCGACCATCGTGGAAGCGGCGCGCCATGGCCTGCGCGGCTTCACCCATCTCTACAACGCCATGCCGCCCATGGCCGGGCGCGATCCGGGCCCGGTGGGCGCGGCGCTCGACAGCCCGGACACATGGTGCGGTCTCATCGTCGACGGGCACCATGTGAGCGATGCCGCTCTGCGCGTGGCCATCGCGGCCAAGGGCACGGAGCGGATGATGCTCGTGACCGACGCCATGTCGGTGACCGGCACCGATCTCATCAGCTTCGACCTGCACGGCCGCACCATCTACCGCCGGGACGGCAGGCTCACCACCAAGGACGGAACGCTCGCGGGCTCCGACCTCGACATGGCGGGCGCCGTACGCAACAGCGTGCAACGGCTCGGCCTCGGCCTGCCGGACGTGCTGCGCATGGCCTCATTGATTCCGGCGCAGTTCCTGCGCCTCGATCACGAACTGGGCCGCATCGCACCAGGCTATCGCGCCGATCTCCTTCTCCTCGATGGGAGCCTGCAGGTGCAGCAGACTTGGATCAGGGGCGAGGCTCTGGTCAACGCCCCATTTGTTCTCCGCAATGATTAACAGGGACAGAGCAGCCCTGTCGCTATTTCCACATGGCTTGTTCTTCGATTCCCGCAAATAGGATCAAAGAAGGCGTACATCTCACACAAAGGAAAATCTGCGCGCCCATCTGATCTAAATCCGGATGTGCAATTCCAAAACAGCCGCTCACTCCAGATCATCGAAGCAAGAGTCAATGCTTTGTCTTTACTATGCACGTGCTGCTCTCCCTAGGATAAATCGTGCGGTCGGATCAGATCACTAAAGCATCTCTTGCTTCACCAGAGCAGGGTTGGGCCTCGCACGATTGTTGTGGAGCCTAGCGCCCGGGTCGAAATAGATGTTGGTGGCATATCAGCGAAACAGGATCGGCCTTCGTCTCACAGTCATTCCGCCGGGTTGCATGCGGCAGCGATGCGCTGAGCGTACCAGCGCGCCAGGACCGCCCCGACCAAGATCTGGATCTGGTTGTAGAACATGATCGGCAGCACGATCATGCCGAAGCCTGGAGCAGTCGCGAACAAGACCTTCGCCAGCGGCAGACCTGAGGCCAGACTCTTCTTGGAGCCGCAGAACACCGCCGCAATCTCGTCGCTCCGGGAGAAGCCGATCCGGCGGGCGATGAAGGCCGTAACGACCAGCACCAACGTCAGCAGCACCAAGCACAGCACCGCTGTTAGGGCTAAGCTGGCCGGCGGAAGCCGTGACCACAGGCCGTCGATCACCGACTGCGAGAACGCCGCGTAGACAATCAGCAGGATGACACCCTGGTCAAGCTGGCCGATCCGAGACTCGTGCCGAGCCATGATGCCGGCCAGCCATGGCCGCGCGATCTGGCCAGCCGCGAAGGGGACCAGAAGCTGAAGGATCACGTCGCCCAGGGCTGTAGTGAGGTCGAAGCTGCCCTTGACCGACATCCGGGTGAGCAGCGAGAGCGATACCGGCGTTAGCAGCAGGCCGAAGACATTCGACGCTGCGGAGCTGCAGATGGCCGTCGGTACGTTGCCCCTGGCCATGGCGGTGAATGCGATTGAGGATGACACCGCCGACGGCAGCGCCGCCAGGTAGAGAAAGCCCAACAGCAGGTCCGCCGGCATCCACTCCGACGGCAGCACGCCGAATGGCAGCACGGCCACTGGGAACACGACGAACGTGATGGCGAAGATGAAGAGGTGCAGCCGCCATTGCACGAGTCCCTGGATCACCACCGCCCGCGGGAGGGCCGCGCCGTGCACGAAGAACAGCAACGCGATGCCCATGATCCCCAGGGTGTCGAGGATCTCGGCGCTGGCACCCTGCGCAGGAAGGACGCTAGCCACGGCGACGGCCGCCATGATCAGCAGGAAAAATGGGTCGATCTTGCGCATTGTCGGTTCCAGTTGAGATGTCGGGTTTGCTTGCGGGAAGCCTCAGTAGTAAGGCCACACGGATGGGCGGTCCTGGCGTGGATCGACGCGGTGCCGGACCGGCGGCGATGAAGATGTTTGCGGAGGACCCCCTCGTCGGGATTCGGCTCCCAGCACCGCCAGCGCACTGAGCATTGCCAGGCCGGTGACCAGAATGGCCGGAACAAACAGGGCCACAGGGCCCAAGGCGCCGTGCAGGGTCGCGCCGGCCGCGGCCCCTGTGGTCAAAGCACACCACAGCAGGGCGTGGCCTCCCAATTGTCGTGGCTGCGCCCTGCCGGTCAGGGTCTGACCCAACGCCTGCCCCAGGCTCACCAGCGTGCCGGTGATGAAGGTCACGCCCAGCCGCACACCATTCATCGGGTGCAGGGCGGTGTTCTGCACGCCCATCGCGGCCACGACTGGGAGGATTGCGGCCGAGATGGTCCATCCGGAGCTGGCCAGACCAACCGCTGCCGCGAGCAGGAGCGCCTCCAGCAACAGGCCATGCCTCGGTTGTTAGCACTAACAGCGAGCCCCAACCATCACCGTCTGCTGCTAGAACCCTGTATCGGAGGAGGGAGCGAAGCTTCATCGTGCCGCTTTGGCCAAGGAAGCCGAATTGGCCCCTGGCCGGAGCTTGCCAGCGGAATGTCTCGCTCGAACGGCAGGTCGGCGAGTTCGTCGGATGTCATGCGTTGCAGAATGGGATGAGAGTACGGATCTCTCTCTCGTTCTGTTTCCCAGCCGGGAGGTTCCTCTCGAAACCTCAGGAGCTCTTAAGCCGTTTGGTGAGTGCGATTAGGTTAAGCATGCCTACAGTCTGGGCCACTTGCCTCACGCAAGAAATCGCGTTTTCCTGCACCGGAGTGTAGGAAAGCTATATGCAGAACCTGAACCGCTTTCACCTGAATGGGCTGCGTGCCCTTGAGGCCGCCGGGCGCCTGGGTAGCCTGCGGGCAGCGGCCGGGGAACTTGGCGTCACCATCGGGGCGGTGAGCCAGCAGGTGCTCAAGGCCGAGGAGCAGTTCGGCCGCCCGGTGTTCGAGCGCCACCCCAAGGGGCTGAGGCCAACACCTTTTGGAGAGGAAGTGCTGCGTTACCTCAGCGCGGGCTTCGCAGAGATCTCCGCCGGCCTCGCCCTCGGCGACCGTCGGCGCGAGGGCGTTCTCACCGTTTCGGTTGCTCCCGTCTTCGCCAGCAAGTGGCTGGTGTGGCGCCTCCAGCGCTTCCGTGACCTCCATCCCAACATCCGCATTCGCATCGACGCGGACGTTGCCCTGGTGGATCCAAACGCGTCGGATGTGGACGTGTGCATCCGGGTTGGCCGCGGCAACTGGCCGAATGTCAGGGCCGAGCAACTGCTTGACCAGCTCGTGTTCCCGGTGTGCAGCCCGGTCCTTGCCGAGCGGCTGCGCCATCCCCGCGATCTTGCCCATGTTCCGATCATCCGCGAACCAACCCCGATGTTTGGCTGGGACGCCTGGCTTGGCCCCAATGGTCTCGATGAGACGATCCTTGGCGACGGCCCCGTCTTCTCGGACGCCTCGCTTTGCCTGGACGCGGCGGTGGCGGGCCAGGGTGTCTTCCTCGGCTGGGAGACGCTGGCCTGCGATGCCATCGCCATGGGTCGCCTGTCCGCTCCGTTCCCGGATCGCTACGCCACCGGGATCGCATATTGGTTTGTGACCTCCTTGTCGGCACCTCCGACACGGGCAGTGAGGGCATTCCGCGACTGGTTGAAAGGAGAGCTCGCCAGCAGGGCAGCGCCAGAAGCAGGTCTTGTTTCTGCACCATAAGTCGGCCCGATTGAGCCGGTCTGCTGGGTCCTCAGTCCCGGCCGTCCGTGAATTGAACAAGATCCCACAGATTGCCGTACAGATCCCCGAACACTGCGACGGTGCCGTAGGGAGCCTCCTTTGGCTCGCGAACGAACTTGATGCCCTGCTCAACCATCGCGGCATAGTCCCTCTGAAAGTCCTCAGTCCGAAGGAACAGGAAAACGCGACCGCCAGCCTGGTTGCCGATGAATGTCTCCTCGTGGGGAGTGGAGGCGCGTGCCAGAAGCAAGGACGTCGTTCCATCGCCTTGAGGGCGTACGACAACCCAACGCTTGTCCTGCTCCGGCTGGTACGTGTCCTCAACCAGCTCAAACCGAAGCTTGTTGACGTAAAAGTCGATGGCTTCGTCGTAGTCTCGAACCACGAGAGCGATATGCGCGATGCTCTGCTTCAACCTGATCTCCCTTTGTCAAACATCCGCCTTTGATCGGGCGCTTTCCATTGCCTCCGAGTGTGAGGCAGCACCGAACTTTGACCCTTCGTGAGAGAAGCGTAATGCCTTGGTTTGACGAAAAAAATTGGAAACTTGATCGGGTCACGATCGGCGCGATGGTAAATCCGCCGGTGCTATGAAGTCGCTAGCAGCATTATGCACTGAATGGCGGTTAGAGTGGGGACAGCATTCGACGCTGATTCACAGATTTGGAACAATGCCATTTGCCTGAACGACCGGTTCGCCATTCGGCAGCAGGCATCACCAACCCCTATGTAGGATCCAGGAGCCGTGGTCCCGCCCCTTGCTCCGAGAGCTCGTCGAACGGATTGCGCAGTGGGCATGCCGCTGTCGAGAGGCACCCACAACCGATGCAGTCGTTGAGCTGGTCGCGTAGTCGTGTGAGCCGGGCGATGCGCGCGTCCAGATCGGCCTTCCACTGGGCCGAGAGCCGGCTCCAGTCAGTCGCCGTGGGGGTGCGCCCCTGCGGAAGGGTCGACAGCGCCTCGCGGATTTCGGCCAGCGGAATGCCCGTGCGCTGCGCCACCTTGATGATCGCCACTCGCCGCAGCACTTCGCGCGGATAGCGCCGTTGATTGCCCTGGTTGCGGGTGCTCCGGATCAGGCCCTTGGCCTCGTAGAAGTGGAGGGTGGACACGGCTACCCCACTCCGGGCCGCGACCTCGCCCACGGTCAGTTCCCGGTGGGACGTCTCCGGTGTCACCCTGCCCATGAAAAGCTCCTTGACCTCAACCTTAGTTGAGGTCGTAGCACTGGGCCTCCGTCACTGGCAAGCATGGAGCCCTGAACACATGAACGATCCGATCAAGCTGGCCCTGATCTACGGCAGCACGCGCGAAGGCCGCTTCTGCGACAGGGTCGCGACCTGGGCCGCCAACGAGATTTGGAGCCGCAACGACTTCCTCCTCGACCTGATCGACCCAGCCGAGCTGGACCTGCCTGCCCGTCACGGGCCGAGCGACGACCCAGCCCTTGCGGAGCTCAGGAAGCGGCTTGGCAATGCCGACGCCTTCATCGTCGTCACGCCTGAGTACAACCATGGCTATCCGGCCCCGCTCAAGTTCCTGATCGACTCGGCCCATCGCGAGTGGCAGGCCAAGCCCGTGGCCTTCGTGTCCTATGGGGGGATCTCCGGAGGTCTGCGCGCGGTCGAGCAGTTGCGCCTGGTCTTCGCCGAACTTCATGCCGTCACGATCCGGGACTGCGTGAGCTTCGCCAATCCCTGGCACCGTTTCGACGCCGACGGTCGGCTGATCGACGCTGACGATGCCCGAAGCGCCATGGCCACCATGGCGTCGCGCCTGCGCTGGTGGGCTTTCGTCCTGCGCGAGGCCCGTCGGGCTGCCCCGTACGGCGAGATGGCGGCATGAAGGTTGTGAATCCCTCCCGGCTGGAGCACTCTGCTGCCCGCACCACATCGGTTGGCCTCTCCGATCCGGGGCGTGCCGCGCGGCGATCAGGGTGGCAGTTGATCGGCAATCAGGATGAGATGCGAGGCCGCTGTCGCTTCTTAAGGGGGGCGAGAGCGGCGACGGTGTGATCCGTCAGGACCACACCGTCTGGCAGTCGCGGCCGACCGGCTAAGGATTGGATGTCTTCACGCCAATGAGGAATCCACCCTTTGCCCGGCCGCCATATCACCGACTGCCAGATGAGGCTGTACATGAAGTTTCGCCAAACCAACACCGCCCCGATCGCCGCTGCCAAGGCCGGCTTCAGTCCCTCCACCGCCTCCCGCATCGACAAGGACCCGCGGCTGCCCTCCCACAGGAAAGCCCCGCGCGGGCGCCGACGCCCCGATCCGCTCGCGGGTGTCTGGGACAGCGAGATCGTCCCGCTGCTCCAAGCCGCCCCGAGCCTGCGCCCCGTGGCCCTCTTCGAGGAGATCGTGCGCCGCCATCCCGACCTCGGCCCCGGCATCCGCCGCACCCTCGAGCGCCGCGTCCGATCCTGGCGTGCCCTGCATGGTCCCGAGCAGGAGGTCATCTTCCGCCAGGTGCACGAGCCCGGGCGCATGGGCCTGTCCGACTTCACCGACATGGCCGATCTGGCCATCACCCTTGCCGGCCAGCCCCTCGAGCACCGGCTCTATCACTTCCGGCTCGCCTATTCCGGCTTCGAGCATGCCCACGTGGTGCTCGGCGGCGAAAGCTATGTCGCACTCGCCGAGGGGCTGCAGAATGCCCTCTGGGCCTTGGGTGGCGCCCCACGCGAGCACCGCAGCGACAGTCTCTCGGCGGCCTTCCGCAATCTGGATCGCGACGCCCGCGAGGATCTGACCCGGCGCTATGATGCCCTGTGCACCCATTACGGCATGGAGCCGAGCCGCAACAATGCCGGAATTGCCCACGAGAACGGCGCCATCGAGAGCGTGCACGGCCACCTCAAGAAGGTGATCGAGGATGCTCTGCTGCTGCGCGGCTCACGCGACTTCGCCGATCTTTATGCCTACCGCCGCTTCGTCGACGAGGTGGTCGGGCGCCGCAATGCCCGCAATGCCCCACGGATTGAGGTCGAGCGCGCTGCCCTTCAGGAACTGCCGGACCGACGCACCGCCGCTTACGAGGATGCCATCGTCACGGTGACCTCGACCAGCGGCTTCGTGCTGCGCAAGGTGTTCTACAGCGTGCCCTCGCGCCTGATCGGCCATCGGCTGCGGGTGCGCCTGTTTGATGATCGGCTCGAGGTCTATCTCGGCGGCACGCACCAGATGACGCTGCCGCGCGGGCGGGCCCATCCCAACGGCCGGCACGGGCATGTGGTTGATTACCGGCACGTGATCCACTCGCTGCGGCGCAAGCCCATGGCCCTGATGGGGCTGGTCTACCGCGATCAGCTCTTCCCCCGGCAAGCCTATGCCCGGGCGTTCGAGGCGATGTGCGCCAAGCTTCCCACCCGGACCGCCTGCCGCACCATGGTCGATCTGCTGGCCTTGGCGCATGAGCGCGCCTGCGAGGCCGACCTCGCCGCGCGCCTCGATGCGGATCTGACGGCCGGCCGGCTGCCGGATCTCAAGAGCTTGCGCGCGCTGTTCAGTCCGGATGCCGGTGCCGTGCCCGACATCGTGGTCTCCTATGCGCCGCTCAGTGCCTACGAGGAACTCGCCCGCGGGCATCAGGGAGAGGTCGCATGACGAGCCCTAATGCGATTGATGCCGGTCGCCTGACCCTGGCGCTCAACGATCTGCGGCTTCCGGCGATCAAGACGATCTGGCCGGATTTCGCCGCCCGCGCCGACAAGGAGGGCTGGCCGGCGGCCCGCTTCCTGGCGGCTCTGGCCGAGCACGAGATGGCCGAGCGCGCCAGCCGGCGCATCCAGCGCCATCTCGATGAGGCCCGGCTGCCGCCCGGCAAGACCCTCGACAGCTTCGACTTCTCCGCGGTGCCGATGATCAGCAAGGCCCAGGTGATGGCGCTGGCGGCCGGCGACAGTTGGCTCGAGAAAGGCGCCAATCTGTTGATGTTCGGCCCGCCGGGCGGGGGCAAATCGCATCTGGCGGCAGCCCTGGGCCTGGCCCTGGTGGAGAATGGCTGGCGGGTGCTGTTCACCCGCACCACCGATCTGGTGCAGAAGCTCCAGACAGCACGGCGGGATCTTCAGCTCGAGGCGGCGATTGCCAAACTCGACAAGTACCATCTGCTGATCCTGGATGACCTCGCCTATGTCAGCAAGGATCAGGCAGAAACCAGCGTCATCTTTGAACTCATCGGCGCCCGGTACGAGCGTCGCTCACTTTTGATTACGGCCAATCAGCCCTTCGGCGAATGGGGGAAGATCTTTCCGGATCAGGCGATGACACTCGCCGCGGTGGATCGTTTGATTCACCACGCGACGATCTTTGAGATGAATGTCGAGAGCTATCGCCGCCGAACCGCCATCGAGCGTAAACGCGGACCGGGACGCCCGCCGACACGCGCGACAATCAAGACCTCATCCTGATTGACGCTCGCAGCGACAATCAAGAAAGCGCTTGCATCTGTGTCGCGGCGCGACAATCATTATGCCCGCCGCGACAGCCAATCACCATCCTGATCGTCGCGCACTTCCAATCCAGATTGTCGCGCAATAGGGGCGACCTCCCCGCCCGCGTGGATCCGCGGTCACGCTGCTGTGCGTGAGCGCTCTCACGATCATGGCCGCGACGGCAATCTCGCCGGGGCTTCCTGCCATAGAGGCGGCGTTCGCGGGCACAGAGAACGCAGCCTTGCTGACGCGGCTCCTGATCACCATGCCGGCTCTCGTCATCGCCTGCGTGGCGCCGGTGGCAGGCAGCCTCACGGACTGCTTCGGACGCTGGCGTGTCCTGGTCTGTGCCATTCTTCTTTATGGCTTCGCCGGCATGTCCGGTCTTGTCCTCGACACGTTGCACGGGCTGCTCTTCGGACGAGCCGTGCTAGGGGCGGCCGTGGCCGGGATCATGACGGCCACAACAGCCCTCATCGGGGATCTTTATGCTGGACCGGCCCGTGATCGCTTCATAGGTTTACAGGCGGCCTTCACAGGTGTGGGCGGCTTGGTGTTCATGAGCGCCGGAGGCCTCCTGTCCGAAGCGGGCTGGCGGGCCCCCTTCGCGATCTATGGGCTTGCCTTCATCGTGCTTCCCGCCGTCGTGGTCTGCCTCGCCGAACCGAGGCGCACAGGCCAGATGATGGCGGCGGAGCCGGCAGCAGCGCTCCCCTGGCTGCCGATCGCGGTTCTGTTTCTGGCAGCGGCCTTCAACAGCCTGATCTTCTATCTGATCCCTACCCAGCTCCCTTTTCATCTTTACGCTCTCGGCGTCACCTCGCCCGGTGTCGTAGGGATGACGCTCGGCGTCTTCAATCTTGCGATCGCGGCAGCCTCGCTGGGCTACGGCTATCTCCGGAACCGGATCGGGATCCTCGGAGGGTTCGGTCTCGGCTTCGGTCTCATGGCTGTGGGCTACGGCATCATTGCGGCCGCGGCGTCCCATGCCTTCGTCCTGACTGGACTCGTCGCGACGGGGGCGGGCATGGGCTGCGTCATGCCGGGCCTCATGGCGGGTGCCATGACGCTCGCCCCACCGTCGGTTCGCGGGCGGGTCGCAGGCGGGCTGACGGCCAGCATCTTTCTAGGGCAATTCCTGTCACCGCTGGCCAGCCAGCCTTGGGTCGGCTGGTTCGGCTATAGCGCGGCCTTCCGTGACATGGGCCTTCTTCTCGGGCTCGCATCGCTGCTGGCGGTCCTCTTGGCGGTGAGGATGCGCATTCTCCTTCGGGGAACGGACGAACGACTCGTCAGCACTCAGGACCTGGACCGGTGTCGAAGGAAATGAAGCATACCTCGATGAGAGGCTTACGGTTGTCCGGGTGGGTGAGCGCGCAGCCCTGCAAGCCGCGCCTCGTGACGCGCATCCAATGCTGTTGAATGCCGTGCTATTCGCCTCACGCGACGGGCTCCTCGTAGGTGAGGCTCCAGCCCTGAGCCCGAAGCCAACACTGCTCTTCCGGAAGATTGGCTGTGCGGCGCAATCCTGTCACCCGCTTCCAGTCGCCCTTCTCGAAGGCTGCGGCCAGGGCATGCTCCGAGGCCTCATCCCGCAGGCCGGCGCAGGGATAGATCGCGACCGGCGACACCCAGCGGGCCAGGAAATCCGGTCCTCGGCGTGTGATGAGGAAGACCGCGCCGCGGCGGCTGATCGGACCGGGTTCGGCCGATCGGAAGCTTTTGTCGGTCGTCAGCGGCAGGATGAGCCTGCCGCCGTCCCGGAGCCGGTCGAGCCAGATGTCGGCGGGCTTCGTTGTGCCGGCATTGACGTAGATCACGTCGGCCGGCTCGAAGGGCACAGAGGCCCCATCTCCCTGGATTACAGAGACGTTGGCATAGCGGGAGAGATTCTCCCTCGCCCGAGCCGCCAGATCCAGCTCGTACTCGATCGCGGTCACCTGCCCGGAGGGCCCAATCATCTCGGCCATGATCGCGGAGTAGTAGCCGAGTCCGGCCCCGACATGGACGACATGTTCGCCCTCGTTGGGTGCCGCACAGGCGAGGAGATGAGCGTGTAAGGACGGTTGGCCATTGTTGATGTGCCGCTCCGGGGCGATGCCGACGAGGTCGTTGGTGTAGAGATAGACCGGATCGGCGCTGGGCGTGGTCATATAACCGTTCTGCCAGAAGCGGAAGATCGGCCAGGGACCCGGACCTAGGAAATGCTCCCGCGGAACGGCCGCAAAGGCATCCTCCACCTGTTGACTGACCACCGGCCAGTCGGCCGCCATGATCTGCTTGGCATAGGCACGCCGGACGATTGAAAGCTCATTCTCGGTCATCAGCTTGGTCCTCGATGGTGTCATCCTGTGTCGGGACGGCGTTGGGCAGCGTCTCGCAACGCGCGACGGCCGCCTGAACGATGGACCGGATCTCCGTGAGCGTGGCTCGCAGAGACCGGCCGGAGGCCGCCTGCCTGAGTTCTGGATCGCCAGCGTCGACGATGTCCTGAGCGAGATCGGCAAGGACATGATCGAGCTTTTGCTCTGGTCTGAGGCGCTTCATCGCTCCCAACCTTTCAAGTTATGGCGCAGCAAGGTCCGTCTCATGCGTTTGCGCGCGCTGTCGTATTCCGTCTCGGACAAGCCATATCGAAGGCGGATCTCTGCCGCTGACAGACCATCCTCCAGCCCGGCAATGATCTTGAGGGCAGTTTCATCCTGGGCGAACAAGGCATCGAGAACGGCTAGCATCTGGACGGCAGCCGCGGTGCGCTCGGGATCGGCGTCGGGCGCGTCGTCGGCCTGATCGGGCGGCCAGCCACCACTGCTCACCTCGATGCTGACGATGACGCTTCGTTCCCGTCGCGCCTTCCGCCAATATTCGTCACAGACGCTTCGCATCGCCCAGGCCAGAAAGCTAATGATTGGCACCCCAGGTGGCCACCGGCGCGTGCCACTGAGCGCGCGCATGATGGTTTCGTTGAGCACGTCCGCCCATTCGACCCCTGGGAGGCTGCGGGCTCTGAGCCGGGCGAGCGCCTTGAGGCGAAGCAGATCCCCTTCCGACAGGACTTGGATCGCACGGGCAAGGTCCGCTGCCGCCTCTTCAGCCTCTTCAGCACGGTTCACGTTATGGCTCTGCATGTCCTGGATCAGCTGTTGGCCTGCCTAACCTACTATGCGCGCGTGAAAGGGGACCGCGGACACGGGCGCGCAAATAATTCCAACACGTCGTCCATAAGCGATAGGACGAAATATGCGCGAGCATCCTCTTGATCTGTCCCCTGGGGCAGCCTCGATAAGAGGAGCGGTTAGCAAAACTGAGGTGCGTCGTGAGCTCTTCCGCCCAATTCTTCAGCCCTTCCGAAGCGGCCAAGCGGCTCGGCGTCTCCACCAAGGCTCTGCGCCTCTATGAGCAGCGCGACTTGGTCGCCCGATCCGCTCGGCACCGAGTGGCGGGCCTATGATCCTGGCGAGATGGCCCGCTCCGCCGACATCGCGGCGTTGCGGACGCTTGGCCTAAGCCTCGCCCAGGTGGCGCACGTGTTGGGTGCCAACCCGCGAGATCTGGAGCCAGCCCTGGCAGCCCATCAAGAGCGGCTTGAGGAGCAAGTTCGTCAGACGAACGGCGCAATCAAAAAGATCCGCAAGCTCCGGGTCGACCTTGCTCAAGGCCATGTGCCTACGGCCGGAGAGCTCTCGGGCCTGAGCGGCTCCCCCAGTCTCAGCATGGCAGTCAATCTGCCGTGGCCGTGGGGCGGCGAACGGTTTGAGCTGCGCGACATCCAGCCGCTGACCTTCATCACCGGCCCCTTGGGCAGCGGCAAGACGCGACTCGCCGCTTTATGACGCCTCAGTGGCTGCAGCGCCTCGCGCGGCCTCAAGAACAGCCACCGCCTCTTGCCGGCGCCGCTCGGCCAGGCGACGGGCTCCATCGGCGCTCGCCTCGTCGCCGAGCGCATAGGCGAGGAATTCCGGAAGCCGGCGGATCACGCCACGACCACCCCAGCGGCCGTCTGCGATCTCGGTAGGGAACACCCAAACGCGCGGTGCGACGTCTTCGAACGTCGCTCCCTCCGCCCGAGACACTGCTTCAGTGATCTCGCGCACGATCGCGCTTCTCCGCTTGTCATCGTAGAGGCCTTCCATCACGGAAGGGATGAATCGATAGCGCGGCGAGGTCGTCAGCGCTCCCGCGACATACACTACCGGCCTATGCAGGAAGATGAGGCTCACCGCCCGCGCCTTCTCGTTCGCCGGATCAATCCCCTCGTGCTGCATCAAGAGGTCCGTGACCTCCTGCAGCAACCGTGCTTCCGCGGCGGGCGACAACGCGCCTTCCGGAATAAATGCATCGAGCATCGGCATCCCTAAACTCCATTCGCCATTTCGATACGTCCAGTTTAGGTCTTCACAGGCCCGCCAGAAATTGGCAGGATCGCCATCTTTGGAGGAAGATCAGACATAGATGAGAATGATCCGTATCTGGGTATATGATGGTGTCCTGGCCTCGGGCGTATCTGGTCCAATCGACGTCTTCGCAGCAGCTAACCGCATTGCCGCCAAGAGCCCTGTGAACCGTCGCCAGCCGTTCCAGCCGATCCGGTGGCGTGTGGAATCTCTTAATGGCAAACCGGTGCATAGTGCTTCGGGTCAAACCGTAGCGGTCGACGGGAGGATCGATGCCCGCGGGCGGGCCGACGCAATTCTGGTGACCGCACCGTTCGTCGCCGACATGGAGGAGTTTGTCTCCCGGCGCGAGCAACTGCACGCACTGTCGTCTGCACTGCGGCGGCAACACGCAGCGGGCGCGGTGGTAGCTTCCTATTGCACCGGCAGTTATCTGCTGGCCGAAGCGGGACTACTTGATGGCCGTATTGCCACTACCCACTGGGATCGGGCTACGGACTTCGCCCGGCGGTACCCAAGGGTTGAACTTCGAGCCAATGAAGTTATGACCGAACAGGATCGCGTTCTCTGTACCGGCGCTGTGACATCCTTTCTCAACCTGGCCCTGCGCCTCGTCGAGATGATCGGCGATGCCAATTTGGCCACGACGACCGCCAAGGCCCTGTTGATTGACACCAATCGTGTGTCGCAGGCATCATATGCGACGTTGCTCGACGAGCATGGACACTCCGATCGCCTTGTCGCCCGCGCTCAGATCCGGATGGAGGCAACACTTCAACACGGGTTTCGGCTGTCCGAACTCGCAGCTTATCTTGCCGTCAGCGAACGGACCCTCAACCGACGTTTCAAGCAAGCAGTGGGTGACACGCCCCTGGAATATCTCCAGTCCCTCCGTATCGAAGTCGCCAAGCGGTTGCTCGAGGCGGGCCACGCCAGCCTTGAAGGCGTGAGCCAACGTATCGGCTATGGCGATCTCAGCACATTTCGCGAGCTCTTCAAGCGCAAGACCGGACTGACTCCGCGCGAGTACCAACGCCGATTTGCGCGGCACGCGAGCCGGAACACCTCAAGTGCGGCACAGTCCTGAAGGAAGCGGCGGAGCAGGCGCTACACCGGGCGCTCGGTTAGATGGAGTTGGGTGGCAGCCTTCGTTGCGGTCCGGCGGTCCGCGATCAGATCCGTCACCACACGCAGCCGATACAGTTCCCAGTCCTCATGCTGATTACCGTCATGGCCCTGACCCTCCCATGCGCAGGGAGGGGGAACTGGAACTGACATTCCTACATGGCAGGGCCCTGACATTTTTAGATGGCTGCTATAAGGTAATTTCGCGCAGGCCCTTTATGGAATGCACCTAGAGTCTGCTCACCCTAGGCGGTTCAGCAGTTTGTCTGCATCAGCTCGGTCTGGTGAGGACGTCCTTCATGTTTTCCTCTCCGTCGATACAAAAGTTTTGCGTCAGCGGATTGAACTCCAGACGATGTCTCCCAATCGCGCCCGGAATGAGCAGGTCCGGGAGTGGCGCTTGACCCAGGTCAATCGCTGCTTGGCTGCACAGGACGCAATGCCAGACGGCACCCGCTTCCTCGACACGAGGCGCTACACTCCCGAAATACTGGCCGCAACGGTCTTGGGCTGGCTTGGTGCAAATGCGGAGTTGATCTCAAGTGCCGCAGCGGACACCGAATTTGCATCCGCCCCGTGCCCCTTCGGGACCAGCCGTGCGTCGCAAGACCAACGTCACCATCTACAAAGCCTCTTGCAACGCACGGCCGGTCCATACAGAGGTCAATCCTCCACTTTGCGGCCGCGCAGCGAATGTAAACTCCCAAGCGCCGAAGCGAACCGAGTGGCGACGTCTCAGGAGTACCGGCGGCGAACGTTCACACGGTGTGAATTCCCTCCATACGGAGACACTCCTGGTCCGTAGCTCATCCGGCGGTGTTCCGGACTTACCAGTAATTTGGTCACCCCTGTTCGGCAAGCTGTCGTCTAGTTTTCCTCCTGACGGCATATGGCAACACGAACATGTAGAGACCGGTGAATAAGAGCAGGAAGAGCGGGAGCAGCGGCGCATAGACCACTAAGGCAGGAGGCTCTCCCAGCGCCATGGCAACGAAGTTTGCGACGACGGTAACCGTAAAGGCGAGCGACAGCCAGCGGTGCCCCTGCCGAACCCATGTGTTCCAATTCATTGTGCTTTCCTCCAAACATGAGCCGAGCGGATCACCTGATCCGCTCGGCAGCGGCTTTCAATCGATGCGCGCCAAGACCTGCTCCAGGTTCGCGAAGAACCCCGGCCACCCGGCCCGGGCCCCCCCGTAGGCCTGCTTCTGCTCCGGCCGGAAGCCCACCTGCTCCATGCGCAAAAGCGTTCCGGTGCTCGTTGGGGTCAAAGTGAAGGTCACAACGCTTCGCAGATCGAAGGCCGGATCGTCGTGCGTGAAATTCCAGGTGTAGGACAGCAGGCTGTTTGGCTCGATGGCCAGGACCTCGCAATCCAGCGCCCCGCCCCAGTCTCCACGAAGATTAAACCGGTGGCCCACGGCAGGCGCAAAGTCATTCTTCATGAGCCACTCCGCGATCAGGTGCGGCTGGGTGAGTGCACGCCAGATCTTCTCCGACGGATGAGGGATCTCCCGCTCGACAACCACCGAGCGCGTCTCGGTCACTATTTCGTTCATTGGTCCATCCTCTTTAGCAAGTCTTCAAGATCGTCGAACCGGCTTTGCCAGAAGCCGGCCATCTGGCTTGTCCAATCGATCAGCGGGGCCAAGGCACCCGCTAGTGCGCTGTAGTGCGTTTGACGACCCTGGTGGCGGTCACGCACCAAGCCAGCCTGCTTCAGGACGCCGAGATGCTTTGAGACGGCAGGCTGCGAAACACCAGCGTGGGCGGTCAGGGCCGCCACCGTCTGGTCTCCGTCGCGGCATAGCCGCTCGAAAATGGCCCGCCGGGTTGGATCGGCGAGCGCTCTGAAAAGGACATCGTGCGGTGATGGCATCGGAATTCATAACCATTCGGCTATCTAACTTATCCATAACCGACGAGTTATGAATGAGTCAAGCGTCAACAGGGAGTCACAGTCACTTGCCATCGGTTGATGAGGTTCATGGATCCGGCTTTCGGGAACAGGCGCCACCAGATTACCGCGTGTCGGTCTCGAGATGGGATGGCTCTGCTATAGGTCTAGCACGAGCACGTCGCATTTTCTGATCCGCTTCAGCGGCACCCAAGCGGAGTTGATGACCTTCCGGGAGAAGCTGCCGATCCGGGAGAACGCACGGCGGACTGGCCTGTCTCGCAACACCATCAAAAAGTATCTGAACGCTGGCACGATCGAGCCGACGGCAACACCAGCGCCATCGTGCGCCTGCTGTCGCCGTTCGTGGCACGGGTGGTGATTGCCAATCCCAACCTGGTGCGGGCGATCGCCTGGGCCAAGGTCAAGACCGACAAGATTGATGCTCGCGTGCTGGCGAAGCTCCATGCCAGCGGGTTCCTGCCCGAAGTCTGGATGCCGGACGAGGAGACCGAGGCCCGCCGCCGTGTCTCGGCAGAACGCACCCAACTGGTCGCGCAGATGACCCGCCTCAAGAACCGGATCCACTCGGTTCTGCATGCTCACCTGATCCCACCCTATCAAGGCAGCCTGTTCTCGAAACGCGGGAGGGCCTGGTTGGAGGCCCTCCCGCTCGCCGAGGATCAGCGTCGTGTCGTGCTGCGCCATGCCGGTGAACTGGATCGGCTTGGGGCCGAGCTCGCGGAGCTGGACAAGAGCCTCGCCCAGAAGGCCCTTGATGATCCACAGGTCAGGCGCTTGATGACGATCACGGGGGTGAATGCCACGGTGGCCATGAGCGTGCTGGCGGCGATCGGCGACATCACACGCTTCTCCTCGCCGCAAAAGCTGGTGAGCTACTTCGGCCTCAATCCGAAGGTGCGGCAGTCCGGCGACAAGCCCGCCTATCATGGCCGCATCAGCAGGCAGGGTCGGGCGCACGCCCGGTCAATGCTGGTTGAAGCCGCTTGGGTGATCTCCGGCGTACCTGGCCCACTGCGGGCTTTCTTCGTCCGTATCAGGAACAAGCGCGGCAAGTCGGTGGCCACCTGGAAACAGCGAGCGCCGAAAGGGTGCTCGGGTGCCGCCAATGAGGTGCGACGATCCTAAGCTGCGCGGCAGGGTTGCAACCTCACGCCCTGCTCTTCGCTCCGGGGTCACCCGAGCCTGTCAACTATAGCAAAACCAGCCCTGCCAATCCACTCGCCGGTAGGCCCGAGCCGTCTGCGCTCTTGCAATCCAGGCAGCCCCAGCGCGCCTCTCGTCAGGCCCTGGCGCACTCCAATCAACAGTGAGCGGTTGGACGCGAACGACTGCAGGGCAGTGGCGAAAGACAAAAGAGCTGTCTGCTATCGAAAACGGCTTGTCAAATACATCCGTGAGAAATTTCACCTGCCGGAGTTTGGCGCAACGCCAGAGTTCTCCGGCCCGTTTCATGGCTTTCACTGCAATCGGATAAGCGGCGTTCTTGTCGACCGTGATGGCCCGCGGATTGCCCGTATGCGGCTGTCCCAAAGCCTTGCGGAAGAACCGCCGGGCGGCCGCTGCATCCCGCCTGGGTGAGAGCAGAAAGTCGATGGTCTGTCCGGCTGCATCAACGGCACGGTACAGGTAGACCAATTTGCCCTTTACTCGAATGCATGTACATCAAAGTCCGAGGCGAATGGAAATATCTCTATCGAGCCATCGACAGCAATGGCGACACGATCGAATTCTGGTTCAGTGCCCAGCGAAACCTCACTGCGGCCAAACGGGTTCTGCGCAAAGCACTCAAGCGGCATAGCCGGCCCGAGCGGATCGTGATCGACGGCAGCCAGACCAACCGCGAGGCGATCCTGGCCTGCGATCCGGAAAGCCGGCTTCAGGACCGGTCAAGGCGCGAGCTGAAGCCGATCCGGATCCGGCGAAGTGCCTACCTGAACAATCGCATTGAGCAGGATCACCGCGCCATCAAGAGGCGGGGGCGGCCGATGCTGGGCTTCCAGTCCATGGCCACTGCCCGTGTGATCCTCGGTGGGATCGAGATGATCCACATGATGCGCAAGCAGCAGGCGAAGTATGCCTGCAATCGGCAGCCGTCCCTCGCGGAGCAGTTTCACCTGCTCGCCGCATGAGCATATCAGGAAGACCGGCTCCTTTCTCGTCCCTACCCCAGATTTGCGACGGAGGCGGGTCAAGCACTCCTGCCGACGACGACACGGATCTGCGAAACTCAACCCTCAGACTTCAATCTGACTCTCTCGCCGTTCATCATGTGAAGCGGGTGTCCATCGAAACCGATCCATATGAGGTTTCCCACTTCCAGTGGGAGCCTTGGAAAAGGGGCTGGATTTTTGATGGCGGCTGCACGATCCCGTAAGCTCGCGAGTACCAAGCGTTGCGTCTCATATCACTGGACTGTGCAGCCGCTCTCGTGTCAGTCGCTCTCTCTAAAGGCTAGCTTGTTTGCGCCAAGCCTTCGGGGTTGAGCCCGTTAGCTGGCCGAAAACGCGGGTAAGATGGCTTTGATCCGCAAAGCCACAGGCCACAGCGATATCCGCAAGCGAGAGCTTCGGATCACACAACATGGCTTTCGCTGTCTCTACGCGGCGTCTCTGCAGCCATTGAACAGGCGTTAAACCGGTCGAACGCTTGAACTGCCGACTGAAATAGCTCGGCGTCAGCATACATTGCTGCGCGATCTCTGACATAGAGATATCACCGGTGAGACTGCTGTCGATGAGCTCTTGTGCCCGGCGGAGCTGCCGTGGAGCGAGCCCTCCACGATCGGCCTCCAACGGCGCAAAGCCCCCCCCGTACTGTTGACTGATGTGAGCACAGAGCGCCATGGTGATGTGATCCACGAACAGAAGGCTCACTTCGTGCGACCTGTCGAGAGCAGGCAAGAGGATCTTGCTGAGGCTTGCGATAATGGGATCGTCGACGCCAGTGCCTGTCTGAAAGGTCAAGTCTCCGATTGGGGAGACGCCGTGGTTGCCCGCTAGCTCGTCCAGGAAGGCCCGCGTGACGTGGAATTGGATGAAATCAAACGGATCTTCTAGATGGGCCTCGACGTCATGCCGCAGATCATAGAAGACACTGTAATTTTCCCATAGCTGCTCCTGCTTGCGCTTGCGCCCATCGAGCCAAAGTTCTCCTCGTTCGAAGTTCTTGAGTTCGAGTGATAGTGCAAATCCGTCTTGGGCGGGAACAGGTTGGACGAGACCGTAATTCGCCCCGGCGGTAACCCTGGCGATCGTCACGCCTGTCGACTTCGGCAAGGACGTTGAGACCAAGGTTCCTTCACGGACCTTCCAATGGTCCCTGAAGCGGGAGCCGTAGTGGTTGACCTCAATCCTGTCCTGCATCGAACGACTTTCATAACATTGTAGCAGAAGGCCTGTTGGATTTTGGCTTGTTAAAGGCTCGTTGAGGATCTCGCAACGGCGGGACGGCGCAAATAACGTCCTCGGGCTTTTGCTTCACGATGTATTGCCTGACCTGTGCTGAACAGGCCCGTGTTGCCTAAGAACGTGTCCCGGATTTCGGGATCACTTGGTCGATGTTTCCAAACTCGCCCCAAGGGTCATCCTGAAGATGAAGCAAGCGCGCGGCCAGATTGCTGATTCGATATTGATTGCCGCTGCGGATCGTCGACAGTTCCTCCCACGTCACTGGCGTGGACACCGGAGCGCCAGCCCTGGCTCGGGTAGAATAGGGCGCCACGGCTGTCGCCCCCCGCCCATTCCGCAGGTAATCGATGAAGATCCGGCCCGTCCTGGCCCGCTTCGCCATAGTATCCGTGTAGAGAGCCGGGCTTGCCTTCGTCATGGCTGCTGCGACGCTATCAGCGAACTCTTTGGCCTCCTCCCAGGAAGCTTTTGGGCGGAGCGGCACGACAACGTGCAGACCTTTGCCTCCAGAGGTTTTGACGAAGCTCTCAAGGCTAATACCCTGCAGATGATCACGCACGTCGATTGCGCCTTGTACGACCCCATCCCAGCTGACGCCCTCCCCTGGATCCAGGTCGAAGACAAGCCGATCGGGTTTCTCCGGGTTCTTCAGCGTTGAGCCCCATGGGTGAATCTCAAGAACGCCGGCTTGCACCAAGGCGAAAAGCCCGGACAGATCCTGGATCGCAACAGCCTCATCCTCTCCGACGCGGACCCGCTGGATCAGGTCCTCATCAAGGCCCGCCCAGGCGTGCTTCTGGAAAAAGCACTCCTTCTGCGATCCGCCTGGGCAGCGCAGGAGCGACAGCGGCCGGTTCACGATGTGCGGCAGGATCCAATCGGAGATCTCCGTATAGAACTCTGCGAGCCCGAGCTTGGTGATCCCTTCGTCCTCCCACAGCACGCGGTCTGGATGCGTGAGATGGGCCTTCTCAAGGATCGCAGCACCAGGGCTTGTGTCGCGAGAGCCCTGCACTGTTGTCTCCCGCACGACGTCCCGCGGATCCTTGTCCTCGCGCAGCCCTTGGAAGGAGCCTTGCCGGATCATGCCGTCATGGGTCCACCCGCGGAACTCCACCTCAGCAACCAGTTCCGGGTTCACCCATTTCACCCCACGGCTTGCGGTGGCAGGGAGCTTCTTGGCAAAGGGCGAGGCCTTGATCTCGATCGACGTGAGGGTCTTGTAGAGTGCGCCCGCGACCTCCGATGTGAAGCCGGTGCCGACGCGACCGACAGGGATAAGCTTGCCAGCCTCATAGACCCCCATGACGAGCGAGCCCACAGCCTTCTTGCTCGCGCTTGATGGCAGGTAGCCGGCGATCACCAGTTCCTGGCGCTGCGTGCACTTCGACTTGACCCAGTCGTCGCCTCGTCCCGATCTGTAGGGCTGATCGGCGCGCTTGGAGATGATCCCCTCCAGACCCATCCGGCACGCGTGCCGCACGAGAGTTGCGCCATCCTCCTCAAGATGTTCACTGAAGCGGATGGCGCCACCCTGAGGCAGGTCATCAAGCAGGAGCCGCAAGACCGCCTTGCGGTCTGCCAGTGTCGCCTTCCTCAGGTCCTCTCCGTCGAGATAAAGCAGATCGAAGACATAGTAGACGAAGCGCTCGCCTTTCCCGCCCTTTAGCTCCTGCTGGAGCGCCGAGAAGCTTGCTACACCTGCCTCATCCTCCACGACGATTTCGCCGTCAAGCAATGCTGAGGGGATCTTCAATTCTTTGAGGGCATTTGCGATTGGTTTGAACTTCGCAGTCCAGTCGAGGCCCTTGCGGGTCAGAAGTTGGACCTGGCCTGCATCGATGCGGGCCTGCATGCGATAGCCATCGAGCTTGATCTCGTGAAGCCAGGTGCCACCTCTTGGGGCACTCTCAACCAATTGTGCCAATGCCGGTTCGACAAAGGCTGGCAGAATACCCTTCTTTGCACCTTTGACCTTCAAGGGTCGTCGCGATTTCTGCGGCTTGGATCTGGCCACCTTTTCGCGTGCAGCATGATCGACCCGGATGGCGCCCTGGGCAGCCAGTTCCTCAATGCTCCGGCCTGATTTGAGCGAAGTCGTCTCCTGCGCCAAAATGTCCGGATCTTCACTGGTCCGAGCAGCCTCATCGTCGGACTTGAGCAGCAGCCACTGCTCATTCTTCTCGCCCGGTTTGCCGCGGGTCCGCACGAGGTGCCACTTGCCCTTGAGACGGTCGCCCTCAAGGGTGAACGTCAAACGACCACGGGCATAATCGGCATGCGGATCGCCTTCCGGAATCCAGCGGCCCTGATCCCAGACGATCATCGTCCCGCCGCCATACTGGCCAGCCGGAATGACGCCCTCGAAATCGATGTACTTCAGGGGATGATCCTCGGTATGCACCGAGAGGCGCCTCTCGCCCGGGACCAGGCTCGGTCCTCTCGTCACCGCCCAGCTTTTGAGAACCCCATCAAGCTCCAGCCGCAGGTCATAGTGCAAGCGGCGAGCATCATGTTTCTGCACCACAAAGCGGTTGCCCTGGGACTTGGCTCTCGCCGCCTTGGGTTCGCTCGTGATAGAGAAGTCGCGTTTCGCCCGGTAGGTGGCGAGCGAACCGGAGGCTCTTTTCGTGGTGGCCCGGCTTCGCGACGGGGCCTTCCTGGTTTTCAGACGAGGTGGGACCGCGACCATGATACTCTCCTACGCAACACGGGACGTCAGGGTCACCCGGCCTTGCGCGCCTTAGCCTTGGGTGCGGGCTTTTTCGGCGCCTTCTTTGCCGCGGCTTTCTTCGCCGGAGCAGATTTCTTGCCAGCGGACCCTGCCTTCTCGGCCGAGACGCTGCGCTTAAACGCATCCATCAGATTGACAACGTTCGAGGGCTTCTCGGACGGCTCCTCTTTCAGCGGCTTGCCGGCCTGCTTTGACTTCAACAACTCCGCGACCGCTTCCTCATAACGATCATCGAATTGCTTCGGATCGAAGTGGGCCGCCTTGCTGTCGATGATGTGAGCAGCGAGATCCTTCATCTCCTTGGGATACTTGACCTCACTGATCTCATCGAACACTTTGTCCTCGTTACGCACTTCATCAGCTGCGTGCAGTGTTGTTCCGACAAGTCCTTCATCTAGCGGTTCAAGCAGGATCATGCGCTCACGCCGCGCCAGCACAATGCGGGCAATGCCAGCCATGCCTTTGTCGCGGATGGCATCACGAATGACGCAAAAGGCTTCGTTGGACACCTTATCGGCCGGGGCGATATAGTAGGCGGTGTCGAGGAAGCGCTCGTCGACCTCCTCGCGCGGCACAAAGCTCTCGATGTCGATGGTGTGGGTGCTTTCCAGCTTCAGGGCGTCGAGTTCTTCGTCCTCGACCTGGATGTAGCTGCCCTTCCCGACCACGAATCCTTTGACCTGGTCTTCACTCTCGACCACTTCCTCGGTCTCGCTGTCGATGAACTGACGCTTCACGCGGTTGCCGGTTTTACGGTTGAGAGTGTTGAAGCGGATCTTGCCGCCTGAGGAGGTGGAGGGATAGAGGCCGACCGCGCAGGACACGAGAGAGAGCTTGATGTGACCTTTCCAAACCGTCCGTTCAGCCATGGGTAGAACTCCCAGCGATACGCTACTGTGTGGCGGGTCTGGCAACCTTGCCCGGTACCGTCACGAGTCAGCAACGTCGCCCCGAAATGACTCGTTCCGAGTTCTCCACAGGAGTCTCGGGGCCGGTTAACGGCCCAGGAAACCACTCTCCATCGTGGCGCATTTTTGAAACGTGGTTGTTGTGTAAGGAGTAACAAAATGTCTGATGACAAAGCCAATCGCGGCGGTGCCGACCGAGGCCGGGTCGCCGGCGGAGAAGAATACGAGGTCGGCTACTTTGCCCGGAAACACGGCATCAGTGTTGCGCAGGCCGAAGAGTTGGTCAAAGAGCACGGGAATAGCCGCGAGAAGCTCGACGCAGCGGCTGGAAAGCTCAAGCGAGGCTGACTCCTGGCAGCCCGGTGCCCTGATGTTGGGTAGGAGTGAACACCGCATCTTTGTTGGGACCGCCGCCTGGGCGATCCCGAAGCAGTACGATGACGCTTTCCCAAGTGAGGGCAGCCATCTCGTGCGCTATGCGAGCCGGTTTGACAGCGTCGAGATCAACTCCTCGTTTTATCGTCCGCACCGCGTGTCGACGTATCAGCGCTGGGCCGGTGATGTCCCGGAGCACTTCCGCTTTGCCGTGAAAATGCCGAAGACGATCACCCATGAAGCCCGTCTGCGCGATTTTGACGAGCCGTTGCAGCGCTTTCTGGAAGAAATCGCCGGACTCGGGCACAAGCTCGGACCGATCCTCATCCAGCTTCCTCCGAGCCTGAAGTTCGCCCCTGCGGACGTTCGATCATTCGTTGAGAGGCTTCGAGAGTCCTTCGCCGGAGATCTCGTTTGGGAGCCGCGGCACGCCTCATGGTTCACGGCCGATGTCGACGCCTTCCTTGTGGAGCACCGGATCGCACGGGTGGCGGCCGATCCCAAACCTCATCCGAGTGCCGGTACTCCGGGCGGCTGGACTGGGCTGGTCTACTACCGCCTGCATGGGTCGCCCAAGATGTACTACTCGGCTTACTCACAAGACGTCATCGCAGAAACTGTCAAGACCCTTCGGGACCATGTAGAGGCCAGCCGAGCAGCATGGTGCATCTTCGACAATACGGCTGCTTTTGCTGCGACCGGCGTTGCCCTTAGCACATCGAAGCTTCTTCAGTCCTAGGCGTCTGACGATCGTTAGTTCGCCGCGGGCGACTTTCCACGCGGTCGCAGCATTGCCTAGCGCACGTTCGTCTATAGCTTGAAGGGCTATGGAAGAGCGGTCACGCCCTTCCATTATTGTTTTGTAGCGGACCCCCGGCTTGCGGCAAGCCCCCGGTCGTACTCCATAAACGCGGCCCTCGATCACACATGAGGGAGCAGAGAAAATGCGTGTACTGTTGTCGACCTATGGGTCACGTGGGGATGTCCAGCCGCTGGTGGCACTTGGCCTGGCCTTGCAGTCGATGGGCGTGGAGGCAGTGATATCTGCTCCGACTGACGCGGAATTCGTCGATCTGCTGGAACGAGAGGACGTGCCGCTAGCACCGGCCTTCATGCCGGTGCGCCAATGGATTGAGGAGGCGAAGCAGTCCGGCCTGCGCCTGCGCCAGCTGGCGGCCAAGATGGTGCCGGCCCAATATGAGGCGATTGCGAAGGCGGCCGAGGGCTGCGATGCCATTGTGGCGACCGGCTTGTTCCCGTCGGTAGCAGCGGCGCAGGCCGTGGCTGAAACGCAGGGGATCCATTTTAGCTGGGCGGCCTTTTGCCCGCTCATGGTGCCCTCGCCGCACCACCCACCCATGGAATACCCCGGCTGGCCGCACCCGCCGGAACTGACCGACAATCTGGCTCTGTGGGCGTTCAACGCCCAGGCGAAGAACGCGCTCTTCGGTGAATCGGTCAACACTCACCGCGCCGCAATCGGCCTGCCGACCTTCGACAATGTCCGCGACCATGTCTTCACACACCGGCCATGGCTGGCATCAGACCCGGTTCTCGGCCCATGGCGTCCGGCTGACCTTACCGATGCGGTGCAGACAGGGGCGTGGATCCTGCCGGACACCCGTCAGCTCCCAGCCGAGTTGGAGGCATTTCTCGCTTCTGGAGAGCCTCCGGTTTATGTCGGCTTCGGCAGCATGGCTATGCACGCGGCGGAGGACCCTGCTCGCGTGGCCATCGAAGCAGTCCGGGCACAAGGCCGGCGCGTGATCCTCGCCCAGGGCTGGGCCAATCTCGCGTTGATCGATGATCAGGGAGACTGCTTCGTTGTCGGCGAGGTGAACCAGCAGGCGCTCTTCGCCCGGGTCGCCGCCGTCGTGCACCATGGCGGCGCCGGAACGACCACGGCAGCTGCCCGCGCTGGCGCGCCTCAGGTGGTGGTGCCTCAAGTCGCCGACCAGCCCTTTTGGGCCAGTCGTGTCATCGGACTCGGCATTGGTGCTGCGCACGATGGCCCGATTCCGAGTGCCGGGTCGCTCTTTGTCCCGCTCAGGACGGCATTAGCGGCGGATACTCGCGAGAGAGCGTTCGCAATCGCTATGACGATCCGCGGTAATGGGGCGGTACTCGCCGCCGAAATGCTGATTGCTGCGATCCGAGGGGAATATCAGTAGGGCTCGCGCTGCTCTCATCAGGACCTGACAGAAAATGGAAAAGCCCAGGCTCCGGGGCGTACGGACAGGGTGCCTTCGCACCTCCGCCTCGCGCACTACGGGCCTGGGCTAATGGGGTACCAGACGGGCGCTCGCATCGTCAGACAAGCGCAGGAACAGCTCGTGCTGGAGTACATCCGTCCGGCACGGTCTCATCGGAGCACACGGTGACGCCCGTCGCTCACGAAGTCCACATACGATGTCCGCTGGGGTAAGCCTGATATAAGGACTGAAATACAATTGGCAAGCGGATCAGGGCGAACATTGTGTCGCAGGCTCGCCACAGTTGTAGGACTGGAGACCATCACATCGAAATGCCGAAGTCGCTCGGCCGAGCACCGAGATGCGACTGAGCTCTGCTCACCGCGATCGTAACTCCTAGCGTCCTCCTGGCTCCTGCAGCGAGATCCCCGCTGGCACCTTCAGTTCGCCTTCTTCCCGATCCAGGTTGATGAACCGACCGTTCTTGGGAATGACCAACCCCTCCCCGATCTTTGGCAGCTTGGACAGGGCGGTACAGGTGATCGCCGAGCGTTCTCCCGACGAGGTCTCGGTGCCCCTGAGCCGCGCAGTGGCCCGCCCCGGGCCTGAAAAGCTCCCGTCGATCCGCATGCTCTGATCGGGGAACGCCCAGGTGAAGCGCCGGCCTGTCTGCCTCCACTGGCCCGGCCATTGGCCCGGTTTGGTTCGGGAGGAATCGAAGATGTAGGGGCTCACCTCGTCGTTCTCGAACTCCCCTCCCCCGACACCACCACCCGGATAGAAGGTGATGACGAACTGAGATCGGTCAGAGGCGCGGGTGCATTGCCACAGGGAACCTGCGAGGCTCAGTCCGTCAGCCAGAGTTGCGGCGGGGGCAAAGACAATCGCAACCGCGGCAAGCAGAATGCCTCTCATGGCTCTTTCTCCGGCCCTAGGAACGACGCCGCTGCACGGTAATCTGCAGTCCCTTACCAAACTTGTCTGCCGTTCCGAAGATCACACCCCTCCCAACAGGATTTGGATCGGGAGCAGCCCATCTTCCCTTGCGAACAAAACCAGAAACAAGGATCAATCGTCCGAGAAGAAGCAGGGGGCGATTCGTCAGTGTCCATTTCGGGCGGTTATCTCGACAAACTCAACCCACAGCAGCGGCGGGCAGTGGAACATGGTGTCAACGACGGGAGGGCTCCGCCCTCGCCGCGCCCGCTCTTGGTGATTGCCGGGGCAGGATCGGGCAAGACCAACACCTTGGCCCACCGGGTGGCGCATCTGATCGTCAACGGCGCCGATCCCCGCCGCATCCTCCTGCTGACCTTCTCCCGTCGGGCCGCCGCCGAGATGGCGCGCCGGGTCGAGCGGATCGCGAGCCAGGTTCTGGGACAGAGCGCTGGCGTGATGACCGACGCCCTCACCTGGGCCGGCACGTTCCACGGCATCGGCGCTAGGCTCCTGCGCGACTACGCGCCCGAAATCGGTCTCGACCCTGCCTTCACGATCCATGACCGCGAGGACTCGGCTGACCTGATGAACCTCGTCCGGCACGAACGCGGGTTCTCCTCGACGGAGAGCCGCTTTCCCGCCAAAGGCACCTGTCTGGCGATCTACTCCCGTTGCGTGAACGCCGAGACGGCCCTCGAGGAGGTGCTGCGAGCCTCGTATCCATGGTGCGCCGGCTGGACCACCGAGTTGCGGCAGTTGTTTGCGTCCTATGTCGAGGCCAAACAGCGCCAGAACGTGCTCGATTACGACGACCTTCTGCTCTACTGGTCCCAGATGGCCGCCGAACCCTCGATCGCAGCCGAACTGGGTGGGCGCTTTGATCATGTCCTCGTCGACGAGTACCAGGACACGAACCGGCTGCAGTCCTCGATCCTGCTCGCCCTCAAGCCCGACGGCCAGGGGCTGACGGTTGTTGGAGACGATGCCCAGTCGATCTATTCCTTCCGCGCTGCGACCGTCCGCAACATCCTGGATTTCCCGGCGCAGTTCAGTCCGCCAGCTGAGATCGTCACCCTCGACCGCAACTACCGCTCCTCCCAGCCGATCCTGGCCGCGGCCAATGCGGTGATCGAGCTCGCCTCGGAGCGCTTCACCAAGAACCTCTGGACAGACCGAACCTCTGCCGAGCGGCCGCAGCTGGTGGCCGTGCGCGACGAGGGCGATCAGGCCCGCTACGTGGTCGAGCAGGTGCTGGCGAACCGCGAGAACGGGATGAGTCTCAAGCAGCAGGCGGTGCTGTTTCGCACCTCCCATCACAGTGGACCGCTGGAGGTGGAGCTGACCCGCCGTAACGTCCCCTTCGTGAAGTTCGGGGGCCTCAAGTTCCTTGACGCCGCCCACGTCAAGGACGTGCTGGCGATGCTGCGCTTCGTCCAGAACCCACGCGATCGGGTCGCCGGCTTCCGGCTGATGCAGCTTCTGCCCGGCGTCGGGCCGACCTCGGCTCAGCGCGTGCTCGATCGCATGCATGACGCCGCCGATCCGATCGGAGCGCTGCTGGAAGTGCCTTCCCCGCCCCGGGCAGGAGACGAGTGGCACCGGTTTGTCGACACGATTGCACAGCTTCGCGCGGGCACCCCAGGATGGCCGGCGGAACTCGAACAGGCGCGAACCTGGTACGAGCCCCACCTCGAGCGTATGCACGATGATGCCGCGACCCGCAAAGCCGACCTGATCCAGTTGGAGCAGATTGCAGGAGGCTATACCTCCCGCGAGCGCTTCCTGACCGAGCTTACACTCGATCCGCCGGATGCCACGAGCGATCAGGCTGGAGTGCCTCTGCGCGATGAGGACTACCTGATCCTGTCGACCATCCATTCCGCCAAGGGCCAGGAATGGAAGTCGGTGTTCGTGCTGAACGTGGTCGATGGCTGCATCCCGTCCGATCTCGGTACCGGCACCACGGCGGAGATCGAGGAGGAGCGGCGGGTTCTCTACGTCGCCATGACGCGGGCCAAGGACAGTCTACACCTCGTTGTGCCGCAGCGGTTCTTCACCCATCAACAACCCGCCACGGGTGATCGTCATGTTTATGCCGCCCGCACCCGATTCATTCCAAGCGCCCTCCTGAAACAGTTTGAGAAGAGATCATGGCCGCTGGTCGCACCGGAACAACCAACCGGACCATCGTTCACCAGAGACGTTCGCATCGACATTGGAGCCAAGATGCGGGGAATGTGGCGCTAGAGAACTGATGTCGGCGGCTGTTAGACGATGCCCCACGCTCGATAGCGGGTCCGGCCCGTGAGTTCCCGCAGAAGGGCCCCGCCTAACTGCTGCAGCATGAGGTCCACTGCTTTTGGGGTGACCTTCAGCAGTTTGACGCCGAGCGGCACCGTCACCAACGGGCGGGACAGAGAGAGATCGAGCAGCCCCGGCAGTTTGGAGCCGGAGCACATCCTCGCGATCACCCGGCCCATCAACTCGCAAACGAGCATCGGCCCTTCCACAAATTCTCAATGCCCTCTGCCCCAGTCGGCGGGGTGGTCTTCAGAACCTCGGCCTTGAACTGGAGGCCGTGCGTGCGGTCGCTGATCCATAGTCCGCTTGCCGTGATCCACTCCCCGGCCGACACCGCCGGGGTATGGCCCACGACTGTCACAAGGTCACGTTTGCCCCGCGTATGCACCTTCAGGACGGCAAAGCCATTGTCCGCATTGTGGAAGGTGACGCGCTCGACTGAGCCCGCGAGGGTCTCCAGGGCAGGTCGCTGGTCGGCCTGTGCGGGTCGGAACATCTGGTTCATGGTGCCTGCCAGGAGTAATTCCCAGCCTCTTCGACTTTATCGCTGGATGGCGCTGCTGACGAGATGGAGCTTCTCCGCCCCTATCCCTACCAAGGCTGTCAAAACCGATCTCTCGGACGGCTCGCAGCAAACTCGAAGGAAGATGCAGGAGGTCAAAGCGTGACTTGACCCTGATATAGGTTCTATGTTTGTTCTTTCTGAGGCATAGATCAAGAAAGGTCCACCAGATCATGATTCGCACCGGCTCAGACCGAAAGCTCACCGAACCCGGTGAGGCCGAGCAGCAGGTAAAGGACCTGAAGCGACTGCTCGCGAAAGCTGAGCAGCAGATCAGGACGCTGCAAGAGAAGGTTGCGGATCAGAAGCAGCAAATTCGTGAGTTCCAGGCCCAGGCTAGACACGAGGATGGCCTTACCGCCGAGCGTGAAGAACTGAAAGCTGAGATCGCGGACCTGAAGGGTGAAATCAAAGAACTGACCCGCGCCAACCGGGAGCATGTGGAGAAGGTCGATGCGCTCCGGGTCGAGAACGCAAGGCTGAAGGCTGGAGCGAAGGTCCAGTCGTCGAGCAGACTGGGCGCTCAGGCAGACCTCCGGGGATCACCACAGCCCTTGCTGTCCTGATGATCGGAGAGGCAGGCTGGTCTACGGTTCTCCCGGAATAGCTCCTGGATCGTTGCCTCACGAGCATCCATATCGATGGCATGGCGAAGACATCAAAGCCCAACCCAGGTAAATCGCGGGGCAGGCGCAAGGCCCCTGATCCAATCAGCGTTTGGCTGCCTGTGAATCGGCACCGAAGCTTCGACCCCTGCTTGGGGAAGCGCAACGCCTTGGTTGAGCGACCCAACCCAGAAATCCAGCGGGGTTACGATCGGCGCCGACGATGACCCCGCTGACGCCATGAATTCGCTAGCGACGTCATATGCCTAACTGCAAATGGCTAAAGGGTCTGCATTCGGTGCTGATTCACAGTCTGATCGGCCCCTCAGGCGCCACGTATAGGCAGACGAAGCAGCACCCGAGAATTTTTCAACATCGCCAAGAAGAGACATTCCGCAGTCGCTCGTTGGGCTCTTCCCACCCAGCGAGCTTACGCCTCGACACAGAACTGCGGACGGAGTAAAATGACTGACCAGTCAGTCATAAGCGAGACGGTAGGCAATGGCGACGAAGCGGCATGCTTTCAAGAATACCCCCGCCCGAAGCGAGAGCGAGCGCCGAGCGAAGCTTCAGGCGATCCTCGACGCCGCGCTCGACGTCTTCCTGGACAATGGTTTCGCAGAAGCCCGCCTCGACGACGTGGCCGCCCGGGCCGGCGTCGCCAAGGGCACGATTTACCTCTACGTGCCATCCAAGCAGGCGCTATTCGAGGCACTGGCACAATCCGGAATCGGTGGAGCGATCGCAACAATCGAGCAAAAGGTCCTCGCCCTCGACATCCCAGCCGAGGAGCAACTCAAGGCCCTCTTTGCCTTCCTGCACCAGGAGGTGCTTGGCACCCGTCGGGGCGATATCGTGCGCCTGCTGCTGCGGGAGGCGTCCCGCTTCCCCGAACTCGCGGAAATCTATCATCGCGAGGTCATCAGCCGCGGTCTGGGACTTCTGCGCACCATTGCCGAGCGCGGCGTCGCCCGCGGCGAGTTCCGCTCGGACGAGCTCGTGCGGTTTCCCCAGCTTGCCATCGCGCCGGGGCTGGTGGCGCTTCTCTGGACGAGTTTGTTCCAGCGACTTGAGCCGATCGATGTTGGCGCGATGCTGGAGGCGCATCTCGCTCTCATGATGAAGGCGCTGAAAGATCCCTCGTCATGAAACGCAGGCTGGCCATCGCTACTCTTGCGGTCCTGCTCCTGGCGGGCGGGGCCAGTGCTTGGTTCCTGCTGCGCCCACAGGCGAGCGACACCGGCTTTCAGGGCTACGTCGAAGGCTACTTGATCTTCATGGCGCCGGAAGACGGCGGGCGCATCGAACAGCTTGCGGTCGATTCCGCCGACCGGGTCACGCAAGGCCAACTGCTCTTCAGGCTCGAATCCTCCATGCAGATTGCTCAGCGCAACGAAGCCGAGGCGCGGCTGCATCAGGCCAGAGCCCAGTTGGCCGATCTCCAGACTGCTCTGCAGCGCCCGGAGCAGATCGCAATTCTGAAGGCCCAAGAGGGGCGGGCACAAGCGCAGCTCAGCCTCTCACAAGCCGAGCTCGACCGGCAACATACTCTCTTCGAGCGTGGCATCGCCTCTAAGGCCCAGTTCGATCAGGCCCGCACCGCCTTCGAGCGCGACAAGGCTGCCGTGGAAGAGGCGCAGCGCCAAATTGAGGCTGGACAGATCACTGGCCGTACCGCCGAGATCAGGGCCGCCGAAGCTTCCGTACAGGCTGCTGAGGCGGCTCTCCGCCAAGCCGAGACACGCCTCGCCCGTCGCCAGGTGGTCGCGCCCGCCGCAGCCCAGGTCCAGGACGTCTATTTCCGCGCTGGCGAAACGGTGAGTGCCAGTCAACCGGTCCTCGCGCTGCTGCCGCCGGAGAACCGGCGCATTCGCTTCTACGTTCCGGAGCCGCGCCTCTCCACCCTTGCGCTGGGCACCTTCGTTGGTCTCTCATGCGACAGCTGCCCAACGCGCCTCCAGGCACGGATCAGCTTCATCGCCCGCGAGGCCGAGTTCACTCCGCCTATTGTCTTCAGCGAGGAGGAGCGCGCCAAGCTTGTTTTCCGGGTTGAGGCGCGCCCCGTCGACGGTGCCGAATTGCCGATCGGCCTGCCTGTGACTGTCACGCCAATCGAGACGGAGGCAGGATCATGAGCACCGGCCCGGCCGCCCTGTCCGCGAGCTCGTCCGACGTCGTCATCGACGTGCATGGGCTCACCAAATCTTTCGGTGGCCGGACTGTGGTGCGAAATCTATCCATGCAGGTCCGTCGCGGGCTGATCTACGGCTTTCTTGGCCCCAACGGCAGCGGCAAGACCACCACGCTGCGTATGCTCTGCGGGCTGCTGACGCCGGACGACGGGCGTGGCATCTGCTTGGGCTATGACATCCGCACGCAGTCGGTCGAGATCAAACGCCACGTGGGCTACATGACCCAGCGTTTCTCCCTCTATGCCGATCTCTCGATCCGCGAAAATCTCGAATTCGTTGCTCGTGTCTACAACATCGCCGATCCGCACGCGGCGGCTGGCGGCGCGATCCGCCGGCTCGGGCTCGAGAACCGCGCCGAGCAGCTCGCGGGTGAATTGTCGGGGGGCTGGAAGCAGCGCTTGGCGCTTGGTGCCTGCATCTTGCCGGGCCCACAACTCCTGTTGCTCGATGAACCGACCGCCGGCGTCGATCCGAAGGCCCGCCGTGACTTTTGGGATGAGATCCACACGCTGGCCCATGAGGGCATCACGGTGCTGGTCTCAACCCACTACATGGACGAAGCCGAGCGCTGCCACGAGATTGCCTACATCGCCTATGGGGACCTGCTCACGCAGGGCTCGGTCGATGAGGTGATCGCGAACGCGCACCTGACCACCTACAATGTCACGGGTCCAGAGCTCGCGGGCCTGGCCGAGCACCTGAAGTCTCTCCCCGGCGTCGACATGGTGGCGCCCTTTGGTACGGCGCTGCACGTGAGCGGACGCGATGCGAAACGGCTCGACGCGGCGACACATGACCTGCGGGAGAGCGGACCACAGGTCTGGACCCCAGGCCATGCAAGTCTCGAGGATGTGTTCATCGACCTGATGAGTCGCACGAAGGATAATTTCGCATGAGCGTCGGAGCGGCCATCCCGCGGCACACGCAGGGCCTCCAGGCTTCGATGGAACGCATCTACGCCGCCTTCATCAAGGAGCTGCTGCAGCTTCGTCGCGACCGCATTACGTTTGCGACAATGATCTTCATCCCGCTCTTCCAGCTCTTCCTGTTCGGCTACGCCATCAATACCGACCCCAAACACCTGCCGACCGCAGTACTGATTCAGGACGAGAGCTCTTTTGCACGCTCCTTTCTGGCGGCCATGCAGGTGAGCGAATATTTCGACATCCAGGCGAGCGCTGCGAGCGAGGAGGAGCTCGATCATCTCATCCTGTCGGGCCGGGTCCAGTTCGGCGTGCAGATCCCGGCCCATTTCGGCCGCGACCTGATCCGCGGCGAACGCCCCGCCGTGCTGGTGATCGCGGATGCGAGCGACCCCGTGGCGGCCGGAGGCGCGGTGTCGGCCTTACAGGGTCTATCATCGAGCGTCTTCTCTCGCGAGCTCACCGGATCGGTGGCTAATCTCGCGCCGAAGCCCCTGCCCTACGAATTACGCATTCACCGCCGCTACAACCCGGCCGGCGAGACACGCCTCAACATTGTACCCGGCCTCATGGGCACAATCCTGACGCTGACCATGCTGATCTTCACGGCGCTCTCGGTCACGCGGGAGGTTGAGCGCGGCACTATGGAGAGCCTGCTTGCCATGCCGATCCGCCCCGTCGAGATCATGCTGGGAAAGATTGGCCCTTACCTGGCAATTGGCAGCATGCAGGCGGGGTTGATCCTCGGGGCCGCCAAGATTCTCTTCGGCGTGCCCATCATCGGCAGCCTCCCGGTTCTCGTAGCGCTGACGCTGTTGTTCATCCTGGCCAACCTGTCAGTGGGCTACACCTTCTCGACCATCGCCACGAGCCAGCTCCAGGCGATGCAGATGTCGTTCTTCTTCTTTCTTCCGAACATGCTGCTCTCAGGATTTATGTTCCCGTTCCGCGGCATGCCGGTGTGGGCGCAGACCATCGGCGAGATCCTGCCCCTGACCCACTACCTGCGCATCGTGCGCGGCGTCATGCTGAAAGGGGCTGGCTTTATGGATCTTCAGGTCGACGTGCTGGCGCTCGCCGCCTTCACACTGGCGGCGATGATCATCGCCGTTCTGCGGTTTCGGCAGACGCTCGACTGAGCTTCTCGATTGGGGCTGTGTCGCAAGCCCTGAGTATGGGCCGAGTGTGTGCGCGTGGGGTCCGTAACGTCTATGCGGATAGCTGAGCCGGAATGTCTCCTTGGGGTTATCTAAGGAAGTTGCCCACGACCCAGGAAGGTCTGCTGTCCCCTTCCTCAACAGACCTTCGGCCTAGTTCGCGAATGTGTCGTTTCCCGACCTTCAGAAGTTGCGTGCCTTAAGCCGGGGGACGATGTGCAAGCGGCCAGAGGCCTGGCGGCTCCAACCACGCTGGAGGGGCTGATGCTGCTGGGGGCAACGAGATCGCGTTCGTGGTGGGTCGGCAGCCCCGCGAGCTACGCGCTTATGCCGCCTCGGGAGCCTCGCGTCGCTCCGACGCCTTGAAGAGGTTGCAGCCGATGGCATATGCAGCATCCGGATGAGAACGGGGATCCTGCGTTTCCGCTGGAACCAGGAGCTCCGACGTCCCAACACGTGCGCCGCAGTAATCAAAGATCCCGTGATCGATCTGTGTTCTCATGGCGCCAAAGTAGCCGTGACGGGCATAAGTTCGCAGATCGGCGCCACCAATGGCAACGAGGTGGACCTGAAGGTGGCGAAGCTTCTTTACAATCTTGCCATCCGAGCCCTCATCGTAGGCCCAGCCATTGGCAAACACACGATCGATCCATCCCTTGAGCAGCCCAGGCATTGACCACCAATAGACGGGGTAGGCCAGCACGAGCGCGTCAGCCCGATCAATCCTCGCCTGCTCGGCGGCAACATCACCAGGGGGTGGCGCCTCCCTGCGAAAGAGAGCGACGTCGGCTGCGGTGAACCTCGGATCGAAGCCTTCCGCCGCAAGATCCGCGATTTCGAACGTATGACCGGAGGAGGCCACGCCCTCGGCAAGATGGCCGGCGACACTATGGGTGAGTGAGTTGGGATCGGGATGCGCAACGACGATGAGGGCGTGCATAGCAACACTCCTGGTCAATGATTGCGGCTCAGAGCCAAACATAATATACTTTTCGTAAGTTACGCATGGTATATAAGCATGTCAACTGCCCACACGAGAGAACCCGCCTCCAAGCTCAGGCCGCGCCGCCGATTATCCCGGCAGGAGCGGCATCGCCAACTTCTGGATGTGGCCTGGCGGCTGGTGCGCGAGGAGGGCACGGACGCCTTGACCCTCCCGAGGCTATCGGATGAGGCTGATGTCACGAAGCCAGTCGTCTATGATCATTTTGGCACGCGCGACGGCCTGCTGATCGCGCTCTACAGGGATTTCGACACCCGACAGACGGCCATCTTCGACGCAGCGCTTGGGTCCAGCGAGCCGACGTTGGAAGCGACAGCCAGGGTTATTGCCACCTCCTATGTCGAATGCGTCCTCACGCAGGGGCGCGAGATGCCGGGTGTTCTGGCCGCCTTAGCGGGCTCGCCGGCGATGGAAGCGGTGAAACGGGAGTACCAGGTGGCCTTCATTGAAAGGTGCCGCAGAGCGCTGGCCGCTTCCACTGGGCCGCGAGGTATTGCGCAGGCCGCCTTCTGGGCGATGCTTGGGGCCGCCGACGCCCTGTCCCATGCCGCTGTGACCGGCGAGATTACGGCGCGACAGGCACAGGACGAGCTTTTCGAGACGATCATGTCAATCGTCAGCCGAAGCTCCGGGCATTGAGCTAAGGGCCGCTTCGGCTCAACTCCAGAAAAGCGCAGGGCTCCTCCAACGTCCGCTTCATATCCACCCAACCAGAGGATAAGATCCGCCCTTCTGGGGGTGAGGCAGATCAATGGGTTTTCCAGGAAAAGTGCGAGGCAAACTCGAAACTGAACCTCAGGACATACAAATAGGTCGAGATCTGCCTGAGCCATCCTATGGTACCTCTACGCCCGCCCCTATCTGAAGAACGCAGGATAAATTCAAAACCAATCTGATCCGGTGATCTCGAGATCCATTGACCAGGACGAAACCCCAAAAAATCTGGATCAGGAGACCTCCTATGATCAATCGACCTCTCCCGCGTTTGCAAAAGGCAATGGGCCTAGCCGGGTTTAGCCAGTCCGAAACCCACTCCGCCATCTACACACGCCGGACCTACAGGGACGACTTTCTCGCAGCCGCCGAAGCCATTTGCCAGGTCGGCGGTGCTTCAAAGGCGATCAAATTCGCTATCCGCTGTTGGCATACTGAGCGGCAGCGGATTCTCTCCTGACCGTCCAAAGTTCCGAGAATTAAGGACATTTCCGCCTCGCTCACGGCATAGGCTTGGCTGCAATGGTGCTCGGTGGATCGTCTCTGGTGAGTATAGCGGCTGCCGTCGCCGCAGATCTCCCCCCATACTTCGAGGATCAAGAGGCGGTTCTGGAGCGCCCGGCAGTCCAGCGTCGGCTCGCGGTGGAGGAAACGTATAACGCCCGACTGGTCGAGCACAGGGTCATTGACCGGCGGGTGATCGAGCAGCGCTTTGTTGGTGAATATGAAGGGCCGGTCCTGGTGCCACAGCGGCCACCGCCGATTGTCCCTCTGGAGTATAGCGATGGTTATGAGGGGCCTGCCTTGGTCCCTCCCCGGAATGTCCCGATCGTCTCTGAGCAGCCGGTCCTGCCACCACCTGTATACCAGGAGAGAATTGTCGGTATCCCTGCGCCCGTGGATGAGTGTCGCGTTGTTTTAAGGAAGCGGATCGACGCCTACGGTGACGTCACAATCCGCAGAACCAGAATCTGCGAGTAAGCGCAGCTCACCGCATCCATAGCTGTCCCGCCCCGGACGCCGATGCCCACGGGTTCAATCCGACCCCGATGGAATGTGGCCGTCGGCTCCGAGCCAGCCCAGGACCTTGTCAGCCAACACTTCCGGCGTGTCGAGCCCGGTGTCCAGAAACCGGGTGCCATCCGGCATAATCTCCCGTGCGGCCAAGCAACGATTGACCTGAGCCAAGCGCCAGTCCCGGATCCGCTCATTCCGGGCGCGATCAGAAGCCATGATCTGGCGTTCAATGCGCTCACGCAGAACCGCTTCATCAATGGTGAGGAAGACATGAAGGACGTCCTCACCACGTCGCCTGAGACCACCGAGCAGCTCGTCAAGGTAATCGGGACTGACGAGTGTCATCGGCACGAGGATGTCTTGACTGTAATGCTTCCGAATCTCAATAAGCGCTGCGGCGGTCATTCCCCGCCATAGCGGCAGGTCCTGATAATCTCCGCTCGGAGCTTGGGGAACCATTGTCTTGACGATGAAACCGATTTCCTCAGGATCGAACAACAGCAGGTTTGGTTTCCGCTCGCGGAGCTTCTGAGCAAGCGTCGTCTTCCCAGAACCGAATGGGCCATTCAGCCAGATGATCATTCAAGACCCCTCCACAGGCGTGCCGGCCCAGCCGGCAAACCGCTGCTCAAGATAGCTGGCGCCGAACGAGACGATGTCCTGCGCGTCGAGCAGGTAGCAGTGCGCGTTCGCCACCCTGCCCTCTTGATGCCTTCTCAACGCGACGTAAGCCCTTGCGATCGTCTCGACAGCGTCCATCTCACCATCGTTGGCGAAGCAATCCAGGATTCCGCTTGAGTCGAAGTCTTCTGCCCGTTCCCAGACCGTCTGACCATTTGGACCGAGGAGCGGCATCTCGTAAGTGACCCGCCGTTTTGTGGGGATGTCCGCGATGGCTTCGGCGTAGTGCAGCACGGTGACCGAGTCGAGTGGTGCACCGAACATGAGGACCTTCCCTTCCCGCTTGACGAAGCGCTCAAGAGGCGATCCAGGGCCGAATGCCTGGCCGAGCCTGTGAGGCTCGATGAGTTCAGCGGCGTGAGGACCGACGGCAACCGTCGATGCGTCGGGATGCGCGCTTCTCAGCGCACCGGGCGTGTCGACGAGGAACTGATTGAGCAAGCTGAAACCAGGATAGACTCTCGCAGTGTCAGGTTTGAATGGCGGCCAATTGTGACGCATCTCTTCATCGAGCTGGGCCCCATTGAGGGTCTCACCATAAGGAGAGCGATCCCAGGAAGCATAGCCCATCAGGGTCCCGGCTGGAGCCACCGCATGGCAGAGCGCGCCGACAATCGCGTGCGCACCGCCGACCACAGGGCCGATTTTCTTGAGCGACGCATGCACCATCAGCACGTCACCACCGCTCATGCCGAGGCGACGAAGCTCTGTTGTGATCGACGTTCTGCTCGCCATGTTAGCCCCTTGAACGCCGTCAACAATCTCATACGACAGCAGGAACAATGCACTAGAGTGTCAGTTTCTCAATTCGGACGACATGCGGCTGACGTTCAAGGACGCCTCGGGAAAGTTGGCGTCGTTGCAGATATTGATGCCAAACATCCAATCATGGATGGCGAAGACCGGATAATCCGATCCGGCATCAAACCTAGGTTCATTCGGATGTGTCTTGGCGTAAGTCCCCAGCAATCGCCCTCCCGGATCACGAGGGCCGAGTTGAGGAATGAGGCTCCTCGCCGTTGGATCAGCCCGAGGATGATCGTAGTCGGGTATCTCTCCAGCGCCGATAGAACATCCCTGATCTCAGAGTTGTCTAAGGTGAGTGAGCGCGCAACGATGGTCTCCCGATCCGGGGCGTACCCTTGGAGATAGCATTCAGGAAACAGAGCGAGGTTAACCTCTTGCTGGCGGCCCCCCTCCAGATCCTCCGTGAGCTGGGACAAGACCCCACTCACATCATTAGAAAGCGGCCGGCGCTGGAAGGCTGCAACACGTAGAGAAACCATGGCGTTATGGGACCGCCTTGATCGCCTGTGTAGGCGAGGTCCCGACGATAAAGGCCGACAATGTGTCGATCACACCTGGTGCCAAGGGCAGATCCGGGTCGCTATATGCGAACAGGTTCGAGGTGCGCTCATTTCCTTTCACGCCCTTGAGAACATACCGGGCCGGCATGGTCACTCCCGCGGCGGATCGTAGGAGAGCGCCCAATCGGCCGCCGCGTACCAGCATCGCGATGGATCAACGGGCTTCTTCCAGACGAGCGTCTTCACGAACTCGGCCCCACCGCCATTGAACGCAGCCGCAAGCCGCTCCCTCTCATCCTCGTTGACCGCAAGCTGGCCTTCCGCGCAGACGAAGGTGGCCGGACTGATGATTTCGACCGAATGCTCGGACCCGTTCTTCACCACGAGCAGGACTCGGCCGCGCAGGGTGTGCCGTGGGCCCCCCGGTGATCGCGGCCGCCCCGCGACCCCGATGGGGAACACCAAGCGTCCCTTCGGACGCAGGTGCTCGATCCACGGGTCGGCCGGCCGTTCGACGGCAAAGTTCACGTATATCCCATCCACGTTGCCTTGCGGACAGAGAGCGCCATCGCCTTGAACGATCTCAACGTTTGGCCATGCCGCAAGATTGGCCCGCGCCTGCTCGGCAAGATCCGGATCGTACTCGACCGCTATCACCCTGCCGGAGGGGCCGACCAACTCGGCCAGGATAGCGCTGTAGTAGCCTGACCCAGCCCCAATATGCGCAATCGTGCTCCCGACGGCCGGATCGAGGGCATGGATCATCTGTGCATGCAGCGAAGGGCTTCCGTTATTCACCCCCCGCTCCCGCGCGAGGGCGAACAACGCGTCCTGGTAGGAATAGACGGGATCATTGGAGGGCAGAGTCACGTATCCACCGTCCGGACGATGCAGGATCAGCCAGGGCTCGTTGCCGAGGAAGCGCTCACGGGCAACAGACGCGAAGGCATGCTCCAGCCGCTCGTTGGGGCTGCCGAGCAGCCCGACCATCTGGCGGGCATAGGCGCGTCTGACGATGTCGAGCTCCGAGACAGTCATCCCGTGATCCTTCCCGTCTCATATTCCGTAGGACGGAAAACCTAGAGGCAGGACTGGTACTTGGAAAGGGCGCAACGCCCCTATGATGATCAGGGTCGTCGAAGGGATCGGACCGTGAGCGGCACCCGCCACCCGCCTACTGCGTGCCCGCTCGGAATCCCGGTGCGAAGACGCGCAGCACCTCCTCGATCCCTTGGGCCGTGTCCTCGTCCGGTCGCAGGTGCTTGTGGCGGTTGTAGAACTCCATGAACCCGCTGACGACCTTGTTGAACTTGAAGGCCCGCACGTCCTGGTCGACCTGCTCCTCGAAGGCCGACAGGTCGATGCGGTCGGATCCCCGGCTCTCCAGCCACCGCCGCATCCGTGACAGGAACCGGCGCTGCCCGGTGATGTGCTCGTCGGACCACTCCCCGCCCTCGGAATAGGGGCCGATGAACATCAGGTACAGCCGCAGCTCGTCGGGATCGTAGTCGTCGGGGCTAACGGCATTCCCCTTGGACTTCGACATCTTCGCCCCGTCCTTCCTGATGACACCCTGGTGGATCACCTTACGGAAGGGCTCCTCCTGCGGGACGACACCTAAGTCGAACAGCACCATGTGGATGAACCGGGTGTAGATCAGGTGCATGCAGGCGTGCTCGGCCCCGCCGACATAGAGGTCCACGGGCTGGTAGCAACCGTCCGGCAGGAACTCGGTGTCGCTGTCGGTCAGGTAGCGCAGGTAGTAGAACGAGGAGTCCACGAACCCGTCCAGGGTGTCCGTCTCACCCTCGATCGGGATCGGGCATCCCCATGTCCGCTGGCGCGAGACGCACCAGTCCCTCAGATCGGCCAGCCACGCCCGCTGCATCCGCTTGGTGGAATCCGGCATGTCGATCCGATCCAGGCCGGCGATCAGGCGATCCCGGTAGTCCGTGATCCGGAAGTACCATTGGTTCATCTCACCGCGCTCGACCGCGCTGGCGCAGCGCTCGCAGTGGCCATCGATGACCTGCTCGTTGGCCAGCACGGTCTCGCAGGACGGGCACCAGTTCACCTCGCCCCAGGCCTTGTAGGCCAGTCCCCGCTCGCGCAGGCGCGTGAAGATCCACTGCGTCCATTTCACGTAGGACGGCTCACAGGTGATCAGGCGCTCCTCGAAACAGGTGTTCATGCGATCCATCTGCCGCCGGAACTGCGCGATGTTCTCGTAGGTCACATCCGCCGGGTTGCGTCCGACCTTGCGGGCGTAGTTCTCGGCCGGCAGCCCGAAGGCGTCGTAGCCGAAGGGCTGGAAGACGCTCGTGCCGCGGTGCCTCAGCCAGCGGCAGTAGGAATCGATGATGGCGTAGTTGTAGTAGTGCCCCAGATGCAGCCCCGCCGCGGACGGGTACGGGAACATCACGGCACAGTAGAAGTCGGCTTTCATGGCTCAACTCTCTGCGTTCGGGCGAACGCGCGAGAGGAGCGTCGCCCAGGTTACTTCGCGGAAACGACGAAAGACCCGGCCGTCGGAACGACCGGGAGGCGAAGTCGCAGAGTGTGGGCGAATGCGATCATGGGTCTAAAGTAATAACGGTTCCGATCAGGGTCAACATCCCAGGCGCATTCCTCATGGAGTCCGGCGGACCTCTCCTGCTGCCCCTGCCTCACCCATCCAGAAGATGTCGGAGCATCTTGCCATGCCCGGCGATGAGATCCGGCCGACCGGCGCCGAGATCCCACCAGAAGAACTCGAGGGGGATCGGCGCCGGGCCTGCGTGACGCTCCTCATGCCGCCAGCGCTCCGGTGCCTCGCCTATCAGGACCGCGTGGAAGAAGAAGCGGCGGTGAACTTGCTCCCTGCCGAACGGGCGCATGTCGTAGGTGTGCTCGCCGAGGTAGCGCTCGATCCGGAAGGCGCTCAGCCCGCTCTCCTCGGGCAGCTCACGTCTGGCGGCCTCCTCAGGATCCTCGCCCGGCTCCACGGTTCCGGCCGGCACCTGGAGACCCGCTTCCGGGTGCATCGGATGGGAGACCAGCAGGAGGTCGCGCTCGCCGCGCGTGAGATACACGAACGCCTTTGGTACGGTGGGACAGTGCACAACCTCTCCTATCGCAGGTCAAGGAATCGTAAGCTCCGGGCCCCTGTTATTCGGGGAAGACCGACCTGATGGCGCGTGAAACTAGCCCCTCGGAACATGCTAAATCCTCATCATCCTATCGCGACAGGACTGAATTGCTAATGTGTCTGGTTCGTGGAACAGTCCCCTGGGGCATCTAAGCTTTGCATGACCGGCGGATATCCGCCTGGGCAGGAGAAGGAAGCATGTCGTCAATCACCTCGGTCATGGCCCAACAGTACAGCGATAGCCAAAAGCTTGCTGCCCGGGCGCGGATCAACTCAAAGTACACCATCGCCGAGGTCGGCTGGTTTCCGTGGGTCGCAGGGAAGTTGCCGCTCGAAGCGGGAGACCGCATCCTCGACGTCGGCTGCGGACCGGGCTGGTTCTGGTCTGCAACGGCCAATGGCTTACTGGAAGCCCTTGATCTCACCCTTGCAGATCTATCCCCCGGCATGGTCGAGGAAGCAGCCCAACGGTGCAAACCGTTGACCTTCAGATCAGTCCAAGGCCAGCAAGCCGACGCATCCGTCCTCCCATTCGATGATGGATCCTTCGATGCAGTGATCGCCATGCATATGCTGTACCACTTGCCGGATCCGGCAAAGGGTATCGCGGAGATGTATCGCGTGCTGAAGCCCGGAGGTTTCCTGGCGGTGACAACCAATGGCGCCGGCAACATGCGCAGGATGTATGAGCTGACAACCGTGTTCGGCAGTCCCCCGTCAGATCCGGCGGCCGCGGCCTTCGGCTTCGAAACCGCCGAACGGTTGATGTAGTCCCAATTCGGAAATGTCACCATGGCGCAACACCCCGCTCGGCTGCGTATCACGGAGCCGGAGGATGTCTTCCTGGCGCTCACGTCCTATCCGCCCGGTGACGGCGCCAGCGAGGCCCAACTCACCGAGTTCCGGGAAGCCATTGCCCGTGCCTTTGAGGAAGGTAAGGGCGTTCTTGAGGTCGCAAAGGAAGCCGGGTTGTTTCTCAGTAGAAAAACGGACTGATCAAGGTGCCTCCATGCAGCTTGAGCCCATTCCTGTCTTAGAAGGCAGAGGCATCACCCTTCGCAAAGCTCAGAGCAGCGATGTCGAGGCTCGCTTGAGGCTGGGCAATGACCCGGACATCGTGGAAATGTTCGGCGTCAGCCAGGATGCCGTTCGGCCTCCCACTCCGGAGAGCGCCGCGAGGTGGGTTCAGACCCTCATGGATCATCCCAGAGCGTGGGTGATCGCGACGGACCGGCTGATCGGAGAGGTCCGCCTGGACCGGATCGATAGGCAGGATCGGCGCGCCTCGCTGGCCATTGGAATCCTGGACCCCCAGTGCCTCGGCAAAGGACTCGGCACCCAGGCGATAATGCTGGTCCTGGGCCATGCCTTCCACGATCTGAAACTCCACCGGATCGGTGTCCGGGTGCTCGCCTACAACACCAGGGCGATCCGCGCTTACCAAAAGTGTGGCTTTCAGATTGAGGGGCGTGAGCGTGAAGCCGCCTTCGTCGACGGCCAGTGGCATGACGATGTCATCATGGGCCTCCTAGAACATGAGTTCACAGCAGGTAGGGTCATCCCATGACGATACGGATCATGTTCGTGGCCTCGCCCAAGCCAGCAGCCCAACGAGCCTTAAAGCAGCTTACGGATGAGTATGGTCAGTCTGACCTTACTGAGGCAGACTGCGTTGTTCCCATCGGCGGAGATGGCATTGCTCTCCATGCGCTCCACACTGTGCTGAAGGGATCCACCAAGCCTGTTTTCGCCATGAGGCACGAAGACTCTGTTGGGTTTCTGGCGAATGCCTTTTCGGGTCGAGGACCTCCCCAAGCGCATTCAGGCAGCAACGAGCATTCAGCTCTCCCCCCTGCGAGCAGGAAGTACGGATGCCGCTGGGCGGGTCAGGACAGCGTTCGGGATCAACGAGATTACCCTGGTGCGGCAGACCAGGCAGTCAGCGAAACTGCTCCTGACTGTGAATGGAATAGAGCGTCCGCGCCCTGTCATTGGCGACGGGACTTTGGTCGCCACCCCAGTGGGCAGCACCGCCTACAACCGCTCGGCGGGTAGCCCTAGCTTGCCTCTGAGCTCCAGGCTGCTCGTACTCATCGGATTAGCTCTCAGCCCCGCCTCCGGGTGGGCTCATGCCGTGCTCGAGGATGATGCTGTCATAGAAATTGAGGTGATCGACCCCGGTCATCACCCGGTTCGGTTAGAGACAGACATTCACGACGAGCCGGCAATCCATCGGGTCAGAATTACCAAAAGCGAAGAGCATAGTCTGACCCTGCTTTTTGACCCTGAGGCGCACCCTCATGAACGCAACTTGCAGGCCCGACTTGATCCAGCCTCCGCATACGGAGCCAGATAGACGCTGCAAAGTGGCGGAAGTCGATGTCGAATTTCGCGGAACGGGACCTTATGGAACTCAAGGGGTTTTAAAACCCCCTTGAGTCTAGAGAAGCCCGCGGCGCTCAAGGCGGTGGGGTCATTCGCCACCAAGTGTCGGTCCGGCGTTCAGGCTCTCGCCACATGCCAATGTCGTGCAGTTCACGACCATTGAGATGCTTGAGGCTCTGCAGAGCCTCTCGATCAGTGAATGGCTTGCCCCATCCGAGGACGCGGACCATCCGGCAGGCGATGCTTCTGACCGAGAGAACGGCCAGAGAGCGGGTGGGTTTGTGTTTCGGGGAAGGGGGAGTTGTGTCCATGCTTGCTCTCCACAGTTGAGATGAGGAGAGCAGAAGCCTAGGACCCTACCCGCCTCGGGAGGGTCCTCGGAATGATCACACACGCATCAGCGCAACAGCCATCCCGTGCACCCTCTCAGGTACATGAAATTTGCGGCAAGGAGGGCGACGCGGTTGATCATGACAGAAATCCTAGCAGCAAAGGCCTCTCAGGCCAAGCTCGATTCATTTGGCGGCAGCTCGAGGGGTTGCAAGACCCTTGCGTCTCCTGCGGACGCTCCGAGGTATCAATCATGACCTGCTTTCCGGGGATTGGGTCAAGGATGGTCCTGGCCGGCTGCCTCATTCAGTTGGGTGGAGAACTCTGCTCTCCCAATCTGGATCATTGTGGCTCCCAGCATGGATACGGGATCCTTACTAATGCGCATCCGACATAAGAAACCCCGCTGAATGGCTTCAGCGGGGCTCGTCGTTACAAGAGGCGGTGAAGGCTTAGAACCTCCAGGTGAAGTTACCCTTGAGGGCATGCTCCTGGATCCGCTTACCGACCTGACCGGAGTAGGCAATCCCAAGGCTAATCGTGTCCGAGGCTTGCCAGTCGAGCCCAGCCTCCGCCACCAGCGCATTGCGGTCGATCGGCGTGCCCGCCACCGTGAAGGCTGTGGCACCGCCGCTGAAGGCGAGGAGCGCTTCTGGCTCAACGTCGCCATAGGCATGGCGCCAGCCGATGAGACCGCGCACGATCAGCGGGACCGTGTCGCTCAGGCGGGCCTCGGCCCGCAGGCCCAGCGTCGTGGTGGCCAGATCCTGATCCCGGGCGGAGCCGGTGAGCGCTGCGGGCCCGCCCTCCTCCTGGAAGGCGTCGGTGTGCAGCCGCAACACCGAGGCTCCAACGAACGGCTCCAGCTGCACCGGGCCTAGGCCCATCCGGTAGCCCACCTCGCCAAAGGCCTGTGCGGTCCAACCATCGTAGGACGTGTCGATCGCGCCAGCAAAGCCGGGAAAGCGGACGGTGCGGTTCACATCGATGTCGTGCCAGGCATAAGCCGCGCCCAGCCGCAGGCTGAGCGCTCCCCAGGAGGACGAGCCGTAGAGTGCTGCAAAGACGCTCTCGTTGCTGCCCGACGAGAGCCGGCCGTCGATGTCGAAGGTGGTGCGGGTGAAGCCACCGGCCAGACCGAGACGGAAGGCTTCCGCCACCTGCGCGTCGGCGCCGAGGATGAACCCACCGGTGGAGGTTTCGAGGCCCGCGGCATTGCCGTTGCCGCCGATCTTGCCCCAGGAGCCGAAGCCCTCGCCCCACAGGGCAAAGCGACGGGGATCGAACGCGGGCACCACTGCCACGGGCTGCGGAGTTGTCCCGGGAGCATCGGCCGCGTAAGCGGCCGTGTAGGAGCCCTGCACGAAGGTGGGCAGGCGGGAGGTCAGCGGCTGGCGCAGGTGGGTGAGGATGCTGTTCTGCACCTGTGCGGCATCGCCATAGGCCACAGCGGCGGCGGAGGCATGCGCCTCGCCCGAGAGCGCATCAAACGCCTGCCGGGCGCCAGCGACACTGGCGCCGATCACCGCGTCGAACAGGCGATTGCCTTCTCGCAGAGCCTCGACGCCATCGGCGGTACGGTACTGGTTCTCCGTCACCGCCACCGAATGAAAGGCCACCGACTGCGGCGGTTTCGGGCTATTGGGATCAGGTGGTTCCGTCGGATCTGTGGGATCCGTCTTTCGGACCAAGGTCAGAGTGACGGCATCGGCCGTGTAGCCCAGGGTGGGCGTCACGAAGGCGAACTCTCCGCCGGTTGTGCGTGTGAACGTGCCATTCACGCCGCCCCGGGCCGTGAGGATCGTGTATGGGCTGTTGGCCACATAGCCGGTGCCCTGGTCCGGTAGAACCTGCACAGTGCCTCCGGAGAGAACAGCCTTTCCCTGAGCATTGATGCGGTCGGACAGGCCAGCAGCATTGATCTCCACCGCATAGGTCGAACCGGCTGCAAAGCCGACATCGCCGTTCACGGACAGCGTGCCGATCGAGTTGCCAGGAGCGATTATGGAGCCGCCCTGAGCGAGGATTTCCCCCACCATGCCAGTCCCGGAGAGAACGGCGTTGGTCTGCACAGTCACCGGCGAAGAAGCAAGGAAGCCGTTCACCGCCAGACGTCCGGCCTCTACAGAGGTCGGTCCCGACAGGGTACTGGCTCCCGTCAGCTCCAGCTGGCCGACCCCGGTCTTAATCAGATGGCCCGTGCCGTTAATGGCATTGGCGAGGGTCGCGTCTGCAGCCTGATCAACCACTAGGGTGGCGTCATTGGTGATGGGTCCAGAGCCGAAGCTCTTGGCAGTGCCGAGGAGCGTACCAGCGTTGACTGCGGTTCCGCCCGCATACGTGTTCAGACCCTTCAAGGTGAGCGTGCCATTGCCACGCTTGGTCAGCGAGCCGACCCCCTCAATTGGACCGGATAGGGTCACCACATGCCCATCGGTGTCGAGAACACCGCCACCGGCTCCAAGGCTGACGGCGCGCGCGGCGGTCAGATCTGCCAACGTCCGCAGCGTTGCGCCGCCTTCGATCGCGAGCCCACCGGCAGCATCGCCCAGATTGGCATCCGAGCTGATCCCGAGCGTTCCGGCGGCGAGCCAGGTGCCGCCCTGGTAGGTGTTGATGCCGGATAGGATCAAAGTTCCGGCGCCACCCTTGGCGAACTGTCCTGCGCCCTCAATCGGGGTGGCGATGGTTGCGGTGTAACCACCATCCACCCGCACGTCTCCTCGTGGCCCTGCAATGGTCAGGGCTCCGCCTGTGCCAGGCATAATGTTGTAGTCGTCCGCCTCGAAACGCAGAGCAGAGAAACTCTGCGTCCCGTCTATCGTGAGAGTTCCGCCGCTGCCTTGGAAGACGGCCGTGTCGCCTCCCCACAGGGTGAGCAGACTACCATCCGGATTGCTCCAGCCAGTGCTGGTCCATAGACCTGACCCTTGGGTCCAGTACTGCTGGCCCGCTGCATCGATCAGGTTCAGCGTGACCTTCCCGGAACTGCTTTCAAGTCCAAAGTTTGAGAGCTTGTAGCCGATGGGAGTCGTAGTGAGGACCAGCGGCGAGTTGGTCAGCGCTCCGCTATGGTGAAACAGGTCATAGCTGGTTGCCGCCGACAGATCCGAGCTCTCGGCGATGGTGAGGCGGCCGTTCAGAGAGAGATCGCCCGCAACGTCGAAGAGAGGATTGGCGCTATCAGCGTTGAGCTCAACCTTGAGATTGGCGCCGGCGGCCAGAGCCAGGCTGCCCATACTGAGGGTCTGACCGCTTGTACCCGCCAGCGTACCGCCGTCGGCTACTATCACGCCTCCGATCAGACTGCCTGAACCGGTAAGAGTGGCGCCCGACTGCACTTGGAGGCCGGTGCTGGCGAGCGAGCCGCCCACGACCAGCATGCCGCCCAGCACGGTGGCGTCGCCGCCGATCATGGCATTGCCCTGCATGTCGACGCGGGAGCAGCAGATTGTGAGATTGCCGCCGAGACTGCTCGTGCCGGTCATCGTGAACGTGCCGGCGCCGACCACCTCAAGAGATCCATCGCCCGTCAACGACCCTGCAAAAGTTGCATTCTGATTGTTGGCGCCAGTGGTCAGCATCTTCCCGTTTGCAACAAAGACAGCGCCAGTACCAGACAGAGAGCCGATCGTTTCATCATCCTCAACCCGGTAGGTGCCTGCTCCGACAATTACAGCGGAGTCATCGGGGGTGGCAGATCCGCCTTGGGCTACGAGAGTGCCGCCGTCGACGCGGGTCATGCCCGAGTAGGTGTTGGCGCCAGATAGGGTGAGCGTGCCTGCACCCGTCTTGATGAGATCACCAGTGCCGTTGAACGCCACTGCTGTGCCTATGATGTGGCCGTTGCTGTCCAGAAAGGCGCCACCAGCCGCGATGGTTACGTCGTCGGCGTCAAAGCCCGCGAGAAAATCGGCCCGGTCAGCGGTGGCCATGAGGAGGCCGCCGTTGAAGGTCAACGTTCCCATGCCGCTGCCCCTCGCAACTTGGTCGGTTATCAGTTGCCCACGCGCTGCGGCAGTGCCAGCGAGAGTCAGAGCCCCTTGACCAGTTCCATTCTGCCCCAGCCGTGTCGTATTAGCCGTCACGGCGGCGCCGTCATTGACTGTCAGCGTACCAGTGCCGGATTCTCCGATACTGAGGGTACCGCTGTTGATCCAGGTTGAGTCACCCCCGGTAACGGTGACGGTTCCTGTTGCACCAGTCGCATTACCGATTATTGCCGACAGACTCGCGAGGGTTCCGCCATTCTCGATCGCCAATGCGCCGCGGCCAGGCTCCCCGAGCAAGAGTTGTCCCTGGAGATGCCACGCCGATCCGAGCCCTGTCACGGTCGCGAAGCCTGATATGCCGGCCCACCCGCCAATGATCGTCGAGTTGGTGGTAAGGGTGCCGCCGTCCTCCACCCGCAGTGTGCCCGTGGCCCCATAGCCGACGCTCAGGATCGTACTGGTCAGTGAAGAGCCGTGCCCGGTCAGGATCATGCTTCCTGGAGTGATGGTCCCGACGAAAGTGTCCGCTGCCGTGGCGGAAGCGCCTTCGCTCACGGTGAGCATGCCGCGGTTATCGCTACCGAGGAATATGATGTTGGCGTCCCATTGGGATCCGGCGCCGGTGACGGTCACGCTGCTTTGCTGGCTGCCTCCTCCGATGATGGCCTGACCGGTGCTGGTGATACTGCCTCCGTCGCTGACCGTCAGTGTGCCCGCTGCGATCCCGCCCACCTTTAGGCCAGACATCGACCAGGTCGACCCGGGTCCGCTCACGACAGCGGTCCCCGAGCCGTTTCTACCGACCATCACCTGCGACGAGGTAAAAAGGTCGGCGCCTGCCTCGATTCTCAGAGAGCCGGAACCTTCCGAACCGACATAGAAGCCGCTGGAGTCCCAGCGCGAACCTTCGTCGCGCAGGACCACCGTTCCATTTGAACCTGTCACCGACCCTAGAAAGACGCCCTCGCTTGTGATCGTCCCACCATTTGTGATGGTCAGAGAACCGATTCCCGCGTGCCCCACCCTAACGGTTGTATCCACGCTCAGCGAGGCTCCGGGCCCTGAGACCGTCACGGCACCGTCCGAGCCAACGTCGTTGCCGATGCGAACTGTTGGTGCGGTGACTTGGCCGCCCGTCTCGACCTGCAGGGTGCCGATCCCCGTATCGCCGACATAGAGGGCATCAGTCAGCGTCCACGGACTTGGTGTGGTTCCTGGGACTGTGACCACCGAACCATTGTCAATTACGGTTTGTGCTTCGACCGCAGAAACGGACAGCAGCAAGGTGAACGCCGACACCGAGGCGAGAAGGACACTCGGATGGGCATAAGAATGACGTGCGTTCCTACCGTGCAGAAGCTGGGTCTCGGCTTGGCCGGAGATCCGGGACGTCGGGCGCATGACAGCCGCGGGTGCACATGCACCAGTGCAGCTGAGACGAAGGTCTCTTAAGATCTCCGTTGCTGACTGACTCGCTCCAGAGTTCAGCGATTCTGCTCTCCACCGCATCTCAACTGCCCCCGGTTGAAATTCCACCACGCCTTAGCAACGCCTTCGGAAAAGATTCCGCGACCGCACCGTTACCTGTTTCAGGCGGGGCTGTCTTGATCAAACTTGCGGTGGCGCACTCCGTGCAGCTGAGATGTGGCTCGAACCAATGGCTCTTCCTTTGCTCGTTGTGGCTCGAAAGTGACAGACAATTTAGCCCAGGATGCTATGAATATCTTCTCTATCTAGGGGCATCCTGCAATGAAAAACCTGCTTCTCTCTGCGACCGCTTTGGTCGCTCTTACAGCTGCTGCTTCGGCTGCTGATCTGCCTTCACGTCATACTCCGGCTCCGGTTGTGACCGCGGTTCCTGTCTTTACCTGGACGGGCTTTTACGTCGGCGCACAGGCTGGCTATGCCTGGGGTGAAGACGAGACCTCGGTGTTCTTTGGCGGCGTGCCGGTTAATCTCGGCGGCATTGCCACGGACTTCAATGCGGACGGCTTCGTTGGTGGTGTCCACGCGGGCTTCAACTATCAGATCGGCTCGTTCGTGCTCGGCGTCGAGGGCGATATCGAAGCCGCTGGCATCGACGGTGATCTGACCGTCACGTCTCCGGCTTTCCCAGGAGCCTCGGCTTCAGTGCAGAGCGAGATCAACTTCCAGGGTTCGCTCCGCGCTCGCGCGGGTGTGGCCTTCGATCGTGCCCTTGTCTACATCACCGGTGGTCTGGCGTTCGCCAATATCGAGAACACCTACAGCGCAACGATCCCGGCGGGCTTCGGCGTTGTTCCCGGCGTGTACTCTGAGTCCTTTGATGATACCGAGTGGGGCTGGACCCTCGGAGCTGGTATTGAGTACGCCTTCACCAATAACCTGACAGCTCGCGTCGAGTACCGTTACACCAAGTTCGAGGATGTTGAGAACAACTCGACGGCTCTCATCCAGGGTGGCACGGCCGAGCAGGATCCTGAGTTCCACACGGTTCGCGTGGGCCTCAGCTACAAATTCGGCACCTACTGAGATTCATCGTACCTGCGATCAACGAAGAGCCCGGGGAAACCCGGGCTTTTTGCTGGCTGGTTTAGATGGGAACCCGCTCATGAGACATGGATAGTCCCTTTCGAGGCGCCGCTGCACGGAGTGCTTGAAAGGAGGATCAGGTTGCTCGCGCATGGGTGTGGCGAGGCACTCCATCGAAGAACAGATTCGATCTCGAAGCTATTGCCTCAATCAGACGTTCGCCACGAAGCTGAGGCCTCCTAGCCAACGGCTGTTTTGCGGCACCGCACTTGTACGGCAGTAAGATCCATGAGGTTTCTATCACCCCAAACGCCATTCTCTGGGCGGATCAATAGGAGTTGAAGCGCCAGACGAGATTGCCTTTGAGGGCATGCTCCTGGATCCGCTTACCGACCTGACCGGAGTAGGCAATCCCAAGGCTAATCGTGTCCGAGGCTTGCCAGTCGAGCCCAGCCTCCGCCACCAGCGCATTGCGGTCGATCGGCGTGCCCGCCACCGTGAAGGCTGTGGCACCGCCGCTGAAGGCGAGGAGCGCTTCTGGCTCAACGTCGCCATAGGCATGGCGCCAGCCGATGAGACCGCGCACGATCAGCGGGACCGTGTCGCTCAGGCGGGCCTCGGCCCGCAGGCCCAGCGTCGTGGTGGCCAGATCCTGATCCCGGGCGGAGCCGGTGAGCGCTGCGGGCCCGCCCTCCTCCTGGAAGGCGTCGGTGTGCAGCCGCAACACCGAGGCTCCAACGAACGGCTCCAGCTGCACCGGGCCTAGGCCCATCCGGTAGCCCACCTCGCCAAAGGCCTGTGCGGTCCAACCATCGTAGGACGTGTCGATCGCGCCAGCAAAGCCGGGAAAGCGGACGGTGCGGTTCACATCGATGTCGTGCCAGGCATAAGCCGCGCCCAGCCGCAGGCTGAGCGCTCCCCAGGAGGACGAGCCGTAGAGTGCTGCAAAGACGCTCTCGTTGCTGCCCGACGAGAGCCGGCCGTCGATGTCGAAGGTGGTGCGGGTGAAGCCACCGGCCAGACCGAGACGGAAGGCTTCCGCCACCTGCGCGTCGGCGCCGAGGATGAACCCACCGGTGGAGGTTTCGAGGCCCGCGGCATTGCCGTTGCCGCCGATCTTGCCCCAGGAGCCGAAGCCTTCACCCCACAGGGCAGACCGGCTCGGATCAAAGGATGGTGTGACGGTGACCGGCGGTGGCGCCTGCGGGCTGTCCGCCACATAGGCTGCTGCGTAAGAGCCCTGCGCGAAGGTTGGCAGGCCGGAGTCCAGCGGCTCGCGCAGGCGGGTCAGGATTGCCTCACGTACCAAGCGGCCATCCTCGTACGCCACCGACAGAGCGGAAGCATGCGCTTCGCCGGAGAGGGCATCAAAGGCTTGCCGCGCGCCGGCAGCGCTGGCACCGAGGATGATGTCGTAGAGACGGTTGCCAGCGCCCAGAGCCTCCACGCCATCGGCAGTGGTGTATTGGTTCTTGGTGTCGGCCACCGAATGGAACGCAAGTGGGGGTGGCGGTTCAGGAGGCTTCGGCGGATGTGGTGGGGTCGGCGGTTCCGGCGGTTGTGGCTGGACCTTACGCACCAGCGTCAGGGTCACGGTGTCGTGGCTATAGTGCAGAGTCGGCGTGACAAAGGCGAACTCACCTCCCACGGGGCCTGTGAAAACACCGTTCACACCACCTTGAGCGCTCAGGATGCTATAGGGGCTATCGGCCTTGTAGCCCGTGCCTTGGTCCGGCAGCACCCGCACCGTTCCGCCGGAGAGCGCCGCTGCACCCGTGGCGACGATCCAGTCGCTCTGACCGGCGGCGTTGATCTCGACTTGGTAATTTGAGCCTTCTGTGAGGTTCACATTTCCGGAGACGTTCAATGTACCGATGGAGTTACCAGGAGCAATCGTGGCACCACTCTGGGCGATTATGCCGCCCACCGTGCCTTTACCTGAAAGGTAAGCACCATCGGCGATCGTCACGGGAGAGCTGGCGAGAGAGCCATTCACTGCCAGACGCCCCTCCCTGACCAAGGTCGGCCCTGAAAGAGTGCTGGAGCCCGTCAGTTCGAGCACCCCCGATCCGGCCTTGGTCAGTGTTCCGGTGCCAGAGATGACACCGGAGATGGTGTCATTCCGATTGAGGCCGCCCACTGTGAGGTTCGCCTGCGCCAGCGAGACATCGCCAGCCCCTGAGAGAGAGCCAATGGCTGTACCGGCTGCAAATAGACCGGCAAGGTCAACCCTGCCACCGGCTTCGTTGATGACCCCCGCCGCGGCGGCGGTTGCGGAGCCGGTGAAGTACAGCGCCCCAGTAGCGCGATTGATGATGGTGGCTGTGCCAGCCGTGCTCTGGCCCGAAAGGAAGGTTGCGCCGTTGTCCTCGTTCACAATCCGAGCTGATCCCGCGCTCGAGGTATTATAGAAGCGAGTGATCGCGCCATTGCGATTAGTGATGGTGGCTGATCCGGCCGTGCTGGTGTCGTAGAAGTATATCCCGACATAGCCTGATCCGAGCGCATTGGTCATCGTTGTATTCCCGGCCGAGGATCCACCCGCAAACCGAACACCGCCACCGAAGGACGGCGTTGCATCAGGTGCGATCTCGATCTGAGCGGACCCTGCGTTTGCGCCATTCTGGAAATTGAGCTGCGCGGAGTCGTTCAGCGTGATCGGCAAGGCTGCGGCGCTCACACCGGAGCCGTTGAAGGTTAGCGCCGAGCCAGCACCGGTCACCGTCGCTGGCCCGGTGCCGAGAGCGCCGGTAGTGGTAGCTATGATTTCGCCAGCGACGACGGTTGTGCCGCCTGAGTAGGTATTGGGGCCAGAGAAGGTCAAAGTTCCGGCCCCGTGTTTGATCAGCCCGCCAGGGCCCTCCAAGGGAGCCGAGACACCAATGTCGAAGCCGTTCGTGTCGAAGACGGCTCCTCCGTCATCAATGGTGATATCTCCTGATGAGAACCCGGACAGGAAGTCTGCCTGATCGGCTGTCGCCCGCAGCACGCCTCCGTCGATCGTCAATGTAGCGGTTCCAGAGCCTTTTCGGATTTGGCTCGTCTCGAGAGCACCGCGCGCCGCTGCGGTGCCCTTGACCGATACTGTTCCACTCCCTCCGGTATCCGAGCCGATCCACGTGGTTGCTGTGCTGACCACTCCACCATTCTGGATGGCCAGCGTTCCGTCGCCGCTTCTGCCAACGGTGAGATCACCGCCGATGGTCCATCGGGAGTTGGCGTCTGTGACCGTGACGGTACCGACAGCCCCTGCTTGATAGCCAATCGAGCTCACTGCAGCCTCGACCGTGCCACCATTCTCGACGGTCAGGCGGCCGAAACCATTCACGCCAACATTGAGATCGCTGTAACTGATCCATTGCGAATTGGCCCCGCTCACGGTCACCGTGCCTGAGGAGCCGGCGCTGAAACCCATATGGACGAACCAACTGCTGACCCTACCGCCATTCTCGATGGTCAACGAACCCGTGCCGGCCTCGCCAACATAAAGCCCCATGCCGCTGTGCCATAGGGAGTTGGCGCCGCTGACCCTTACCGTACCGAATGCACCAGCTGACAAGCCGATCGAACTGAAGCCACTGATCACTTGGCCGCCGTCTGCGATCGAGAGGGTGCCCGTTCCCCCCAACCGGCCGATATTGAGAGAACCACTGTCCCAGTATGAGCCAGGCCCGGTCACCGTCGCTGTTCCGGATGCTCCAGATTGGAAACCGAGGTTGGCACTTCCGCTGTTGACGGTACCACCGTTTTCGATGGTGAGGCTGCCTGAGCCCCCTTTGCCAATCGCGAGTTCGCCGATCAAGGGCCAGCCCGTGCCGTTGGTCAGAGTCCAGTTTGCGCCGGCACCGCTCACGGTCACCGTGCCCGAGGAGCCTGCGTTCTCGGCGATCGCGCTGTCCCAGCTTTCGACCCGGCCGCCAGATTGAATGATCAAGGTCCCACTGGAACGTTGGCCGACCGATATACCTCCCGAGACGATCCATGGGTTAGGATACGGGCCGGGAGTTGTAACTGTGTCGCCATCATCGATGACTGCTTGCGCCTGAGCCGAGATAGGAAGTAGCAACAAAGCGAGAGTTGAGACCGAAGCCAGAAGCGTCGGTAAGGTGTTGGGTTGGCGTGCACTTCCTCCCTCGGTCGACCGAATCCAAGATTTCTCACGGCGCTGGAGTGAGCCTTGTCTCACGATCAATGACAGGGTTGATCTAAGATCAAAGTCTCTTGCGGCGGCCATCGCCGGTTCATGTACACTGCGTTGCTGCAATCCTGCTCCCCACTGCATCTCAGCTGCCCCCGGTTGAAATCCCACCGCGCCTATGCAACGTCTTCTGTGGAATAGATTCCGGAACTGAAGGCTTAGCCTTTCTGGGCAGGCCTGACTTGATCAAACTTGCGGTGGCGCACGCCGGCTGTGAAAATTTGATGGGGTTCGCAATGTCAGGAACGTTATCCGGTCCGACACAGGCCGAGGGGCAAAACAGCACTTCACCACACCTGATCTATGATCCGCCGCCAGCTGGGGCGCCGTCGTTGCCGGCCCGCAGAAGAGCTTTGCCCAGGATGCTCGACGATCCGCGGATTGCCCGCGCCGTGCGCCTGATCGAGCTCACGCCTGCCCGCGAGATGACCCTGACTGACGTGGCGGCTCATGTTGGCCTGACCCCTTTTCATTTCCAGCGTTATTTTCAGGCCTTTATGGGCGAGTCCCCAAGTGCCTACCTGCGTCGGACCCGGCTCGACCGAGCTGCCATGAACCTGCAAATGAGCGATGAGCCGATCACCCGCATCGCCTTCAACGCCGGCTATGCCAGCCACGAGGCGTTCATCCGGGCGTTCCAGCGCCAGTTCAGCATTGCGCCGTCCCAATACCGTGCTCTTGCCCAACAGGCGCGGCCGCAGCCGTCACAGGCGCACTTGGCCCGCCTGCCACAGGTCTCGGTCGGAACCCGCCCCTCGCTGCGCCTGCTGGCACTGCGTTTCCATGGCCCCTACGCACAGGTGGAGGATCATTGGCGGCGGTTCGCTGCCTATCTGGAACAGATCGGCTATCCACTTGATCAGGCTGAGGCTGTCGGGGTCATCCTGGATACGCCGTTGATCACGCCGGGCGAAATGATCCGGTACGACTGCGCGGTGATCGATCGCGGAATCGATGTGAGTGAGAGCGCCCTGCAGGAGCTCGAGTTCCAGGCGGGTCGATACGTGTCCTACCGGCACGAGGGGCCGTATGCCGAGATCTTCCATGCCTTTGAGACGGTGAGTCTGGCGTGGCTTCAGACCTCAGGTGAAATGTTCCTGCCTGATGGGAATGGCGGCTATGAGTTCTACCATCAGCCGCCGTGGAAGCACGCAGGAGGGGCGCAGGCTCTAAGTATCGTGCTACCCCTCGCCGGCTAAGTGGTGCATCCGGTAAGTCATGCTGCCTTGGGCAGCAGGGCGATGCCGGGTGAGCGGCGCGGTCGATGCCGGCGGCGTTTACCCCAGACGAAGGGATGGCGGTGCGCATTCCAGGAGACGGTGGCGCCGTGGACCGCAGCGACGATCTCGTTCCAGCTCTGAAACCGCCGACCTGCTAATGCCAGGGAGCGCAGGATCTTCCACCAGGGTTCGATCAGATTGAGATAAGCGGCGTATTTGGGCTGGAACACCATCTCCCAGCGCGGATGGGCGAGCAGGAACAGCAGCACGTCCGTGGTGCGATGCGAACTCAGGTTATCCAGGATCGCGTAGATCCGCTCGGTCGTGCGCGGGATCCAGGTTTCAACGTGCTCCAGGAAGTCAACCCAATACGCGCCGCCCCGTCCTAGATACGGATGCGTGAAGGCCTCGCCCGTCGCGGGACAGAAGGCCCCGAAGACATAACCCTTGGCGCGCCGGCCATAGTCGATCTCCTGTCTCGCCCGCTCGGCTGGTCGCGTCCGATTCTGCACCAGGGCATGGCCGGCATAGCTCTTGGCGCTCACCGGCCCCATCTCGTCCAGGCAGATCACACAACTGCCCGCAGGTGGCTTGGTATAGAGCGTTTCGATCGTCCCCTTTTTCGGCGAAGGCCGGATCGACCCGCTCGCCGAACCAGGTCTCGTGCTTGTGCCAGCGCAAGCCCTCGTGGAGCAGGATCTCGTCGATGCGGCTGCGCTGCATCGCGATCCCTTTGTGCTCGTGCAGGTAAGCGGCCAGCCGATCCAAGGTCCAGGCGGCAAACGGCAGGCCGAGGGTCTCTGGTTTCGTGAGCGCCGTAGCGATGACGGTGGCCATCTGCTCGGGTGTGTAGGTTGGCCGGCGGCCTGAGCGGTATCGGTCCTTGAGCGCTTCCAGTCCTTCCGCATTGAAACGGCGAATGCGCTTGCGCACGGTCTCGCCCTCAAGACCCACGCGAGTTGCAATCGCCGAGGCGCTCTCGCCGCGACTGGCGCGCCAGATGATCTGGGCACGCTGTACGCGTTGGGCCGGAGCGGTGTGGGAGTGAGCCAGGCGCTTGATGGTTGCGAACTCGTCAGCGGTTAAGTCCCGTAAGCAGACAGGTGCCCTGGGTCGCCTCCGCTACTGGATCAGCGGGAGAGGCCATTATACCCCTCTACCTGCCGGATGCACCACTAAGACAGACCGGCATTGTTCCGGAGGCAGTGCCGCGGTGGTGTCACAGGGTCATTTGGGGTCTTTTGGGCAGCGGCTTGTGGCTTGAGAGCGGCGGCATGCCCCATGCGGTCAGCTACAAGCGTTACCGGCTCCCAACTCAGTCCATCGCCTCAGTCGTTGGGCGGCATTCTCCTCTCCTACGAGACAGTTCGCCCGTGGGCGCTCAAATTCGGCCCAGACGATGCTCGCCGCCTCAGGCGCAAGACGCCGCGCCGCGCCGCGTTTGAGCGGAACCAGCGGCCTGTGCGAGCGAAAACCGGATCCGCCTTTCACTGACGTGGCGCTCCAGGTCCGCACAGCGCGAGCCAGCCGAGCCATCCTCATCTGCCGGATTCGAAGGTTTCCTTCGGGTCAAAGAGTGACGAACAGCGAATGAAATGAAGGTCGGCTTACCGCCTCATGAGCTGACCAAAATGCTTCTTCCGAGATGTGCCACATTAGGAGACCTTCCGAGCTTATTGAGCCCTGACGCCCGCTGAGAGGCGATGTCGCTGAAGATTACCGGTCGACATGAAGCTACGCTCTACGCGACTGGGGCATCGACCGTGCACACGACTCCTGTCGGGTCAAAGGCGATCTCGACTTGACCGTCGAGATCCTGCGCCAGGCTGCGCTCGATCAGACGCGAGCCGAAGCCGCGCCGCGACGGAGCCTTCACCGGCGGACCGCCACTTTCCGTCCAGCGCAAGCTCAGCCGGGGCGGCGCAGCCCCGTTTTGCACGGTCCAAGACACCTCAACGATGCCGGCCTTGTTCGACAGAGCCCCATACTTGACCGCGTTGGTGGCCAGTTCATGCAACGCCATGGCGAGGGCCAATGACATGCGAGGGGTGAGCCGCACATGCGGACCGGCAATGTGGAGCCGGTCCTCGTTCGAGGTCTGGTACGGCTCAAGCGCTCGCGTGACGACTTCGATCAGGTCGGCGCCCTCCCAGCTCTCGCGGGTGAGCACATCGTGCGCCCGTGACAGGGCGAGCAGCCGCATCTGAATGGCCTCTTTCGCGTCCTCCGAGGTGACGTTCGTGCGCAGGGTTTGCATGACGATGGACTGCACTGTGGCCAGGGTGTTCTTCACGCGGTGGTTCAGTTCGCCGATGAGCAACGTCTGGTGCTCGGCGGCACGCCTGGCCTGGTCGAGCGCTGCCGTCAGGCGCTTTTCCGCCGTGTGCATTTCGGCCAGGCGGGCGCGGGCCTCGTATTGCCGCTCCCGGCCGCGCAGGGCCGTCCGGGCCAGACTGACCAGGGTTCCGGCATGGAAGGGGCGCTCCAGGAAGGTCACGTTGCCGAGGATCTCGGTGAGGCGCTCCAAGGCAGGATTACGCTCGACCCCGCCCCCGCGCCGCGTCAGCAGCACGAAGGCAAAGTCGGACCAGGCGGGCTGGTCGGCCAGCCAGCGGGACAGATCCGTCAGGTCGGCAGTACGGAAGGCCTCGTCGGTGATGAGCGCAAAGCCAGCCCCACGTTCAAGCTCCCGAACCAGAGCTGGCAGGTTCGGGCAGACCTCAGCCGCGATCCCGACCGCGTGCAGAATGTCGCCGGCAACCGCCGCATCCCGTCCGTGCGGCGCCAGGATGAGAGCCCGCATCGCGTAGGGATAAGACAAGGTATCCATGCTCAACGGTCTTCCAGCAGAGCGGCGCGGTCCCCCTCCACCATCACCGGCACACCGCGCAGCACACCCTGGAAGGCTCTGAGGGGCTCGCCGACAGCAATCCCGCGGCTGTCGACCCGGATCTCGCGGATGGTGTTCTCATGCGAGCCGAAGCGCTTCTTGATGACGGACAGAGCCCGCCGCACCTGACCGAAGGCCTCGAAGTAGCGCAGCAGGATCACCGTGTCGGCCAGATAGGTGACGTCAACCGGAGCCTGCATGTCGCCCACCAGCCCGTGCTGGGCCACGAGCAGGAACGTCGAGGCGCCCTGCCGGTTAAGGTATTGCAGCAGCTCATGCATGTGCAGGATCAGGAACTGCTCTTCCGGCATGGCGGACTGATAGCCATTGAGGCTGTCGATCACGATCGTCTTGACGCCCTGCCGATCCACCCTGGTACGCACCTGGTGCGTGAACTCGCCCGGCGAGAGTTCGGCGGCGTCGAGCTGCTCGATGAACAGGTTGCCGGCTGCGCACATCCCCTCAAGGTCAAGCCCCATCAGCCTGGTGCGGTCGAGCAAAAGGCTGAGTTCCTCGTCGAAGAGGAACAAGGCGGCCTTTTCGCCCCGCTGAACGGCCGAGACCGCGAACTGCACCGCAAGCAGCGATTTGCCGGATCCGGCGGGTCCCATCACCAGGGTGCTGGAGCCCTTCTCAATCCCGCCGCCCAGCAGGGCGTCGAGTTCCGCGATGCCGCTGGTGAGCACGGTGCGGGCAAAGCCGGTCTTGTGCTCGCTGGAGATCAGCCGCGGAAAGACCTGGACGCCGCCCTCGACAATCGTGAAGTCATGAAAGCCGCCCCGGAAGCTCTGGCCGCGATACTTGATCACCCGCAGACGGCGTCGTTCGGCCCCGTAAGTCGGGGTCATCTCCTCCAGGCGAATGACCCCATGGGCCAGGCTATGGACGGTCTTGTCGTTGGTGTCGGTGGTCAGGTCATCCAGCATCAGGACAGTGGCGCCCTGCTTGGCGAAGTAGTGCTTCATCGCCAGGATCTGGCGGCGGTAGCGCAGGGAGCTCTGAGCCAGCAGCCGGATCTCGGACAGGCTGTCGAGCACGATGCGCACCGGCTTGGCCCGGTCGATGGCCTCGAACACCGCCTTGGTGGTCTCCCCAAGCTCCAGGTCGGAGGAGTAGAGCAGGCTCTGCTGGTGCTCGTCGTCGAGCAGGTTTTCCGGTGGCACGAGTTCGAATACGTGGATGGCGTCGTCCAAGGACCAGCCGTGCGACGCCGCGCCGTCGCGCAACTCAGCTTCCGTCTCGGACATGGTGATGTAGAGGCCTGTCTCGCCAGCCTTCGCACCTGCCAGCAGGAACTGGAGTGCGATGGTGGTCTTGCCAGTGCCGGGGCTGCCCTCCAGGAGATAGACATGGCCTGGAGCGAGGCCGCCGGCGAGGATGTCATCGAGGCCCTCGACCCCGATCTGCGCTTTCGGGAGGGACTTGGGTTGCGCGGTCATGACGAAGTCCGATCTCGGCTTGAACGGCCGGCGGCAGAGAGTGGGTTGGGATCAGCGTCAGCACCCCAGCCAGCGCCTGCTCGGCATGCCAGAGGTCATACCGCTGCTGGAGATCGAGCCAGAACTGCGGGGCGGTGCCCGACAGACGCGCCAGGCGGGTGGCCATCTCGGGGCTGACCGCCGCCGTTCCGGCGAGAACGCGGTGGAGGGTCTGGCGGGCGACACGAAGCTCGCGGGCGGCCTGGCTCACGGAGAGGCCGAGGCCGGGCAGAACCTGGTCCCGCAGCATCCCACCGGGATGGGGCGGAGTCCGAGGGCAGGCGTCGCGGGGTGAAGCCATGATCCTGCTTTCGGTGAGGCTGATTGTAGCGTTATGGAGGACAGTTCCCGGAAAACAAGAGGGAAGCCCTGTACCGCTGGGCAGCTTCTGGGAATGTAGGTGCCGCGGTCCTCGAAGAGGCAGGGCTAAATGGCTGGACCCGCAGTGGGTATGCCAGCCTGATTAGTGGCATGCCGCCAAGGGTTTCCGGCTAAAAGTCGGCTTGGGGTCAAAATTTCACCTTCCGGCCGCTCAACGAACGTGGGCCGATGATCGCCGAAGCGGACCATGCGCTAGCGTCTCAGGAGTGCCACGCGCTGCTGTTAGGCAGTGTTGTGTCGGTTCGCGTCTGGCCGGATACTTGTCAGGAGCGCTCCGAGCGAGTTTGCTGCATCCATCGGCATCGGCGGGGCACAGGTGGGATACGCCATGCCACATCAGCGGTTTTCCGACCTCGATGTCCTCAAATTCGCCACTTGGTTGGTGGGCACGGCACGCGTGTTTCTCTCCCCAGTCGAGATCGTTGCCCAAGCCTGCGAACGACTTACAGGCGCAGGGATCCCGCTCTGGCGTGTGCGGGTCGGGCAGCGGCTGATCAATCCGCTGATCGGAGCCTGGGGGGTGATCTGGATGCGAGAAACTGGAGCCGAAGAGTACACCGTCCCGCGCAGTGTCCTGGCAACAGGCGCATTCACTGGCAGTCCGTTCGAACATGTGATTAGGACGCGGACTCGTTTCTACCGCTCCCTGCGCGACCTCGATCCCATCCGGGACCATCCGGTGCTCTTCGAGCTTGCTGCGGATGGTAGCACCGATTATCTGGCACTCCCGATCGTCTATGGGGACGGCTCGGTGCAAGGGGCTGCATTCACCACCGATGCCCCAGATGGGTTCAGCCAAGCAGCCACGGCGCTGATCGAGGACCTTAGTCCCTTTATAGCAGCGGCGCTGGAGCCCGCCGCGATGCGTCGCTCAGCCGAGAGCCTGCTGCGAACCTACCTGGGCGATGGCCCTGCCCAGCGCATTGCCGCTGGCGCCATTCGTCGCGGTGATCAGATTGCGATCGAAGCCGCCGTGCTGCTGACCGATCTACGTGGATACACCCTTCTCTCGGAGCAGTTGCCTCCCCATGAGCTTCTGGAGCGCCTTGGCCAATACCAAGAGATAGTGGTCACCGCGGTGCGGGCCGAGGGCGGGGATGTGCTGAAGTTCATGGGCGATGGTGTGCTGTCCATCTTTCCGGTCGAGGGCAGTGGACTTGAGAAGGCGAGTGGCCGCGCGCGTCGGGCTCTGGAGGCGGCCTTGCTCCAAGCGGAGCAGATCGCAGACCTGCGATTTGTCGGCTGCCTACACGCCGGCTCTGTGATCTACGGCAATATCGGCAGCCCGGATCGACTGGACTTCACCGTCGTGGGTCCCACAGTCAACTTTGTCTGCCGGCTGGAGGCGGTTGCCAAGAACGCGAACTGTGTCGCTGTGTGTTCGCGGGAGGTGGCGGCCTGCTTTCCGGCGGCCACCACACGGTGGCTTGGAACGTTCACACTGCCGGGGATCCCAGACGCGCAGGCAGTCTTCGAGTTGGCCACACCCAGCAGAGGTTTAGGGGCCGATTGAGCGATTGGCGAGGAGATGCAGCGCAAGATGACGCCTGCCCGTTAACTTGGGTGATGGCGAAACCTCCGGAATGGTCGCAGAACAACGCTGGCCCGAGGGAGAGACCATGCCACGCTACGTCTTCAATGCATCGAGCGGCATCTGCTTTGCGCAGGAGTTCGAGATCCACCATTTCGCAAATTTGGAGACAGCCTGTCACGAGGCTCACCGGGTGGCCAAGCGCTTTCGCGCCTATTTGCCCCGCAACCTTCGACAGGAAACTCTGATGGTCGAGATTGTGGAGGAGGCGGGCCAAGAGTCTGCGATATTGCGGTTGGAAGCGCCCTTCTAAACCTGCAAGCAACATATCCAACCAAGCTTCAAACAATGGGCTGCCCGGTTCCTACGGCACCAGCCGGATAGTCAGCAACGGGTCAAAGTTTACCGTTGAGCGGACCGCACGAAGGTCCGCTCACGCTGAGAATGCAGAAGTCCGGCTAAGGACCGACCCGTGCCAAGTGTTACTGTCGCGGCAATGGCGGCACGCCCTTCTGCCACTCGGGCCAGTGCGCCACGATATGATCCACCATCCGGCTCCCCACCGCAGCAATGTTGTCCACCGTCTCGGCAAACCCACCCGCCGTCTGGCCGGGCGCAGGATCGAGATGCTCGAGCGTGGTCTCGTTCGGGTTGCCCTGGTCGAAGTTCACGGCACCGCGGAGGCTCAGGAGCCGATGATCGCCCAACGTCCGCTGGACGACCTGCGCGATGGCCGCTGCCTCCATCTCGGTGATCAGGTAATCATCTGCGCCATAGAGCTTGGCGATGTACTGCGCCTGGGCTGACATGCCCGGGCCATGGAAGAACGTGTCCCCGGTCATATGCGTGCCGGTCTTCACGGCCGGCGCTCTTTGAGCGGCCTCCTGCGGATAGCGCATCCGGTAGGATCGTGCTGACTCCGAGTCCTTGAGATTGATCTTGCCCGTCAGCTGCATCGCCCAGCCGACGAGATCGGGATTGAGCTGGAACAGCCGGACCTTCTCGTAGCCTTTGCGCGGCATGAAGGTCGGGGCACCCGGTTCCCCTTCCTCTGGAGCCCAGCGATGGCCGAGGTCGTAGTCGACCAGCCAGGTGGCCCAGCTGACGTCCGCAATGGTGCCGCGCTCGGGCGGGGTACCGGCCACGCCGCTGACAATGAAATAGGCTTCTGACATGTCGAACTGCGGGCTCAAGATGATCGCCTGGATCGACGAGGACGAGGCGACCTTCCCCATGCCGAGGACCGACCCGCAGACCCCATCATCATTGCAGTACACAGGGCTCAGGGCTCCCTTCACGGGAATGGGCTTGCTCTGGCTGAAGTAGCGCTCATACCAATGCTGGAACTCGCCGGCCCGGTCACCGGTGTTTTCCCCGATTTCGAACATCGCGCCGATCAACACCTTTACCTTGATCGGCTCATCAGCCAGGGCAGGCGATCCGGCGCTGACCATGAGCGAGATCGCTGCCGTCGCGGCAACCTGGAGCATTTTAGGGACTAGCATCGCAACAATCCTTAGCAAGAGACGGGCCCGGGATAGGCCGGTCGCCAGCACGCTCCAAGAGCGAAGAATGGGCAGATGGCTAATCTTTGGTCAGCGCCGTGCCGTCCGTTCAGAGGGGGCGCGCGAGGGGATGATTCCTGTAGTCACATGGCCGCACTACGGGCCGGTCTGGCGAGCTGCGATCAGAGGTCGAGATGCGGCCTGGATGATCCGACGGACACTACACGATGCCCCATGCTCGGTAACGGGTCCGGCCAGTGAGCTCCCGTGGGAGGGCCCCACCCAGTTGATGCAGCATGAGGTCCACTGCCTTTGGGGTGACCTTCAGCAATTTCGCGCCGAGTGGCACGGTCACCAATGGGCGGGACAGGAACAGATCGACCAGTTCCGGCAGCTTCGAGTTCGAGCGTGTCTTGGCTGTGACCCGTCCCATCAATTCTTTGGCCAGAATTAGCCTCTCCAGATCCTTGTTCGCGATCTCGAGTGCCTCCTCGACGACACTGCAAAAGCCGTCGAGTTTCTCCTTGGCCCCTTCCCTGCCCTGTGGACGGAACCTCGACTTCTTGAAGCCGGCGGCCAGTGGCAAGAGATGGTTCGTGAGCCCTCGCGCTCTCAGGATAGAGGCGGCCATTGTCAGCCCGAGCCACGGCAAGCGGGTATAGAGGTTGAGATCCAACCAGGAGTTCCAAGCGACGGCCGCTGTCGCAATCGCCGGCCAATGGGAGGTCCGTTTAACGAGGTCGAGCCACAAGTCCTCGGCTTCGGCCTCGTCCTGATCCGGGTCGTACACCAAGTGCGACCGGCTCTTCGGCAGCGGAGTTTCACCGGCCAGGACCCTCGTGGTGCGATCCAACACGGCGTCGATTTCAGCGAAATGCGCCTGCCAAGGGTCGGCATCATTGGCAAAGGCCGGATAAGCCTCGTCATCGTCGGGATCAGGCCGCCTGCGTTTCGATGCCGTCGCTTCCGAGCCGATCCCGCCGACACCCCTCAGAGCGGCCAATCCGTCGAACGAAACCGGCCAGGGCGCTTTTCGAGCCATTGCCGTCCGTCGAGATCTGAGGGCCGCCGCGGCTCGGGTGAGTTCGTGCGTCGGGCTGCGCACGTCCATTCCGGCGTCGTGAAGGACGAGATCGCCGACGTCGACGAGATGGCCATCGAGCATGAGGGCTCGGACCGCTTCGGTCATATCGCACCGGGATTGCCACCCCGCCGAAAGGCCGGAAGCCTCCAACCGAGCATCGAAGCGGAGAATGGCAATCGTGAGCTGCTCCAGACGACCCGCAATTGTCTCCCACGGTAATTCGGGAATGGCGATCGCGGACCGTTCCGGTCCTTCGTCGGTCAAACTCAAGCGCACCAGCAGCCCCCATCACTAGTTTCGCAGTATCTAAGCTCTTGTAGGAGAAAGAGTCTACTTCAACAACGGTAGCGTCCAGCGACTTGGCTACAGCTTGCCATGATTAGGCGAACCGGCCTGAAAATGGGCATTCTGGGCTGTTTGAGCCCTAAATCGGCCGATCTAGGCCAATCTTGGCCGCTTCTGACCGCCCCGCGGAGCAAATTCCCCGCAACTGACTAAGAAAGTACGACTACGGCAGCCCTCAAAAAGCAGTCTGGCGGCGACATCAACCGTTCAGTTAATGGTACTCCAATCTTTGTACAGCAGTTACCCTATATGAGGCTCGTTGTACCGCTCCCCTCCCCTCTAGGGTCTTCAGGTTGAAATACTAACCAAACGCTGTAGCTTGGCCAATCCACAGACTGCAGAGATCCTGAGAATCCGGCAACCTCTTTCGCAGAGATAATCTGGCATTGACGGATGGAAGTCGTACAAGCGGCTCCTGCTTTTTCACACCAGATAGTGTGGGTGCGTTTGGGAAGGATTAGGGATCTTTGCAGATGCAAAGATCTCCCGATAGCCTAGCTTGTTTTCTAAGAGCGGATTAGCGGCCGGCTCCATAGCGAGGTAGCGTTACTTGCTTTTCTGAGCCTCGAATTCCCGATATATGTCAGTTAGCTTTGAAGTTAGGAACCTAGCAAAGTCCGGCTCAGGACGCTGATCAATCTGGAGCGTGCACTTCGTCTCTGAAAAGACGATGCTTACAAGTCGGCGGCCGTGAGGATCTTCCCAGGATTGAGGTTTGGGCTGTTCCTTCTTCTGGAGGCGATCAACGAGGGCGCGGAAGCGAGCGTCAGAATTTAGGTCCCGAACGTCGGTTTCAGCCAAGATTTGTCGACCGCGCTTGATGCGAGTGGCGTCCTGGAGGAGGTCCATAAGAGTCCGCCAGCGGGGTCGACCGATCCCTGGTGCAGGTCCGATTGCTTCGATGATATCCAAGGGAATCCGAGAGCCGACCGCAATAAGGGATGAGAGATCTCCCTCATTGACCGAGAGTGCGTCTCGAATGATCTTTCGTTTGAAGCCTCGGCTCTCAAGGGCGACAACGAAGCGCGCCTTTTCGATGAAGGTCAGATCAAGGCGGGCGTTGTTTTCCTGACCTTGAGCAATGATCAGCTCTTCGTCTGTCATCTTTCGGACCGTGGCCCGGACCTTGATGCCAAGCCGTTCCGCGGCTTTTACGCGGCGGTGGCCGTAAGCGATCTGGTAACGGTCAGGAACGTTCGGATGCGGACGGACGAGGATAGGAACGAGTTGTCCCTTTTCTTTGATTTGCTCTGCGAGCCCTGCAATGGCTTCGTCAGTGCTCTCCATCCGATCCTGAACAAACGAAGCTTCCAGAACCTGAGGATCGATCTCGATGATCGTTTGACCGGTCTCCATCTGATCCTTGACAGCCTTGAGCTCATTCTCGACTGCGAAAGCTTCACTCAGCTTTCCAAGTGCACTTCCCGCAGCTCGATTAATCCCCCACTCTTTCTTCTTGGTGGGCGCAGGTTGGTCGCTAGCGTTACCATCAACTGAAAGTGCTGCTGCCAGCGAAGCCACAGAACCAGCTAACTGCTCTGCTTCCGACTGGGAGGACTCTGCACTTCGGATCATGGGCTTCCCACCCTCGTGGCGATCCTCAGTCACGAGGTTCGGGAATTGAGATGGCAACTGAAGGGCTTCAGGCTCCGACTGGGGCGTGGGCATGAGCCTGCTAAGAACAGAATTCTTCTTGCTCATTATGCTCTCCCCCAAGTCTTTCGAATAAGGCCTTCGATTTCGGCGTTGACGTTGTTCATGGCATCCATTGCTCGGTCGTACGTCGATTTAGTGAACCTCTCGCGGGACACCTCGTAGATGGTTTGCTTATTGATGCCGGCGTCTGCGATCGCTGTGCTCTTTAACATTGGGTTCTCAAGAACTGCTTCTGGGAAAAGGCCCCGCAAGTATTCCACCATGCCGCTTTGTGGACCGTCACCTGGCTCATAACGAGTGATGAGATACTTCATCCAGTCGTATTCAACCGTGCCTCCGAAATTCTTCACGACACCCAAGAGATCTGCCGTCATCGTCAAAAATTGTGACATGGACATCACATCGAGCATCTGCGGATGCACCGTCACTATGAGCGACGTGGATGCGCTCAAAGCTGCCAGTGTGAGGAATCCGAGTTGCGGCGGGCAATCGATCACCACGACATCGTAGTCATCCGCAACCTCGTTCAAAGCGATTGTAAGGCGTGAGAAAAACTTAGTTTCACCCGGGCGACGGTTGGCGAGCGCCTTTGGTGTCTCGTGCTCAAACTCCATCAGCTCAAGGTTCCCCGGGATAATATCGAGTCCTGAGATGTAGGTTTGACGGATAACCTCACTTGGGTGGCGAGCTTCATCGTCATAACGGATCGAGCCGTATATAGTTGCGTTTGGGCCAACGTCGAACTCAGGCTGGTAGCCATGTAGCGCGGAGAGGCTAGCTTGAGGATCAAGATCAATCGCCAATACTCGGTAACCACTTAACGCAAGATACTGCGCAAGGTGCGCCGCACTGGTTGTCTTCGCGCTACCACCCTTGAAGTTGACGCAGGAGATGACCTGAAGATGCTCTTTGCCGGACCGGTGCTTAATGTATCGCCGGCCACCGCGAGCATTCTCGTCGAGGTACCCGCGGAGAACATTAATATCATCAAGGGAATACATGCGCCTCCCGTTTGGGAGCGTCTCGGCCTCAGGGCCCTTCCCGTCCAAAGCGAGCTGGCGCAGATAGCCGTCGTCGACGCCAATAAGCTTTGCCGCTTCCCCTGAGGTAAACTTGCGAAGAGACTTTTGGGCCACTGGGGGATAGAGCGCCAATCGCTGTTGGTGGAGCGACTCGGAGAGCTCTTTGGCATGCATTAAGATGTAGTTGTCGTCCACTTTCGGCTGTTGTGGAGTTGCCTGTGTCTCGACCTGAGATTCATTCAGTCTTAGTTGAGGGACGGCCACGTCAACTCTCCTAGTTACGGAAATTTGCCGCTGAAGCAGCATCTGCCGTGAGCAAAGCCCGTGAAGTCTAAATGATTGGTTAACGCGGAGCTGGTTTAGCCCAAAAGGATGCAATTTCCCGTTCATTCCGCTCCTCGTACAGGGAGGGGCAGCCCACTTTGCAGCTGCAAAGTCCGGTTTGCAGTGTACCTGCTGCAAACTACGATTCGGCGTTAGCCCAGATAAAGGGCCGAGCATTCAGAGCATAGTTCGGATGCTTCTATCTGGATTGAGGTTTTCAAAATGTGCAGTGAGATTCGAAACTGGCCTGATTTGGACGGCAGCCTATGCCGATGGTCCAGTCGTCCGGGACTGGACTGCTCTCTCGAAAGTATCTCTGAGAGGATTTCTGCCCCTTCTAGGGTGGCTGAGCAGTTTTTGAGATCGCCGGATCCAGTCTTGTATCTAGCTAAATTGCTGGATCGAGGATCGTCCCGTCATGGGAGGCATCCTTAGATAAGGCAAGGCATGCACTAACGATTGGACTGACTTTATCAGTGAAACCAAGGATCTTTGCAGCTGCAAAGCATCGGCGATAGCTGTTCCCAGCTCATTGAATTGCAAGCGGATGAATTTGTCCGAGCCTCAGCGACCTGTGGAGGTGCTCCCATAAGCTCAGTATACTTGGTTGACATCAGATACTTTTGAGATGGCTGATGGCAATGCCGTTCTCCAATGGTCAGCAATCCCTTCGGTCGGACTGGCTAGTAAGGCCGTCCTAACCTCCGACCGCGGCCGTTCGAGCATTCTTGAAGTTATCCAAAGGCAGGAACTTTGCAGGTGCAAAGAAATGAAAGGGCAGCGTGAATCGCCCTCATTCATAGAATGCCACATCCACTACCTTACTCCTTGGTGGTGGTCATTGTCGGCCTTGCAACGTGGATAAAGGTACAGGATAGGTCGCCGTACATTCCAATAGCCGCCTGCCCTTCACGAGTACTCGGTTTCCTTGATCACTCACCTTGGGTAGGATCCTCTAGATCTGGCAGCACTGCTGATCATCTGTCGAGATTCATCACCGTTGTGACCCCATCCGATATAATCAATTCCACCTTTGAATTGGACGGCCCCAAGGCCCTCGTGACACTAGGGTATGCCTCACGACAAGACCCAATATCTGGTACTGGACCGCTGCGACCCGCGTGCCAACATGGCCCGGCTATATATACCCTCCATCGAGGCAAGTGTGTTTGGTGATATCGCCTTCATCCGTTCATGAGGCAGAACCGGGGTCGCTGGGTAGCGAAAGATTGAGCTGCATGACATAGAGGATAGCTCGATCGAAGCTTTTGAGGTTTGGCTGCATCTAAAGGAGAGGCGGGGCTATGTCGCCCGATCTGGTAGAAGGTAGGGCTTTACCTAACGAACCTCATAGCATCCAATCGGCGCTCTCCCCTGGGTGCCGATCTTCCCCTGGTTCATTGCCCCTCCAGCACGAGGTTCGACTGAAGGGTGGCACTCGAGCGTAGATCGTGAGGTCGTGATGAAACGTAGAATCTTCGCCCAATCCATGCTAGCGCTTTCAGCCGCCCCTCTCCTCGCCCGTCCAGCGAACGCCTCTAACGCTACTGAGGCATCCGGTCTGGCCTTCATGGGAGGCTCCATTACGGACGTTCCTGGGATCAAGGTCGGCCATCACACCCTCACCCGCCGGCCTACCGGCTGCACGGTCATCCTGTGCGAGGACGGCGCTGTGGGCGGCGTAGACGTACGAGGATCCGCCCCTGGTACTCGTGAAACTGACTTGCTTGACCCGACCAACGCCGTCCAGCAGGTCCAAGCTATCCTTCTATCGGGCGGCAGCGCTTACGGTCTGGAAGCTGCCACCGGCGTGATGCGTTATTTGGAAGAGCGCAAGCTCGGGTTCAAGTTGCGCGCGGGCGTGGTTCCGATTGTGCCCGCTGCCATTCTGATGGACCTCGGCGTTGGCGATTTCACCATTCGTCCAGACGCCGAGGCCGGTTACCAAGCCGCCCTCGCAGCAGCATCCAGCGCGGTGGCAGAGGGCAATGTCGGCGCAGGAGCAGGAGCAACCGTCGGCAAGATGTTTGGGTCTGCCTTTGCAATGAAGGGAGGTCTCGGAACGGCTAGCCATCGAGTTCCGGGGACTGACGTCGTGGTCGGCGCCATTGCAGCTGTGAATGCCGTAGGCGATATCTACCATCCCGATACCCGCCAGATCCTTGCCGGCGCCAGGCGAGAGGAGGGGCAGGGCTTCCGCGATACCATGGCAGCTATTATGGGCGGCTACCGCGTCGTGATCTCACCTGGCAGCAATACAACAATCGGGGCAGTGGCCACCAACGTGCCGTTCAACAAGACCGAGATGAGCAAGATTGCTCAGATGGCGCATGATGGTTTTGCCCGCAGCATCAATCCGGTTCACACGATGTCAGATGGTGACACGATCTTCGCACTATCGACGGGTAAGGCCTCGTCCGTCCGGGCTGACGTGTCCGCAATCGGCGCGATTGCTGCTACCGTGATGGCCCATGCAGTGGCCCGTGCGGTGGTTCAAGCCGAGAGCCTGACCGAACATCAGTTGCCAGCCCACAGAGACTATGTGAAGGGGTGAACAGAACCTTCAGGCCAGATCTCGGGAAAAGAGGAGGGGAACCACAGGGCCGCATTCGAACATAGTTGCTATTGGTTCCCATCAGCCGTGACCCACTGAGGGTAACCCCGCTTTCCATTGAGCCTCGTTGGGTCACACCATCCTTCGGCGAGGAGCTACTTTACGTTTTGCAGTGGCGTCGGCAGAACCAGCCCAGCGCTTCGTGCGCGATCAAGCTGCTGCTTGACGGAAGAGGCGTTCCATTTTGTCCCGCCTCGTGGGTTTCGCTCGCGCATGCGTTCGAGTTGCACAGCAATATCCCGCAGCGACAGACCCGGATCGGCCATGGCAATGCCAGCGATCAGCGTCATGAGCCGGTCCGCAGAGGGGCGGGGAGGGGACTTCTGAAGCAACGCCGGATCGGCCATGCGCTGCGAGACCAGTTTTCGAACGGCACGCCGAAGGCGCTCCTCCGTCCAATCTTGGCCCCATCCATTCAGAACCTGAACGACGTCGGACCACGGCTGGCCCGGCCGCATGCGCTTCACCGTGGGCATCCAGCGATCGGCCGAGGCAATGAGGGGGTCGAGATACCGCTTCTCTCGGGCAAGTGTCAGTCGGCGGACCGTTTCCGGGCGGTGTTCGCGAACCCCGGGGCTGCCGAGAACCTTCCCGCGGGCTTTGGCGGCCCGTAGCCCGGCCTTGGTGCGCTCGGAGATCAGCGATCGCTCGAGCTGCGCCACCGCACCGAGCACTTGCAGCGAGAACATGCCCTGGGGTGTCGACGTATCGATCGGATCCTGGAGCGATTTGAAATGCGCGCCCTTCTTCTCGAGCCCCTCAATGACCTCGAGCAGATGGCTCACCGAACGCGCCAGCCGGTCGAGGCGCACGACGACGAGCACGTCACCAGCCCGGATCCCCTTGAGCAGTTGAGCAAGAACCGGACGGGCCCGGGACGCCCCGGAGCCCTGCTCCTGATGGATTAGCCCGCAGCCGGCCGCCTCGAGCTCGATGAGCTGGGCGTCCGTCATCTGGTCGTCGGTCGACACGCGGGCATAGCCGATCAGGCGCCGTTTCGGGGCAGGGGAGGGGGCCATCAGGGGGCACTCATCTCGGTTCGGTTCTCGGGCTTACGATCGAGAGGATGACGTGCGAAGCTTATACGGCTGACAACAAGTTGGCGGTCGACCACGAGGGCCAGCCGGTCCCCGCGAAATCACGATCGTGGCTCCACAGGTCAGCATCCAAGGTCCAGGCCAAAGCCAGCAAGTGGGCATCGGTGACGCTGCCGTTACGGGACGCCGGCCCGTTGCTGAGCGCCGTTGCAGCTGCTGTCCTATCCTCGTCGGCGACGTCCTCACGGGCGATAATGGTCACGAGATCAAGCAGGCTTTCCAGAACGGCGAGATCGCTGGGCCTGACATGCCCGATGACCCGATAGGCCTCATCAAAGGCTTCTTCGCTGGTGAGCAGGCTCCGCCGTCCTGAGATCAGGTCTAGGTGTGCACCGGTCATTGACCCCAGGACCGCGGCTACAAGGATATTGGCGTCGACCACCAAGGCGGCTGGAACGCCGCGGTCGGCTCAAGGACCGAACTCGCGGTCAAGGGCAGCCTGCTCCTCGGGAGAGCGTTGGGATTGCGCCTGTGCCAGCGCCTGACGAAACCGTGCCCGGGCCGCTTCGGAAGCGGGACGCAGCGGGACGAGCAGAGCAACGGTTCGCCCATCGCTCTGCACAGGGACAGCACCTGGCAGCCGCTCGATCGAAGCCGCCGACAGTTTTTGGAGTTCTCTCATTGTTATCACATGTGCCATGCAATGTATGTAAACACGTAGGGCGGCGTTTTCAAGCGACGCGAAGCCGATTTGTACAATTTCACAAGGCGCGTACTAACGATCGTTTGCAAACGTTTCTCAAGCCATTTTGTTAACCAGCCCGGGAAGGAAGGACTTCCCACCAGCCTGCCAAAATGGCTTAAACTAAGGGCTTTTCGAGCCCTTCAGTGCTATCAAGGCTCGCGGAAGCGCCTCCAGAACGGCTCGCTCGACACACCTCTCCTGAACTGGGCGGATGCCGCTTTGCAGAATGCTGGAATGTCTCACCCTACGTCGTAGCCAAACCTTGCTTCGCTTCTCTCGGCTAAGCTATAGCTTCTTAGATCAATCACTTAGCTTGGGGGGCGCAAGCGTGGCTGGCCGGACAGGGCGAGGGGGCAATCCGATGGAATTCACTGACCTGGAGCGTCTGGACGCGCCTGCCCTTCCGGTGCTGGAACTGCCGTGGGAGAGCATCGCCGGTCGTCTGGAGCAGCTCACGATCGCCATTCTCCGCTTCGATGCCCGCCTGGAGGCCTCCGGCCTGGCTGCCGGTTGGCAGTCGCGCTGCGACATGACGGAGGCCGTGCGCGCTCTCCTTCTCGACGGACACCTCGTCGATGTCGGCGACCTGGTGCTGCACGATGCCGGCATGGACGTGCGCCATCCGACCCACGAGCTCACCCGGGCCGCGGCCGCCCTGCGCGCGCGGCGTACCGCCACGGCCAGGAAGGCACCGTGGCCGGTCTCCATTGACGGCTTGGCCGCCCTGCGCGGTCTCGGCGGTGTGGCCGAGGACACCAGCGTGCGCTCGAAGGTCAGGAAGCCGAACCCGGACGATGAGGAGGCGTATCTGCTCTATGCCAACGATGCTGATCTGTGGAAGGCGCATTTTGCCGAGATCGATGCCCTGCTGGATCGCACCAACCAGGTGCTTGCTGGCGAGACCCCGCTGCGGACAGCCGCTCGCATCTGGTCTATGACCCGGATCAGGATGAAGCCGAGGCCGAGGACCTGTGGCTTGACGTGGTCAAGCGCACCAGCTCGTGGCCAGCCATCGCCGCAGCCGCGGTGGCGTGGAACGCGTGGCTCGATCTCAACCTCTACACCCGCCTGCCGTGGCTCGGGCTGATTATGGCCGCCGCCATCTTGCGCGCCCGAGGTCTGACGAGCCATCTGCTGCCGCTGGCCGCCGGGTTCAAGCAGTCGAAGTTCCGGCCGCAGGGCAGGGAAGGGGCTCAGGCGAAGCTGGAGGGCTTCTGCCAGGTGCTGGAGGAGGCGCTGAGCCTCGCCCACAAGGACCTTGACCGGCTCGTCCTCGCCCGCGAGCTGATGAGCCGGGTCACCAAGGAGTGCCGCAGCAACTCGAAGCTGCCGGGGTTGGTCGAGTTGTTCCTGTCACGCCCGCTGGTGACGGGGCCGCTCGCGGCCAAACTGCTGAAGGTCACGCCCAAAGCGGTCGACCTGATGCTGACCCAGCTCGGGGGCGCCCTGCCGCGCGAGCTCACCGGCCGAACCCGCTACCGCGCTTGGGGTATCGTGTAAGGCCTGGTTGTTCCCGCCCGTAAACGCAAACGGCTTCACTCAGATTTGACTGATCCGTTCTCCGGAACCGATGGGCCAGAGACGTGTTCACGAACGGTCTCTGTGTCATCCGCCGGGCGCAGCTGCAGGAGAAGCGATGGTGTTGAAAGTTCAATCCGCTCTGGTGACGGGCGGCTCGTCCGGCATCGGCGCTGCAGTGTCACAAGCGTTCGCGGCCGCTGGCGCCAAAGTCGCCATCAACTATCACTCTGGTCGCGAGGCAGCTGAGGCCATCGCATCAGACATCAGAGCGTCCGGTGGCGAGGCTTTCGCCATCAAGGCCGATGTCTCAGATGAGGGTGCTGTCGAACAGATGATTGCTACCACCGTCGAGCGGTTCGGCCGGCTGGACATCCTCGTGGCGAACTCGGGTCTCCAGAAAGATGCGCCGTTCCGGGATCTCTCACTCGAGGATTGGCGGCGTGTCATCGACGTCAACCTTACCGGGCAATTCCTCTCCTGCCGCGGTGCCGTGCGGCAGTTCTTGGCACAGGACGAACGACCCGATCTGTCGAAGGCTCGCGGTAAGATCATCTGCATGTCCTCGGTCCATGAGGTGATCCCCTGGGCAGGGCACGTGAACTATGCCGCATCCAAGGGCGGCATCATGCTGATGATGAAGAGCCTGGCCCAGGAGGTCGCGCCTGACCGCATCCGGGTGAATTCCATAGCCCCGGGAGCAATCCGGACCCCGATCAACAAGGACGCCTGGGAGACAGAGGAAGCGCTCCGGAGGCTTCTCACTTTGATCCCCTACGGCCGTATCGGCGAGCCGGAGGATGTCGCCCGCGCAGCCGTGTGGCTCGCGTCTGACGAGAGCGACTATGTCACCGGCACAACCCTCTTCGTCGATGGCGGCATGACCCTGTACCCGGGCTTCGCGGACAACGGATAGCCGCCCGTGAGTTCCGCAACCACCCAACAGCTCATTGAGAACTACGGTGTCGTCGGCGACCTGCGCTCGCTCGCGCTGTTAGGCATGGACGGGTCGATCGATTTTCTCTGCTGGCCTCGGTTCGACAGTCCGACACTGTTTGCCGCTCTGCTTGACCGTGTTGCACGGGTCGGTTTGTGAACGCACTCCGCCCATCGCATGCCTTCAGTTTAGGTGATGCGGACGAACTTCGGGCGTCCAAGCTCAAGCATGCGGTTCAGGGCAGCAATGGCGATGGCCACCTCCGTCAGGCGACGCCGATCCGTCCGCGAGCGTAGCGCATCCCCGATCACTCGTTTCAGCCGGCTGATGGCGGCCTCGACCAGGGCCCGACGCGTGTACCCGGACCTCGTCTGCCAACCCGTGCGTCCATGCTCCGCGATGCTGTGGAGATGCCGGTCGCGCTGGGTCGGAGTGCTCTCGGCCATCTCGCTCGGTACCGCTGTTGATCGAGGTGGAATGATCACGTCAGCATCAGGATGACGCTGGGCGACGGTGCTATAGATGCCAGTCTGATCATAGGCTCCTTCGCCGATGAAGGAGGCGAGTGGCTCTGTGATCTGGTCGAGCAGGGGCTCGACCTGTGAGCCATCGTCGACATCATGGGGCGTCAGCTCGGAGGCGAGGATCTGCCCGGTCTCGGCATCGACCCCGATGTGCAGTTTGCGCCAGGATCGGCGTCTCCGGGTGCCGTGCCTCTCGGTCAGCCACTCGCCGGGTCCGCACAGCCGCAGGCCCGTGCTGTCGACCAGCAGGTGCACAGGTCCTCTGGAACCTGGACAGGGTTTTGGCACCTCCAGAGTCTCGGCGCGACGGCTCAGGGTCGAGTGATCCGGCACCGCCAGACCCAGGCCTAGGAGTTGGAGGATCGAGCCGATTAGCCCCTCGGTCTGACGCAGCGCCAACCGAAACACGGCTGACAGCGTCAACGCTGTCTGGATCGCCAAAGCCGAATAGTGGGGCTGACCACCGCGTGTCGTGCGGGGCTCGGCCCGCCAGGCGGCAATGGCTTCCGCAGAAAACCAGACCGTCAGGCTTCCCCACTGACGCAGGGCGGCGTCGTACTCGGCCCAGTTCGTTACCCGGTACCGCTGCTTGGGGATGCGATGCCGGCGGGCGGCATTGGCTTTGAACGGCACGGCAGGTGTCCGATAAGAGGGGCGCAGTCCTCCTATGTCGCCCGGTTCCAGTTACCAACTCGCCTATTCGTGCAATAACGCCCCTTGACGGAATTAATCAGGAACTCAGGGGGACATCAGAGCCGAGGCCACCACGCTTGCGGCATAGGACACGGCAAGTAGGATTGACGCGACCAAAGCAGTAGCCCCCAGCAAAAACAGCAAGAGGCTGAGGTTCCGCACCGTCCGCAGAGCAAGTTGCATGGCAAGGCTCCTGGCTGTCTGAACCAGAGCCTAAAGCTAACCGTGGCCATAATGTGACGTGTGGGCAAAGAAAAGGCCCCGCTAAGGAGCCTGAGTGTCAGGGAGGACCAATGAACTCCCAGCCCAAACTCAGTGTCTATCCGGATCTCCGGTAGGTCAACCCACCAAGTCTTTCCTCCGGTAATGAATGGCAGCTAGTCGCGCCTGATGTCCTCGTTCATTAATGTTATGGGTTGAATCTATTCAGAAGAAGTTCATTCAAGAAGTGGAATAGTCCTAGCTGACAACAGGAACGAAGCCCCGTTGCTTGGTGTTATTATGAACACATCCCCCTTTGCGGAGATTAAAATGCATTATGCTGGGCTCGTGAAGACAGGGTTGGCAGCTTTGATGCTATCAGGAGTTGTCACTGTCTGGTCTCATCCTGTCCAGGCAGGAGAGAGTACAGGGACGTGGCGAAATGGCATGGTCGCTGGGCCCTATGGCCGCGGCTATTACAGTCCCGATGGAGCTTACTACGGCGATGGGCGTTCCTATCGGCGCAGAGGCTATGCTCAAGACTATTACCGCCCGTCTCGCAGTTATCGTAGATACGATTACGTTGAGGAGCCTTATCCTCGTGTCTACAGGCGCAGCCCCAATCGGGAATACTATGAGGGTGGCTGGTAAGGTTCAAATGCTGGCTGTGCTGAATTTCCGCTGAGGTTGGCTGCTCAGGCTGACCTCAGTTGGGCTAGGCGAAGCTTCAACCCTGTTTTAGGGCTCGACGGCGGTGGTTCAACGCCTTTTGCCAGCCCCGCCGACCACGCTCCTGGATCATCCGAAGCTGCCGATCCCGCGGCGTCGGCGCCGTCTCGGCCGTGCTGCTCGGCACTGCTGTTGACAGCGGTGGCATGATCACCGCAGGGGCAGGATCTCGCTCGGCGATGATGCGGTAGACGGGTTCACCATCATACGCGCCATCAGCCGTGACCGAAGCGATCGGGCCTGACCTCAATCCCTCGGGCAGCAAGCATCTCCTCGACCATGCGCAGACTGAGAGGAAACCGAAAATAGAGCCGCATGGCCTGGCTGATCACCTCAGCCGGAAAGCGGTGGCGGGCATAGTGAGTACGGCAGGACGGTTTCATCCCTCAGATGTGCCGCGATCCGGTCACTCTTGGGTTAATTTGACGGTACCCTGAAATCCGCGTTTCAACCTCGACCATCCGATTTACCCCAAGGACATCGAGTGGGTCAGGAAAGGTGGGAAGAGAGTTTCCCGAAGGCCATGATCGAGGCCGCAGAACGCTACCCAGCAATTGCCAAGGGTGACAACCCGTCACTCCGGCTGACAGACCCGCCTTGTTCAGCGGAGCCATTGTGCAATAATCTTTCTCACCAGCCGAAGCGGTCGTGCGTCAGGTACTGCGTTTTCACGGCTATGCACTTCGGCCTCGTGTGAACAGGGCACCATACCATGGTACTGCTTCGCTCAAGTCAAAGCTTGTGGGTCCATTGGCCATTCTTCCCGTGGATCCTTAGCGTCTTCGTCGCCATCACCTCACCCATCCTCCCCGCGTGGGCGCAGACGCCGGATCCCACCGATATCCATATCGGGCTGATCACCCGTCAGCTGCCTCCGCCTCCTTTGTACGAATTCGATCCTGCGCCCGAGGATGAGGGTCTCGCAGGAGGACGCCTGGCGGTTCGCGACAACAACACGACCGGGCAGTTCACGGGCCATCGTTACGTTCTCGATGAGGAGACGCTCGAGGAGGGACAGGACCCGGTTGCCGCAGCGCGGGTGCTCGTGACGCGTGGCGTGGGATACCTGGTGCTCAATCTCCCGGCCGACGAACTCCTGGCGATTGCCGACGCGCTCAAGGGCGAGAACGTGGTACTGTTCAATGTCAGCGCCACCGACGACCGGCTGCGGGGTGCCGATTGCCGATCCAATGTGTTCCACGTGGTACCAAGCCGGGCCATGTTGACGGACGCCCTTAGCCAGTTCCTCGCCTTCAAACGGTGGCGTCGGCTGTTCCTGATCGTCGGGCCCCAGCCCGGGGACAAGATGTACGCCGAAGCCATGAAACGATCCGCCCGCAAGTTCGGGCTGGCGATCGCGGCGGAGAAGCCATGGGAGTTCGGTCCGCTGGCCCGTGCGAAGGCCGACAGTCCGACCACGGCAGGGGCCCTGACCTTCACACAGAACCTCGATTACGACGTCGCCATCGTCGCCGACGAGGCTGGGGACTTCGGCGACTATCTCGCCTTTCGGACGTGGGATCCGAAGCTCGTCATGGGCACCCAGGGACTGACCGCCACCACATGGCATCCGACATTCGAGGTCTGGGGGGCGGCGCAGGCTCAGACCCGCTTCCGGCGCGCGTCCGATCGCCTGATGCGGCCGCTCGACTACCAGGTCTGGATGGCCGTCAGGACGGTTGGCGAGGCCGTGACCCAGACGAAGGCGACCGATCCCACCGTCGTGAGGGGGTTCATCCGCGGAGCCGATTTCAGCCTCCCGGCCTACAAGGGTGTCTCGCTGAGCTTCAGGCCTTGGGACCAGCAACTCCGCCAGCCTCTTCTCCTCGTGCAGCCGCGCTTCCTCGTGTCGGTGGCTCCCGAGCAGGGCTTCCTTCACCAGCGTACGCCGCTCGACACCCTGGGCTTCGATCAGCCAGAGACCGCCTGCAAGCTTCAATGACATAACCGGGAGGATTGCCATGTCGTGGGATTTCGTCGGCCAAAGGACAGTGCTTGCAGTCATGGGGGTTGTCTGGCTGGGTGTCGCGGCCGACGCGAGCGCCTATACGATCTATGTCTCGAACGAGAAGGACAACACCGTTTCGGTGATCGACTCGGACAAGCTGGCTGTGGTCGCGACCTGGAAGGTCGGACGCCGTCCGCGAGGCGTCACCCTGAGCCCCGACGGCAAATGGCTCTACGTCTGCGCGAGCGACGACAACCGCATCGACGTGGTGGACACGGCGACCGGGAAGGTGGTGCGTAATCTCAGATCCGGCCCGGACCCCGAGCTCTTCATCCTGCACCCGAAGGGTAACCCGCTCTACATCGCCAACGAGGACGACAACATGGTCACGGTGGTTGACGTGGCGTCCAACCAGGTGCTTGCCGAGATCCCCGTCGGCGTGGAGCCGGAGGGGATGGGGATCAGTCCGGACGGGGCGGTCCTCGTGAACACGTCCGAGACCACGAATATGGCTCACTTCATCGATACGGCGAGCCACAAGATCGTCGGCAACGTGTTGGTCGATGCCCGGCCGCGGGTCGCCGAATTTTCCGCTGACGGCAACAGACTTTGGGTATCATCGGAAGTCGGCGGGACAGTGAGCGTGATCGATCCCGCTAGCCGCAAGGTCATCAAGAAGATCGGCTTCTCGATCCCGGGTATTTCGAAGGAGGCAATCCAACCGGTCGGCGTTCGGCTGACCAGAGATGGCAGGCGGGCGTTCGTCGCGTTGGGGCCCGCCAACAGGGTAGCGGTGATCAATGCGGAGACCATGGAGGTCGAGAAGTACCTGCTTGTCGGTCAGCGTGTCTGGCAGCTCGCGATGACTCCAGATGAGCGGCTCCTGATCTCGACGAACGGGATCTCCAGCGACATCTCGATCATCGACGTGGACGCCGCGAAGGTGCTGAAGAGCGTCAAGGTTGGCGGCTATCCTTGGGGCGTAGCGGTAGGACCGAAGTGAAAGGGATACCCCCTTTGCTGATGGAACCGCCTCGGCAAGAGGTCCATTGTCATGTCGTGCAATTCCTTTGAGGGAGGAGCGCACATGATGGCGAACACTTTCATTGTTGTTGGTGTAATTGCCTTAGGAGCCAGCGTCGGAGCTGCATGGGCTGGGCCCTGTGCCGAACGCATAGACAGCGTCTCAAAGCAGATGGCCAGCCGAGATGCTGGCTCCGGTCCGATCAATCCAAGCGGCTCCCAGGCGACGCAGGGAGGGGCGGTGAATTCAACCGGCACCATCCAGGTGCCGAAGGCGGGGGAGCTCCCCAAAACCGAGGCAACGCCCGCGATGAATGCCGTCACACAGGGCCGCGCGACGTCCCCCGCGGATACCCGCGCCCAGACGCAGGGCCAACCGACGAGTGCGCAGGTGGCGCAGGGCGCAGGAAATGCTTCTGGATCGGATAACGTGCGCCAGGCGATGGCAGCACTCGACCGGGCCCGCACCTTTGACCGTGACGGTAAGGAGACCGATTGCATGAGTGCGGTGCAGGAGGCCGACAGGCTCTTCGCGCCGAAGTGATCCAGGCCGAATAAGAGCAATTCTCCAAATTGAAGTCGCGCATATAACTTGCATGCAAGCGATATGATGACCGAAAGCAGGAAATTGCTTAACCCTGAGAATTATTCTACATTAGGTTAATCTTCGGTCAAACCGGGCTGGCGTTCGCTGCGCCGTCCGACGCCAGCCAGGCGAAGCTCACGCTAAACCTGGTCCGACGCCGTATGTGGCAGCTACGCGTCACCGAAGCCGAATGATCCCATGAGTGCGCCGCGTGAGCGGTCGGCATGATGTCGGCCGCGTCTTGGCATAATGCGTGCATTGGGAGGAAACAAATGCGACGAGTTGTGCTTGCGACCGTGCTGCTCGGCACGGCGTCGGCCTTTGCGCCGGCAATCGCCAACGAAGACCTGATCAAGATGACCCAGGATTCGAAGCAGTGGGCCATCCAAACGGGTGACTACGCGAACACCCGCTTTTCCAAGCTCAATCAGATCACGAAGGATAATGCCAGTAAGCTCCAGCCTGTCTGGACCTTCTCGACCGGGGTCCTCCGTGGGCATGAGGGCGGGCCGCTCGTGATCGGGGACGTGATGTATGTCCACACCCCGTTCCCGAACAACGTCTTTGCTCTCGACCTGAACAATGACGGCAAGATCCTCTGGAAGTACGAGCCGAAGCAGGATCCCACCGTTATTCCGGTCATGTGCTGCGATACGGTCTATCGCGGCCTCGCCTACGCGGACGGAAAGATCTTCCTGCATCAGGCAGACACGACACTTGTCGCGCTGGATGCGAAGACCGGTGAGGTGGCCTGGTCCGTCAAGAACGGCGACCCAAAGAAGGGGGAAACCAACACGGCGACCGTCATGCCCGTGAAGGACAAGGTGCTTGTCGGCATCTCGGGTGGTGAATTTGGTGTGCGCGGTCACGTGACGGCCTATGACATGAAGACAGGCAAGCAGGTCTGGCGCGCCTATTCCACCGGACCAGACAACGAGATGCTGGTCGATCCGGACAAGACGACCCATCTTGGGAAGCCGATCGGCAAGGATTCCAGCCTCAAGACCTGGCAGGGAGAGCAGTGGAAGGTCGGCGGATCGACGACCTGGGGATGGTACTCCTATGATCCCGAGACGAACCTCGTGTACTACGGGACCGCCAACCCCTCCACCTGGAATCCGAAGCAGCGCCCAGGCGACAACAAGTGGTCGATGACCATCATGGCCCGCGATGCGGATACCGGCATGGCCCGCTGGTTCTACCAGATGACGCCCCATGACGAGTGGGACTACGACGGCGTGAACGAGATGATCCTGGTCGACCAGGAGGTCGGCGGACGTCCGCGCAAGCTCCTGGTTCACTTCGACCGGAACGGGCTCGCCTACACCCTGGACCGCACCAATGGGGAGCTCCTTGTCGCGGAGAAGTACGATCCGGCCGTCAACTGGGTCTCCAAGGTCGAGATGGACAAGAACAGTCCGAACTATGGGCGCCCGCTGGTGGTGTCACAGTACTCGACCCAACAGCAGGGAGAGGACGTCAATACGAAGCACGTCTGTCCTGCCGCGCTCGGCTCGAAGGACCAGCAGCCGGCGGCGTTCTCGCCGCGGACGGGTCTTTTCTACGTCCCAACCAATCACGTCTGCATGGACTACGAGCCGTTCCGGGTGAACTACACGGCAGGTCAGCCCTATGTTGGCGCGATCCTGTCCATGTTCCCGCCTCAGGGCGAGACTAACATGGGGAACTTCATCGCGTGGGATGCCAGGACGGGAAAGATCGCTTGGTCGAACAAGGAGCCGTTCTCGGTCTGGTCAGGTGCCCTGGCGACATCAGGGGATGTGGTCTTCTACGGTACGCTCGAAGGCTACCTGAAGGCCGTCGATGCCCAGACGGGCAAGGAACTCTACAAGTTCAAGACCCCGTCCGGCATCATCGGCAACGTGACGACCTATGAGCACAACGGAAGGCAGTATGTTGCCGTCCTCTCCGGCGTCGGTGGATGGGCCGGCATCGGTCTCGCCGCTGGCCTGATGGGCGAGCAGGGGGCCGGAGCTTGGCAGACCGCCGTCAATCCCGGCCGCGAGGAGAAGGGCAACCGGGCCATCGAAACGGCCGGCCTCGGCGCGGTCGGTGGCTATGCGGCGCTTTCCAACTACACCACGCTCGGCGGCACGCTCACGGTGTTCGCATTGCCGGCGCAATGAAGCCAGAGAGCTCGGCTGAGAATGAGGCGCCTAGCATCGCGGGTCGATGCTAGGCGTTCTCAGCTCAAAACGCCGCTGGACGAACCCGAAGGCTGACGTGAGAGGGATTGAAAGATGGCAAAGAACTGTAGGTGGGGCAGGGTTGCAGCTTTTGCCGTGACGACGATGACCATGTTCTCACCACTCACTCTTCACTCCGAGGAGACGGCAAAGAAGGGTGAGGATGGCAAGTACATGACCGCCGAAGGCACGCCGACCTATAATGTGGGGTCGGACGGCACCGTGGACTGGTATACCTACAGCGGCTACCGGCGCTATCATGCCGATTGCCACACCTGCCATGGCCCGGATGGGCAAGGAAGCAGCTATGCGCCGGCACTGGCGCACTCGCTCAAGACCATGACCTACGAGCAGTTCATGGACGTAGTGGTCAATGGACGCCAGAAGGTCGGCGTCGCAGAGAACCAAGTCATGCCGTCATTCGCCCAGAACGTGAATGTCATGTGCTACATCGACGACCTCTACATCTACCTGAAAGCGCGGGCGGACGATGCCGTCCCTCGTGGACGCCCGGCGAAGCGGGAAGACAAACCCAAACAGGCGACCCAAAATGAAGATTCATGTCTCGGACGCGGCGGCTGATCTGATCGCGGCAGCCGGCATCTCGCTGGCTGCTTTCCTCACAACGTTGAGCCCGGCTGCCGCACAGCCGGCGGATCTCGTGTCGAGGACGGCTTTGCGCGTTTGCGCGGATCCGGCCAACATGCCCTTCTCGAACGAGGCCGGCGAGGGGTTCGAAAACAAGATTGCCGAGCTTCTCGCCGCCGACCTCAGGCTTCCGCTCGAATACACATGGTTTCCGCAGGTGACGGGCTTCGTGCGTAACACCCTGGGCGCCAAGCGCTGCGATCTCGTGATGGGCTACGTGGCTGCGGGCGAGGTCATCCAGAACACCAATCCGTACTACAAGTCCGCCTGGTCATTGATCTATCCGAAGGGCGGAAGCTTGGACGGCGTCGCGTCGCTGAACGATGACCGCCTCAAGGACAAGCGCCTCGGCATCGTCGCGGGAGCTCCTCCGGCCACGATCATGGCGACGAACGGGCTGATGGCGCATGCGCGCCCCTACGCCCTGATGGTAGACCGTCGCTACGAGTCACCGGCCGAGGAAATGCTCCGTGACATCAAGGCAGGCGAGATCGACGCAGGAATCCTATGGGGGCCGATCGCGGGGTACTATGTCAGGAAGTCCGGCATGCCCCTCGCAGTCGCCCCTCTCCTGAACGAGGCCAAGTCAGTTCCGATGACATACAGAATCACGCTCGGCCTGCGGCACGGTGAGACCGAATGGAAGCATCGCCTCAACGATTTTCTCGACGCCCATCGGGCGGAGATCCAGTCCATTCTCCTGCAATACGGAGTGCCTTTGCTCGATGAGCAGGACAAACCTATCGCCAGTCCCTAGCGCATCGTGCGGGCCGGAGGGCCGCGTCAGCGAAAAGTCGGTTCGGTTTTCCGCATCGAACGGTGGGCTCGTCCAAGCGGGGAGCATCGGAATCGATCCTAAAAGCGGGTCCACTTTCGGGTCCGATGCTCACGCCCATGGTCAGTTGAGATGGCTTGAGATTTCCTGCGAAAGGGAATAGACCCGCTGTTCCAGAATGACTGGGCTGTCGCAGACATAGGTCAGGGCCTGGTTGCGGTCATCGTAGATCCTCGTGTCCCATTGGAGCTTCTGCTCGAGGGCCGTTCGCTCCGTGGGGGGACTGCTGTCCTGACTGAGGATGCGGCTTGTCTCGCTGATCTGGTCGGCCAGCGACTTCTGCTTGCGGGCATACCGCTCGATGCCGTTGATGATGCGCCTCCTCTCGGTGTTGATGAGTTCGAAGACCCCGGCGAAGAGCAACGTGAGCCTTGCATCCTTCGCCGGTCCAGCGGCACTGCTGAAGTGCTCGATCATAGCGCTCGCCTGGTCGAGTCTCGTCCGACGTGACGCAAGGGACCGGGCCAGGGAAGCGACGTCCTGATCGTCACGCCAATGGCTCGACTGTGGATCGACCTCCGGACCGGCCCACACCTGGGCGACACTCAGGTCCACGACACGACGCTGCACACACGGCCAGTCGGCTTCGGCTGCCACCGCCGTTTCCACGGATAGCATGCCGACGATGACGAGACCAGCTCCGCCACTCCAGCGAAAGGGCATGGGCTCCTCCAGCACCTAGTCGGCCATGGCCGGCGCCCCGCGCCGGGCTATGAGGCCTTTGGAAGGATTATACGCAAACAGCGACATGATGAGGAAGGCAACGGCGACACCCGTGACGATCGCCAATGAGGTCATGTCGAATTGCCCGTAAAGCGCGAAGCGGATCGCCTCAACCGCATAAGTGAATGGGTTGAGCCGGCACAGCTCGTAGAGGAGCGGGCTCGACTCCTGGATGCGCCAAAGCGGGTAGAGCGCCGAGGAGGCGAAGAACATTGGGAATATCACGAAGTTCATGACGCTGGCGAAGTTCTCGAGCTGCCGGAAAAGGGAGGAGAGAAGGAGCCCCATGGCTCCCAGCATCAGGCCAGTCACCACCAGGGTCGGCAAGAGCGTAAAATATCCCATGACGGGAGCCTCGACCTCCCACAGATACGCGACGAAGAGGAAGGCATAGACTTGCAGAATGGAGGTGAAGACGCCGGCAGCGAGCTTCGAGAGGAGTAGGAACCAGCGCGGATAGGGGCTGACCAGTAGGATCCGCATGGCGCCGACCTCGCGGTCATAGACCATCGAAAGCGAGGATTGCAGCCCGTTGAAGAGCTGGATCATCGCGACGAGGCCGGGCGTTACGTAGACCTCATACAGCACGTATGTCTCGTAAGGCGGGATGATCGAGACGCCGAGCACCGACCGAAGTCCGGCCGCGAAAATGAACAGCCAGACGAGAGGCCGGACCAGCGCCGAGAGGAAGCGCCCTCTCTGGCTGAAGAACCTCAGGGCCTCCCGCCACACAATCCCGGCGAAGCAGGTTGCGTAGCCGCTCGGTGAAAGTGCGCTTGTCCTTTCCCGGCCAGTCATTCGGCGGCCTCCTGCCCGGCAGCTTTCGTTCCGGAGGCGTTAACGAGGCTGATGAAGGCCACTTGCAGATCGGGGCTGCCTGCCTGGGCCAGCACCTCCTGCACGGATCCTTCTGAGAGGACGCGCCCCTTGTGGAGCACGACGAGGCGGTCGGACATCTGGATCTCGTCCAGCAAATGTGTCGCCCAGAGTATGCCCCGTCCTTCGGCCACGAGGCGTCGCACCTCCCCGATGAGATCCTGGCGCGCTTCGACGTCAAGGCCAACCGTCGGCTCGTCGAGAAGGAGGAGCGCCGGATTGTGGATCAGCGCGCGGGCGATCTCAAGCCGACGCATCTGCCCGCCGGAGAGGTTGCGGACCTTGTCGTCGATGCGGTCGACAAGCGTGAACTTCTCCAGGACTTCGGCAGCCCGCACGCCTGCTTGTCTCCGACCAATGCCGTGCAACGCGGCGTGGTAGAGCAAGCTCTGTCGGACGGTCAGGTCGAGGTCGAGGGTACGCGCTTGAAACACGATCCCGAGCCGGGACAGGGCTGCGGGTGCCTCCCGCCGGACGTCGAAGCCGAAAACCTCGATCTGACCGGACGTGCTGTCGTAGAGGCGTGTCACGAGCGAGAAAAGGGTCGTCTTGCCGGCGCCGTTCAAGCCCAGCAGGGCGGTGAACGAGCCGGCAGGTACCGTCAGGCTCACGCGATCGAGCGCGGTCCGTGTGCCAAAGGTGTGGCTCACGCCATTGATACGGAGTGCGGGCTGCATCATCAAACCCGTTTCTGGTCCAGTGAGGAACATTTCGGTCCCTCGAGCGAGGGATTTCAGCATCCCCGTCCTGTCGACGTCAAATAGGCGCTCATACCCGCAAGGACAGGTTTCGGCGTGAGCATTGATCTTGAGATGCTGCCCCGCTCGGCGTAGTCTTCGAGGCTCTCGTCGCTTGCTCTGGCCGCCATCCAGATGATCGTCTCCGATGATGTGGTCAGGCACGCCGTTTGAGGCTCGGAGATTCCGATGGATCCACTTCGGCGTGTGCTCCTTGGAGGCTTTGCCACGATGGCTGTCATGCCGTTGGCGCGGCACGGAATGGCTCAGACCTCGGAACCCCTCAAGGTCGGTTCGCTCAAGTTCGGGACCGTTAACTGGCTCCTCGACACCATTGCCGCGAACAAGATCGACACCAGGGAAGGGGTGAGGATCGAGCGACTTGAGCTCGCCTCCAATCAGGCTTTGACAGTTGCTCTCCAGGCCGGCTCCGTCGACATGATCGTCAGCGACTGGCTCTGGGCGATGCGCCAGCGTGCCGAGGGCGACGGCCTCCGTTTCCGGCCGTACTCGAACGCCTTGGGCGCGCTGATGGTGCCCAGGGACAAGGGGATCGCGTCTCTCGCGGACCTCAAGGGAAAGCGCCTCGGGGTGGCCGGCAGCGCGCTCGACAAGAGCTGGCTCCTGCTGCGGGCCTACTCCCGGAACAAACTCCATGCCGATCTCGCGGATAGCGCCGAGCCGGTCTATGGCGCTCCGCCGCTTTTGTCCGAGCAACTGAGGCTCGGACGCCTCGATGGCGTGCTGACGTTCTGGAATTTCGCGGCCCGTCTCGATGCAGCAGGTTATCATCCCCTGGTCGACATGATCGATGTCCTGACAGAGTTGGGAGTGACACCTTCGCCTCCACTGGTCGGGTTCGTCTGGCGTGAGGCGCTCTTGAGCACCAAACCGGAGCAGGTGGCAGGGTTCTTCCGCGCCGTATCCGGCGCGAACCAGATCCTCAAGACCGATGACGCCGCGTGGGAGCGGCTCAGGCCTGCCATGGGCATCGGATCCGATGCCGAGTTCGAACGGTTGAAGGAGTACTTCAGGGCAGGCATCCCGACACCATGGGGGACGGCCGAGACCCAATCCGCGGAGCGACTGTTCGGAATTCTCAGCGAGCTCGGAGGACCGGAACTGGTCGGCCCCAGGACGCGCTTTGATTCTTCGCTGTTCTGGGTACCGAAAGCCTAGAATGAGGACGCAACTGGCCAGGCGTTCGACGCGCATTGAATGGTCGGCACTGTCAATCGTCGTCCTGGTCGTCGTGTGGCAGGGCGCAGCATCCTTCGCCGATCCACGTCTGCTGCCGGGACCGGGCCGGGTCGGCGCAACGATGGTCGAGGCCGCGCTCGAGGGCTCCCTCTTCGTTAATATCGGCATCACCCTCGCACGGGTCCTCGCGAGTTTCGTCCTTGCGATGACGATCGGGACGGCCATCGGCATTGCACTCGGACGCGTCCTGCTGCTGAACCGCTTTTTCGACCCCTGGCTGATCCTCTTCCTGAACTTGCCCGCCCTCGTCGTCATCGTTCTCTGCTACGTCTGGCTGGGCCTGACCGAGGCGGCTGCGATCACCGCGGTTGCGATCAACAAGATCCCCAACGTGGCCGTTACCTTGCGCGAAGGCGGTCGGGCGCTGGACTGCGATCTCCTCGAAATGGCGTCCGCTTACGAGATCGGCCAATGGAAGACCTTGCGGCACGTGGTCCTGCCTCAACTCACTCCCTACTTCATGGGTGCCATCCGTTCGGGTCTGGCGCTCGTGTGGAAGATTGTTCTCGTGGTCGAACTGCTCGGCCGCAGCAGCGGGGTGGGCTTCGTCATCGGTTCGGCGTTCCAGCTCTTCGATGTCTCCACGATCCTGGCCTATGCCCTTGCGTTCGTCGCCGTCATCCAGATGATCGAGCTGCTTATCCTCCAGCCTTGGGAGCGGAGGCTGAACCGATGGCGGCGATGACCGGGCTCGAGATTGAGATCGCACACAAGAGCTATCTCCCGTTGGGCGGCGCTCCGGTGCGTCGAATCTTCGAGGGTTTCCATCTGTCGGTCGATCCGGGGGAGTTCGTCTGCCTGCTCGGGCCATCCGGGATCGGCAAGACCACGTTGCTGAACATGATCTCCGGCTTGGACACGGAGTATTCCGGCCGGATCGGGTTCGACGACGTGGCAAAGCCGCGGATGGCTTACGTTTTCCAGACGCCACGCCTGCTGCCCTGGCGGACGGTGCTCGAGAACATCCTCCTTCCGCTTCCGTCCACGGAGGCCGCGCGGAGAACGGCACTCGATCTCCTCGCGAGCATGGGGATGTCTGACACCCAGGATGTCTATCCTGAGCGCCTGTCTCTCGGCATGCAGCGCCGCGTCGCGCTCGCGCGGGCTTTTGCCATCGAGCCTGACCTCCTGCTGATGGACGAGCCCTTCACATCGTTGGACGAGCCGACAGCGGATCGGTTGCGTGATCTCTTGATCGGGATGCTGGCCCAGAGATCGGCTACGGTCCTTTTCGTCACCCACGACAGCCGGGATGCCATCCGGATGGCGAGCCGGATTGTCGTCCTTGCAGGCTCGCCCATCCAGGCAGTCAGGGATATTCCCGTTGAACTGAGCCAGGGTGAGCGCCAGGACAAGGGCGCCATCGAGGCGTTTCGAGGCCGTTTTCTGGCGCAACCCCAACGATTCTGCTAGACTGTGCGACGTGGGCAAGATCGGAGGTCTCGCCCGCCGACCGCAATGCTCAGCATGAACTATCCTGCCGCGCCGATGTTGAGGACTCCGGGCCCGCTGGCGCGAACGGCGCTGGCCATCCGATGAATAGGAATTGGCTATGGCGTTGGTTTTCCTTGTCTGCCTTATCGCGTCCCCCGATACCTGCAAGGAGGAGCGGTTCAGCTTCGCCTTTGATCCCGTCAGCGACCTTGGCTGCATGATGGGCGCGCAGCCCAGGATGGCGGAGTGGACCAACACGCATCCCGGTTGGCGGGTCGCCCGCTGGAGGTGCGTCCCCGATGGTATGGATGAGACCCGCACGATCTGAGGAAAATATACTCGCATTCTGCTGCATGATGCATGGATGTAGCCGCAACCGACGGCGTTCACCCGCATCGGAGTGTTTGATATGCTCCGTTCACATCTCACGGGGGAGTGCCGCATGCCATGCGCGAATGCCGTCTCGAGGTGCAGTCTCGTTCTTGGGCTTTTGGTGACCAGCTCGGCCTGGGCACAGGACGAGGGCATCAATGACTATCCGACCAGTGCCCGCGCCGACTATGTCTTTGCCTGCATGGAAGCCAACGGAGGAACGCGACTCGCGCTGGAGCGGTGCTCATGCTCCATCGATGTCATCGCCTCGATCTTCCCGTATGACCGCTATGTCCAGGCAGAGACTGTCCTCAGCGTAGGCCAGCGGCCCGGCGAAGGAGCAGAGTTGTTTCGCACTAACCCCTTCATGCGGGATCTCATCGCCGACCTTCGTCGCGCGCAGGCAGAGGCCGAAGTGGAATGCTTCCCCTGAATCCGATGACCCTTTTTAGTAATTCCGACGCAGCGCCGGGAGGCATCATCACAGTGGCTTGAAACTCCACTTTACGCTATAAACTTGGGCATTCCCTACTCGAATGCTCGGAGCAGATCTACGGAAGGGGAAACGCCATGGAAACCAGGGCCGCTGTGGCATGGGAGGCTGGCAAGCCGCTCACCATCGAAACCATCCGCCTCGAAGGTCCCAAGGCCGGCGAGGTGCTCGTGGAGGTGATGGCGACGGGCGTCTGCCACACCGACGCCTATACGCTCTCGGGCCTTGATTCCGAAGGCAAGTTCCCGGCGATCCTGGGCCACGAGGGCGCGGGCATCGTGCGCGAGGTCGGCCCCGGCGTGACGACGCTGAAAGTCGGCGATCACGTGATCCCGCTCTACACGCCCGAGTGCCGCAACTGCAAATCCTGCCTGTCGCGCCGCACCAATCTCTGCACCGCCATCCGGGCCACGCAGGGCCAGGGCGTCATGCCCGACGGCACGAGCCGCTTCCGCTGCGATGGCGAGACGGTGTTCCACTACATGGGTTGCTCGACCTTCGCGAACTTCACCGTTCTGCCGGAGATCGCGCTCGCCAAGGTGCGCGAGGACGCGCCCTTCGACAAGATCTGCTATATCGGCTGCGGCGTCACCACGGGCATCGGCGCGGTGATCTACACGGCGAAGGTGTGGCCCGGCGCCAACGTGGTGGTGTTCGGCCTCGGCGGCATCGGCCTCAACGTGATCCAGGGCGCGCGCATGGTCGGCGCCGACAAGATCATCGGCGTCGACATCAATCCGGCCAAGGCCGAGATGGCCAGGAAGTTCGGCATGACCGACTTCATCAACCCGAAGGAGATCGGCAACGACAAGGTCGTGCAGGCCATCGTCGATCTGACGGGCGGCGGCGCGGACTTCTCCTTCGATGCCACCGGCAACACGGACGTGATGCGCCAGGCGCTCGAATGCTGCCATCGCGGCTGGGGCGAGAGCATCATCATCGGCGTGGCGGAAGCCGGCAAGGAGATCGCCACCCGTCCGTTCCAGCTCGTAACCGGCCGCGTCTGGAAGGGCACGGCCTTCGGCGGCGCGCGCGGGCGCACGGACGTGCCGAAGATCGTCGACTGGTACATGGAGGGCAAGATCAACATCGACGATCTGATCACCCACACGATGCCGCTCGACGAGATCAACACCGCCTTCGACCTCATGCACGAGGGCAAGTCGATCCGCTCCGTGATCGTGTACTGATGAGGTCGTTGCCGAGTTCACGGTCTCGCTGCAGATCGATCCGAGGTAACTGCGTGCTTAGTAGCGTGCTTTGTCGCGTGATCTGACAAAGGATCCGGCTCAGCTCTCGTAGCATGGCATCAAGTGTACCGGGCTGTGTCGGCTAACCGAACGGACTCAATGGGGAAAGGAGCGTCCAATGCAGAATGCAACTCTCTCGATCCACCCAGCCGTCGACAATGGCATAACCAAGGGCGAGCAGAACTACGCCGGAGGCAGGCTCGTCTGCAAGTGCACCAGCGATCCGGTCGTCGTGGAGATCAAGGGTGATAGCGCCCACAACCATCTTTGCGGCTGCACCAAGTGCTGGAAGCCAAGCGGTGCCACCTTCGCCATGGTCGCCGTCGTGCCTCGCGATAACGTGACCGTAACGGCGAACGCGGACAAGTTGCAGGTCGTCGATACCTCCGCGACGATCCAGCGGCATGCCTGTAAGGTATGCGGCGTCCACATGTATGGCCGCATCGAGAACAAGAACCATCCATTCTATGGCTTGGATTTCATTCACACGGAGCTCTCGCCCCAGAAGGGCTGGTCGGAACCGAAGTTCGCCGCCTTCGTGTCTTCGGTCATCGAGTCGGGCGTCGACCCGGCCCAGATGCCGCAGATCCGCGCGCGGCTGAGGGAACTCGGGCTGGAGCCGTACGACTGCCTGTCGCCGGAGCTGATGGACCTCATTGCTGCCCATACGGCCAAGGCCAAGCAGGCGGCCGTAGCCGCCTGACGGACAGGACACTGCCGGACGAGGGTGACCGCGCGGCCTCATGGGCCGCGCGGTCACCCGGCTGCCTGCCCCTCCGAAAATCCCGGTTGCATCCCACGTGCAAGGCGAGCAGTCTCGGCAGAACCAATAATACCTGGGTGAGGAAATGCCGAGGTTCCGCGAGTGGGATCAAGTTCGCGCGCGAGAGATCATCGCAGCGCATGGTTCTCTGGAAGGCCCGGTGCTGCCGATCCTCCATGCCCTCCTGGACGAGTTCGGGCATATTCCCGAGGATGCCATAGGCCTTGTGGCCTCGGACCTGAACCTGTCCCGGGCCGAGATCCACGGGACCGTCAGCTTCTATCATGATTTTCGCCGCGAGCCCGCAGGTGAGCACATCCTCAAGCTGTGCCGTGCGGAAGCCTGTCAGTCCATGAGCGGCCCGCAGCTCGCACGCGACCTGCTGGATGAGCTCGGGATTGAGTGGGGCGGAACCACGTCTGATGGCGCCTTGACCGTCGAAGCGGTCTATTGTCTTGGGCTGTGTGCCTGCGCCCCATCGGCGCTCTATGACGGTGAACCCATCGGAAGGCTGGACCGGAAACGGCTCGACGGCGTCGTCCGGGAGGCTCGGGGAACATGACCAGAGTCTTCATCTCGCGTGATGCCGCCTCGCTGTCCCTCGGCGCGGCACGGATCGCCAGGTTGATCGTGGATGAGGCCGGCGTTCGAGGCTCGGACCTGGAGATCGTGGCGACCGGATCCCGTGGCCTGTTCTGGCTGGAACCCCTGGTCGAGGTCGAGACCCCCGCAGGACGTATTGCCTACGGGCCGATCAGCCCCACGGACCTGGGCAGCCTGTTCGATGCCGACTTCCTGTCGGGCGGGGAGCATCCCTTGCGCCTCGAGCGCCTGGAGGACCAGCCCTACCTCGCCCGGCAGCAGCGGCTGACGTTCGCGCGATGCGGGATCGTCGACCCGTTGTCCGTCGAGGACTACGAGGCCCATGGCGGTTATGCCGGCCTTCGACGCGCGCTGACCCTGGAACCGCAGGCCATCGTGGACGAGATCAAGCTTTCCGGATTGCGCGGGCGGGGCGGGGCCGGGTTCCCGACCGGAATCAAGTGGGACACGGTCCTTCATGCGCAAGCCGACCGCAAGTACGTCGTCTGCAATGCGGACGAGGGTGACAGCGGCACCTTCGGCGACCGGATGCTCATGGAGGGAGATCCTTTCTCCCTGATCGAAGGCATGACCATCGCCGGTCTCGCCGTCGGCGCGACCAAGGGCTTCATCTACATCCGGTCGGAATATCCGCACGCCTACCGGACCATGACGGAAGCGATCGAGGTCGCCACGAAGGCTGGCTATCTCGGCCCATCCGTGTTGGGATCCGGCCGTGCCTTCATCCTGGAATCGCGGCTTGGAGCGGGGGCCTACATCTGCGGCGAGGAGACGTCACTCCTGGACAGCCTCGAGGGCAAGCGCGGCATGGTGCGGGCAAAGCCCCCTCTGCCGGCGGTCGCAGGGCTCTTCGGCAAGCCGACTCTCATCAACAACACGCTCTCTCTCGCAACCGTGCCGTGGATCATGGCCAACGGTTTCCAGGCCTATGCGGATTTCGGCATGGGACGTTCGCGCGGCACGCTGCCGATCCAGCTCGCCGGCAACGTCACGCGCGGTGGCCTCATCGAGCTCGCTTTCGGAGCTACCCTGCGTGAGATCGTCGAGGACTTCGGCGGTGGAACCGCGACGGGGCGTCCCCTCAAAGCCGTACAGGTCGGAGGACCTCTGGGGGCCTACTTCCCGGCATCCATGCTGGACCTCCCCCTGGACTATGAGACGCTCGCTGCGGAGAAGGGACTTCTCGGCCACGGTGGCATCGTCGTGTTCGACGACACCGTCGATCTGTCACGACAGGCCCGCTTCGCCTTCGAGTTCTGCGCCGCCGAGAGTTGCGGAAAGTGCACGCCCTGCCGCGTCGGCGCGGTACGGGGTGTCGAGGTCATGGACCGGATCATCGCCGGCATTGAGCCCGAGAAGAACTTCGAGGTTCTCGAGGATCTCTGCGCCCTCATGACCGATGCCTCGCTCTGCGCCATGGGAGGATTGACCCCGCTGCCGGTGATGAGCGCGCTGACCCATTTTCCCGAGGATTTCGACAGGGCGCCGCAGGTTGTCGCGGCCGCCGAGTGACGGAGAGCGGTCATGGTCCTGATCAAGGAAGTCGACTACGGCACGCCGATCCGCAGGACGGAGAAGGCGGTCACGCTGACCATCGACGGACAGCCCGTCTCCGTTCCGGCAGGCACCTCCGTCATGGCCGCGGCCATGAGGGCCGGCACGACGATCCCGAAGCTGTGCGCGACGGATTCGCTTGAGCCCTTCGGCTCGTGCCGCCTGTGCCTGGTCGAGATCGAAGGTCGGCGCGGTACGCCCGCCTCCTGCACCACGCCGGCTGAGGAAGGCATGATCGTCTACACCCAGACGCCGAGGCTGGCCGATCTGCGGCGCGGCGTCATGGAACTCTATATCTCCGATCACCCTCTCGACTGCCTGACCTGTTCCGCCAACGGCGATTGCGAACTCCAGGACATGGCTGGTGCCGTCGGTCTACGCGAGGTCCGGTATGGCTATGACGGGGCCAACCATCTTGATGCGCCGAAGGATGCGTCCAATCCGTATTTCACCTTCGAGGACTCCAAGTGCATCGTCTGCTCCCGTTGCGTCCGGGCATGCGAGGAGGTGCAAGGCACCTTCGCCCTGACGATCGAGGGAAGAGGGTTCGACTCGCGCGTCTCGCCCGGCGGGATGGACTTCTTCGGGTCCGAGTGCGTGTCGTGCGGCGCCTGCGTGCAGGCCTGCCCGACGGCCACGCTCAATGAGAAGAACGTGATCGATCTCGGAGCGCCCGAGCATTCGGTCATCACCACCTGCGCCTATTGCGGCGTCGGCTGCACCTTCAAGGCCGAGATGAAGGGCACGACGGTCGTGCGCATGGTTCCGTACAAACACGGCAGGGCGAACGAGGGACATTCCTGCGTCAAGGGGCGGTTCGCCTGGGGCTATGCCACGCATAAGGACCGCATCACCAGGCCCATGATCCGTGAGAGGATCACCGACCCGTGGCGCGAGGTGTCATGGCAGGAGGCGATCGGGCACGCCGCCAGCGAGTTCAGGCGCATCCAGACGAAATACGGCCGCGATTCCATCGGCGGCATCACCTCTTCCCGGTGCACGAACGAGGAGACATTCCTCGTCCAGAAGCTCGTCCGCGCCGGCTTCGGCAACAACAACGTCGATACCTGCGCCCGCGTCTGCCACTCGCCGACCGGTTACGGGCTCAAGACGACGCTCGGCACCTCGGCCGGCACGCATGACTTCGCATCCGTGGACCAGGCTGACGTCATCGTCGTGATCGGGGCCAATCCGACCGACGGCCATCCTGTCTTCGCCTCCCGCATGAAGCGCCGTCTGCGGGAGGGTGCCCGTCTCATCGTCATCGATCCGCGCCGGATCGACCTCGTGAGATCGCCTCACATCGAGGCCGACTATCACCTGCCCCTGAAGCCCGGCACCAACGTAGCGATGATCAACGCGCTCGCGCATGTGATCGTGACGGAGGGACTGGTCGACGAGGACTACGTTCGCGAGCGGTGCGAGCTTGACGCCTTCGAATCCTGGGCCCGTTTCATCGCCGACGAGCGTCATTCTCCCGAGGCCGTTGCGGACGTCATGGGCGTTCCCGCCGCCGACGTGCGACACGCCGCCAGGCTCTACGCCAAGGGTGGCAGGAGCGCGATCTACTACGGGCTCGGCGTCACCGAGCACAGCCAGGGCTCGACCATGGTGATGGGCATGGCGAACATCGCGATGGCGACCGGCAACATTGGGAGGCCCGGCTGCGGCGTGAACCCGCTGCGCGGGCAAAACAACGTCCAGGGCTCCTGCGACATGGGCTCGTTCCCGCATGAGTTCTCGGGCTATCGGCACGTCTCGGATGATGCGACGCGGCAGATGTTCGAGGCCTTCTGGGGGGTAGGCCTTTCGGGCGAGCCCGGCCTGCGCATTCCGAACATGCTCGACGAGGCGGTGTCCGGGTCGTTCAAGGCTCTCTACATCCAGGGTGAGGACATCGCCCAGTCCGATCCGGACACGCAGCACGTGACCGCTGGCCTGAGGGCCATGGAGTTCGTGGTGATCCAGGACATCTTCCTGAACGAGACCGCGAAATACGCCCATGTCTTCCTGCCCGGCTCCTCCTTCCTCGAAAAGGACGGAACCTTCACCAATGCGGAGAGGCGCATCAACCGCGTGCGGAAGGTGATGCCGCCGGTGTGTGGGTTGGCAGACTGGGAAGTTACGATGGAACTGTCGAATGCCCTTGGATATCCGATGCGATACTCGCATCCAAGCGAGATCATGGACGAGATCGCCCGTCTCACGCCGACCTTCGCAGGCGTCTCCTACGACAAGCTCGAGGCCCTGGGATCGATCCAATGGCCGTGCAACGAGACTGCGCCGGCAGGAACGCCGATGATGCATGTGGATCGGTTCGTCCGGGGCAAAGGCAAGTTCATGATCACGGACTTCGTGCCGACCGAGGAACGTACGGGCCCGCGGTTCCCGCTGATCCTGACAACGGGCCGTATCCTGTCGCAGTACAATGTCGGGGCGCAGACGAGGCGCACGGAGAACAGTCGCTGGCATGAGGAGGACGTGCTCGAGATCCACCCATTCGACGCGGAGAGCCGGGGGATCGTCGAGGGCGATCTCGTGTCCCTTGAGAGCCGCTCCGGTGACATCGCCTTGCGTGCCCAGATCAGCGAACGCATGCAGCCAGGGGTCGTTTACACGACGTTCCACCACGCGAAGACAGGGGCGAACGTGATCACGACCGATTACTCCGACTGGGCGACGAACTGTCCGGAGTACAAGGTCACGGCGGTGCAGGTGCGCCGCACGAACCGTCAATCCGACTGGCAGGCCCGGTTTTATGAAGAGGATGTTGCACTCAAACGCATCGGCCCGAATGCCAATGCTGCTGAATGAAGACAACTTGCAGATCCTCGAGGCAGTGGACGCGCCAGCTACCGTTCTCCGCTTTGGGATAGTCGATCCTGATTGCAGCATACGCGCGATTCCCTCGGAGGTGCCGGTCAACTTCGTGTACGGCGGCATTCCATTCGCCGTCATGATAGCGACGCCATCCGACCTGGACGACTTCGCCGTGGGCTTCAGCCTGACGGAGGGTGTCATTCAAGCCCCTGGCGATATTCGCGGAACTCGCATCGTACCCGATGAGAGGGGCTTGAGGGTCGCTATCGATCTTACACCCAACGGACTTCACGAACATCTGGCCCATAGGCGCGTGCTGTCGTGGCGGACCGGCTGCGGCTTGTGCGGAATCGATGATCTCGACGCGCTCCCCCAAGCGCGCTTCCGCAATGGACCTGCACCGAGAGTTTCCCCCGGAGCCATTCGAGCGACGTTGAGAGCGCTCGACAGAGAGCAGTTGCTGAATGAACGAACTCGTACGGTTTATGGAGCAGCCTGGGCTGACACGAATGGGACGCTTGTCTGCGTGCGCGAGCATGTCGGCCGTCACAATGCCCTCGACAATCTCATCGGTACGCTATGCCGTCGTGGCACGAAGCATGACAGCGGCTTCGTGATTGCCACGAGCCGCTCTTCCTTCGAACTGGTCGAGAAGGTCGCTGTGTTTGGGGCGAGAACATTGGTCGCGATTTCGGCTCCGACGTTACTGGCTCTGGAACGAGCCCGACATCTTGATATGTCCCTCGTTGCCATTGCACGGCACAATTCCGTGACCGTCTTCCATGGTCGGGAACGCATACTCGGTGAGGATGGTTGGGCATGGACATCGAGAAGCTCATCCGAATGGCGAATCAGATAGCCAGCTTCTTCCGGTCTTATCCGGAAGCGCAGGCACTCAAGGGTATCCATGACCATCTCGTCGCTTTCTGGACGCCGAGCATGCGTAGAGCGCTTCTATCCCACGCGGGGCAGGATGATGGAAAACTCGATCCGCTTGTCTTAAAAGCGATGGTTGATGCCCCGTCAGGAAGGAACCCGATCGAAAAGGAAGTTGCTGGCCCGGAGACGGTAGGGGAATTGGGTAGCGATGCTGGATGATGCCTTCGCCAGTCAGCATCCCTTGTCGCGGCGGGCGTCCATGGCGTGCATGTTAGCCGAGAACTGGCCATTATGGCGACGTCGGCTGTCAGCCCTCCTTGCTGGCGTGTCATTGTCAGGTACCATCGAGAATGCGAGGCCAACAGGAGGGAAGTGGGCAATCGCGGCGTCACAGCGGTGCCATGGTTCGCTAGCAGGCTGACCGACATGCCGAGCGCATTCCTCTTGTGCGTCCGCCCGCAGATGCATCTCGCGTGAGCGGGAGGAAACAGACATGGTCCAGCTATCCTTACTCGCACTCTTTGCAGCAATCTGCCTTGGTCTGCCTGCCGGGGCAGTCGAAGACAGGGCGGCGGCAGCCCTTTCCCGAGATCTGATAGAGCATGCGCCTTCCACATGGGACGTCCGCGTGCGTTGGCGGGACGGTCAACTCCTCGCCACGATCACACCGCAGCCTTACCAGACGGCTTTCGAACTCTGGTACGCGCCTGCGAAGATGATTGCGGCACTCAGAGACCTCTGCCCTGGCGCGGACGCGGAGATCTGGAGCCTCGTCGGACCGGAGCATGACATCGTCCTCGAACCAAGCGTCGGTGGGAAGACCGTTCCTGGCGCGCGGGTCAGTTGCCGCAAGGCCAAGCTGGATAGGTCCTGACAGTCTGCAACCAGCCTCCCGCGTCCACATTCTATCATCCGATCAAACGTGACGTTCCGTGATCACGGCTTCGGGCTAGTAGGGTACGGCATTCGGCAGAGGCGGGTGAGGGTAGGGCAGTGCTACGTGAGATTTGTTCCAGGAGAGTTCAATGGCAGGCGAAGGGGCACCGTTGCAGTAACTTGAAAGCGGCATAACGGACCCAGTTTAACGGGCCGCTCAGGCAGCAAAACCAAAGAGCTGATGGACCAGACGGACTTCGCCTGTTGCCTGACGTTTCCGCTGGATGCAATGACCGCGGCGGATCATACGTATGATTTCAAAACCCGTCAGGGTCGCGGCGGCGGCTCTCATCGTCTGGAAGCCGCGCGTTGGGCGGATGACGCGCTTGAGCGCACCGTGGTCTGCCCCGAGGATGTTATTCAGATATTTCGAGGTGCGGTGTACCACACCTTTCGGCAACAGCTCGTCGTTTTGCAGGCGCTGGATGGCCTTGGGATACGACGTCAGTTTGTCCGTGGTGATGGAGGACAGTGGGGAGTGGCTCATCGCCTTTATGGCCTTATGCAGGAAGCGGTAAGCGGCGTTGGTATTCCGACGATCGGACAGCATGGAGGCGATCAACCGACCGTGCTTGTCGACTGCGCGAAACAAGTATTTCCAGCTGCCCCCGACGCGGACGTAGGTCTCGTCCACTCTCCAGGAGCCGGAGCGGGGTCCCTGGTAGGGTCGGATCCGCTTCTCGATCTCTGGCGCGTAGCGCTGAACCCAACGGAAGATCGTGGATGGATCAACAGCGACACCGCGTTCCGCATCATCTCGGCGAGATCGCGATAGCTGATGCCGTACTTGCAGTACCAGCGCACGCACAACAGGATGATCGTGACCGGAAAGCGACGGCGCTTGAACAGAGACAACAGGACGGCTCCTCAACAAACCGCCCCCTCATTATACGGCCGGGGTTAATGCAACGGAGCCGTCTATTCGTCCGATCTCCGGCGACTCGGAGACAGCGGTCGTTCTCGGCCTCGACGCGCTGGTGCTCGACCCGTCCTGGCGCGAAGCTAGCCTGGGGAGCTGGGAGGGAAAGGCCAAGGCGGAACTCGATCGAGCTTGCGGCGGCATCCAAATCCGTCATCATGCGTTGTGCTCCCATCATCGACGGGAGAAAGTCATGACCGATGTCAGCAGGATTCGGGAGCACATGGAGGTGATCGGCGCTGACGGCGTCCACGTCGGAACGGTCGATCGGGTCGAGGGCGACCACATCAAGCTAACACGGAAGGACAGCGGCGAGGGCTCCCACAAGGGGCACCATCATACCGTTCCGCTGGCTCTGGTGGCAGACATCGAGGGCGACAGGGTGCGTCTGTCTGCCAATGCGGACGTGGCCGTCACCTTCGAACAGGAGGCGGATCGCTCCGCCTGAGTTCGGCCACAGCCACCCGCCGGCCGCCCGGCCGTAAAGAGCCACCTCAGTGCAGTGACCGCACTATGCGGACGAGCCGCCGGGCTGAACTCATCGCCTGGGTACTCAGTCTCGCATCCTCTCAGGCTGTACGGACGGAACCGTCAGGTTAACCAGCGGGTGACCCGATAGAGGCATATAGGAGGGATGAACTCGACCCATCACCCCCGCTATGCCCGTCACCGCTTTCCGGCTGAAGTGATCAGCCATGCCGTCTGGTTGTACTTTCGATTCCCGCTCAGCCTCCGAATGGTCGAGGAGATGCTCGCCGCCCGAGGCATCTTGGTCAGCCATGAGACGGTCCGGCAGTGGGCGCTGAAGTTCGGCCAGGATTTTGCCAACCAGATCCGCCGCCGTCTTCCCGCAGCCGGAGACAAGTGGCACCTCGATGAGGTAGTGATCAGCATCGCCGGCCGAAAGCACTGGCTCTGGCGCGCGGTCGATCAGCATGGGATCGTTCTCGATATTTTGGTCCAGAGCCGCCGCAATGCGAAAGCGGCCAAGCGTCTGCTGCGCAAGCTGCTCAAGAAGCAAGGTATCACGCCACGCGTGATGATCACCGATAAACTCGCAAGCTACGGCGCGGCCAAGCGAGAGATCATGCCGGGTGTCGAGCATCGGCAGCACAAGGGCTTAAATAATCGAGCGGAAAACAGCCATCAACCAACCCGACGACGGGAGCGCATCATGAAGCGCTTCAAGTCAGCCGGGCAGGCGCAGCGCTTCCTCTCAGTCCACGATCAGGTTGCAAACTTCTTCCGCCACCCTGCTAACACCGGTGCCGCTGATCGTCGCTTTGCCCGCGCTCGGGCGTTCCAGGCCTGGTCCGAGATAACCGGCGCCGTGGCTGTCGCCTGATCCAGCCTCGAACAAGGATTGGTCGATCCTTCTCCGGTAACTTGACGGTGCCGGACCCGCCGCGGCGCACGCCTTCGGCATAGGCATGAGCGTCGGTGCGCGGCACACCGTCACTTTCCAGATCGTCGATGAGGTTGTCCGAGGGCGTCGAGTAGAAGCTGATGTCACCACGCGAAAGACCGGCCTGCTCAAGGCGGCTGACGATCGCGCTGGCTTTCTGTTGATCCTGATAAAGGCACGTGACGGTCTTCGACATGTGTCGGCTCCTGATTGGCTTTGAGGGGCAGTCCCGTTCCTAGCGATCGGCTGAGACGGAGATGTCCAACTCTGGATGCACCCAAGGCCTCGGCAGGACACCGCCTGTCCGGAAAATCGGCCATACAGGCGATCAGCTCGGCCCGTGAACCTTCCAATGTGTGGTCCGGAGTACGGTTCCATTTAAACGGTCGCCCGAGATACGCGCTGGTTGTTCGTCTTGTGGCTGCTTGAGCCACCGGTCCGGGCCCTTGCTCCACCCGGATCGGTACCGTCTCACGCCGGGATGTGCCGACAGGGTCTTCTGAATACCCTCGAGGGCAACTTCAGGGGCCTTTCGGGAATTCTGCACAATCTTGCTTGAGGCTTGCTTGAGGTATCACCTCTGACAGGATTTAACCTATGTTAATCGCACGCGATCGGATGCATGATGACCATCGCCATGGTCGACAAGCAAAAAGAACTTGAAGATCTTGCCAAGGCTGATCAGGACATCGCGGATGGCGAGAGGCGTGTGGCGGACCAGATCATTCTGATCGAGCAGATGATACGGCAAGGCCGGGACACCGCTCTTGCCGAGGAGTTCCTCCGGAGCCTGGAGCAGACCCTCGAGCAGTGGCACGTTCACCGGCGGCTCATACTGGATGCCCTCGACCGAGGCTGAACCGGGTTTAAACAATTCTGACAGGACCTTCTCCGACGCGGCGCCCTTTCCTGAAAAGCAAAGATGAACGTTGTTATTCCGCCGAAAGAGGAGCGTCTCGGCGAAACTTAACATAGACGGCGTGGCAGCGGGTCTGTGTCGACGGTTGGTGCGGCGGTGGCGAACGCCTGATCGCCTGCTCAAGCCTCAGGCGTTTCTGTGCACGGACCTCGAGACCGAGTCTCTTGCGATCGTGCGCTGGTTTGTGCGGCGCTGGAGCACCGAAGGGACCTTTGCCGAGGCTCGCCGACATCTGGGGATGGAGACGCAACGGCAATGGTCGGACAAGGCGATCGCCCGCACGACACCAGCCCTGCTGGGACTGTTCTCGCTGGTGAGCCTCTGGACCGATGATCCCGCCCTTCGGCGCTTGGCTCGCCCACGGTGTGCCGCCTGGTACGACAAGCGCACGATCACCGTCAGCGATGCTCTGGCGGCCGTCCGACGCTCGCTCTGGGTCGCCGCGGTTTCCAATGTGTCACGCCGGCCCGCCAACATGACAAAATCCCAAATCGATGTTCTGAACCGATTGACAGCGACACTCTGCTATCCAGCGTAAATGGCCGAAGTCGAGTGACCCTCACCCTTCAGCCCATGCGCGTTGCGACCGGCTTTGACGAGGAAGGCACGCTGGTCCTCGATGGGAAGCAGCGGCTGGTGGCAGTGCTGGTGCGCCTCTCGGATGCGAACGAGGTGGCTCCCGGGCAGTGGTACCTGGAGGCAGGCTTCGGCCGGCTAGATGGGATCAACCACCCCGCCTTTGCTGATCTGGAATCAGCCTAAGAGTGGACCAGTCAACGCCTTGCAAAGGGGCCACAGACGGCTCCCGTTCATGGTTTTCACCTCAGTGCTGCAGCAGTTTTGACGAGGGAATAATGTCCTTGGACCTCAGGCTCCTAAGTTCAGCAATGCTTCGTGCCGTTCAACCGGTGACATCTGTCTCTGGTCGGTTCTTCCCCTGAGCGACTTCCTCATGCCAGTCGCGTGCCTTATCCTGATATTCAATGTCTTCGGTTTCGCCAGGGAGCCTCTGTTCGGCAGCGGCTCGCTCGGCCGCCTCTCGAGCCTCATCATGGCCGGCGTAACGCCCTGAGAGGACGTCCCCAACTTTTAAGGCCCACCCACCATCGTGCTCCACAACTTCATAGCGGACTTTGTCATTGCTGTTCTCCTGTAAGTCCTTATCGAGCAGAACAGAATATTCGATGAAGCAGTTCCCCATTCCAAGCCTCAGTGCCTGCTGAGGGTGCCCCTCTCACCTGCCGTGAGGCTTCGGGCTCCAGAAGAACACCTCATCGCCATCCTGATCCATGATCCGCAAGGCATCGGGCTTTTGCGGCATGTTCAGGGTGTCGAACAGCGATTGCGCTCTGACCTTGGCGTCGTCCAGATCGGCCGTATCATGTTCCACCCGGTCCAAGGTGGCATGCGCACCGTCTCCTTCACGGACCCGAAAGAACTCAATGATGAACATTGCGCGAATTCCACCCCACTGAATGAATATGGATAGGCGTCGTGGCATCGGGTCTCGTCGTCCGCCTCCTCAGAGGAAGCTTGCAAGCGTCATGCCGGAACCCGTTATCGTTTCCATTTGCCTTCGTAACGGAACTCTGGAGCTGATTTAAGCTGATCGAGAGTGGCGTTCATGGTCGCCTGCCACATGTGATCGCCTTCCACATACCGGATCGAGATCCCAGAGGGGTCCACGGCCACGTAGCGCGGGCCGCCTCCCAGAATCTCTCCCACGGACAACACGACCCCCATAATCTCACCGCCCTCGAAGACGATGTCTTCGATCTTGCCCATACCCTCGCCACTCGCGGTTTGAACATTCAGGCCGATGAGCCGCGAACTCAGGATGGCATCGCTGCCAATCGTGATGAACTGAGGCGCGCCGGAGGCAGGCGGGGTGCTCTGAGCGTGGGCTAGGCTTGTCAGGCAGAGCGTAGCGACAAGGAGGGGTGCAGAAATGTGCATGAAAGGTTTCTCTCGACCAGAGGTCGCGATGAACCATCAGCCAGGATAATGGCTTATTCGGGGGCTTCTAAAAATTAGCTCACATCGCCGCCCAAGGACTGGGGATCCAGGTCGCCGCTCCTATATCCAGGCTTGGAGCCGCCGATACGCTCCTCGAGGAGCGCTCCCATGCGAGTTACGATCGTTACGGCCCTGCTTGCCTTGTCGGTGTTATCTTCGGGGGTCATGGCCCAGGACAGGGCCGCGCCTGAGGCACGAAGTCTAAAAGCCACCCCGTCGCGACCATATACGGCTGAGGAATCGGCCGCATTGGCAGCCAAGGCTCGACAAAAGGCCGAAGCCGCGGAGCGCGCCAGGGATCGCAAGTTGAGAGAGGTCTCGAAGGGGATCTGCACCGGATGCTGACATCAACCCGCACGATCTAAGTCGTGGCGGCCCAGTGGCAGGGCATAAGAGACCGCAGCACTCTTGCCGTCCGACATCAAAAAGCCTGCTGCTCGTCTTAACCCTTTCGGCATGAGCAAGGCTCCAAAGCACCCGAGCCAGCGCGACGATCTCAAGCGGCGGGACGATGAGGGCGGCCCGCCTTGCTCCGGTTACCCCTCCCACAAGCCGCCGCAGGCTCCCGAGCCAAGGGCGGAAACGGCTCTGTACTACTTCAACCTCAGGACTGAAGACGGCTTGGTCGACGATCCTGAAGGAGAAAAGTATCCTGACCTTCAGGCGGCGCGAGATGCTGCCATGGCCAAGGTGCGCGGCATGATCACGGAAGGTGATCAGATCGGCGAGAACCGGCGAAGCTGGTGCGTCGAGGTCATGGACAAGGCCAATCAAACGGTGCTGACAGTCGCGTTCTCTCAAGTCCTCGACCGAAAGGCAAACGACTAATTGTGTGCGAAGCGACTGCCGTTGTGCAGTTAGGTAGAAGGAGACGAACCCGTCATGGGCAAGCGCCCTCTCAGCCTCACTCAGAGAGTTGTGAACTCGGTTTGGAAAGCCGTCAGGATGCTCGAAGATCGTCCCGCACCGTTCCCAAAGGTAAAACTCAACGGGCGGCGTGGCTACGGCGACCGGGATATTCCCTCGCCGGATCAAAACTCTGATCGCGACTGATCTGAACTCCAGGCTCATGCCACATAGGCGGGCCATGGTGTCGCTGTCACGCACGGACATTGTCGAGTCCGTCAGCCGGGTTGTCGATTTCAATCACTTTTGCCTTGTAGCTCGCGCTGACCAACCCCACGTTTGTCAGTACCGCTGGTAAATGGCCCTAGGCGCTGGCGGCTGAGAGACATCGCGCGCTCCCGCCGTCTGTCGCGGAGTGCAACATGCCCAGCAATCCTTCTCCCACATCGCAGAGCGCCATCGCATTGCCAGGCTATCGGCCGGCACTAGCGGGGGATATCCAGGATCATTTGGGGCAGCAGCTGCGGTTGGCGGATGAAGCGATGGGCCCTTGGCCCGTGCCGGAGTCGCTCAGGATCTTGGCGGCCACGATCGACTGCCACCTTGCACTCAGGACAGAGGCGCAGCTATCAGAGTTTCGGGATGGGATCGTGGAAGCACAACCGATCCTGCGTGCCTTCGCAATCTCCCTGACGAAAAGTCCAGATCGCGCCGATGATCTCGTGCAAGCCACCATGCTTCAGGCCTTGAGCAAGCGGGCTCTCTTCCAGCCGGGCACGAACCTGAACGCGTGGCTCTTCACGATCTTGCGCAACGGCTACTACACCGACTATCGCAGGCGCAGTCGTGAGGTTGCCGATCCGGATGGAGCCTACGCTGCACAGTTGACCATCGCTCCGGGGCAAATGGACGGGCTCAACCTCCAAGATCTGCAGAATGCGTTACCGAAACTTGCTCCCGACCAGCGTGAGGCGTTGCTTCTCGTCGGCGCTCACGGGCTTACATACGAAGAGGCCGCGACGGTCAGCGGGATCCCGATTGGGACGATCAAGAGCCGAGTCAACCGAGCTCGGCTTCGGCTTGCCGAACTTCTGGGCTATGCACCTGAAGAACTCATGCAGGGGCAATCCCTGCAAAGCCGCACTGGTCGCCAATCGTGAGCACCGACCCGGCCGAGAGCATCGCCCGCCATATCGTACGCCATCTTGTACGAGGGCTGGGCAAGACCGAAGGGGAGGGTGTGCCTCTCCAAAAGCTGCGGCACTGGTGGGTCCTCAGCTTGGGGCAGCGAGGCGATGCGTTTGACCTAGGCCTCGACTATGCCAGTCACTGCCAATGGGTCGCGCATGGACCGGATGGCATGATCCTGCTCACCGACCTGGGATCCACGAAGGGCGGCAGACCCTCATAGACGGAATATCAAAGACAAGCGCGCAGTTCCTAGGCCAGACACGCGCAAACGATGTCACGGTAACTGGAGACGTTCAGAGGATCATATAGCACCTCGTCTCCTTGCCGACGTTCACCATTGGAAATGGGTTCCAGAGGGCATTTGCGCCCTCAAGTGACCCGCGACGGAACGTCCGAAGGTCTCCTTCCGGGCGTCAAATGCCAGTTCATACAAGAGTCAAAGGTTTTAAGGATGTCTTACGCAGAAGCATCACACATTGCAGAACGAACATTGCTGGATGGAGCGACCTTAACTGAGCTTAAACAGGCGTCCATGGATTTGCGGGTCCTGACCCCGGACAGCGCTCTGGCTGATCTTGTCGACGCCAAGATCGAATTCATCGAGAGCCAGAAGGGATGCTCCGACATCGGGGGCACTGGAGCAGGCTAAGGTACACTCCGGACTGATGCGCGCGAGAGGTGACCTATCGCGCGCATCAGTCCGTCAGCTCGGGTCAACCGGCGGAACTGCCCTTTCGCACAAAAGCTGGCAGCTGATTCAGGACGCTCTTCTCTTCAGGACCGGCAGCGTCCAGAACATCCGCCATGTCTTCAATCTGCTCGAAGCTGGCTGTTAGGACGAGCCTGAAACCATCCTCTAACTCAATGACGAGTTCGGGGTCGCCGCCACGGGACGATGGGGAGACCAGGAAGCGCGGCGGCAAACTGCACTACCTCTGGCGGGCTGTTGATCAGCACGGCAACGTGCTCGACGTGCTGGTGCAGAGCCGGCACAACAAGAAGGCGGCCAAGCGTTTCATTTGCAAGCTGCTTAAGGGCTTGTGCTATGTGCCGAGGGTCATCGTGACGGGCAAACTCGCCTCCTATGCTGCGGCCAAACGCGAGATCCTTCCGGCTGTCGAACATCGGCAGAGTCGATACCTGAATAATCGCTGCGAAGTCTCGCACCAACCCAGCCGACGACGTGAGCGCCACATGCGGCGGTTCAAATCAGTCCAGCATGCCCAACAATTTCTATCTATTCACACTCCGATCCACAACCACTTCCAGGTCCACCGTCACCGTCTTTCTGCCAATGAGTATCGCGTGACCCGCGATTGCGCCTTCAATTCATGGCGCGATGCGACCGGTGCTGCCCTCGTCGGCTGATTTAGACTGGCTCGATGACTGCACTCGCCGCAGCTCTGCCCACCGGGCGTCAAGTTGACAGTCCCGCTATTGCTGCGACATGCAACCAGCGGCTCGCAGATCATTGGAATGCGTGAGTTACTGGTGATGGTGCGAGCAGCCCGCGTCCAACTCCGCTATCTCGACCAGCTCGTCCCTGTCACTCACGGTCAGCTTGCCGCTTTGGAATTCCACTGCCCCTGCCGCGCGAAGAACCATGAGGGTACGGTTGACGTGAACCATTGACATTCTAATCGCATCCGCGAGGTCTTCCTGCGTCACCGGAAGGTCATAACTGGTGTCATGTGCCAATCCTGCTGCCTTCGCACGCTGCATAACCTGCAGACAAGTGAGCTATCTGCCCGTCTGCCAGCACCTTGCTGCTGCGCATCAGCCATACCCGAAGCAGAGAGGCCCTCGGTGCGGCTTTCCATACTAACTACACTTCTATGTAAAGGTCATTTGAATTTGCCGCTCTAGCTCATCGAGTTCTCTCACATAAGGAGCGCGCCGTTCGTGATGACGCTCTTTGAGGGTGGCAATGGCCCTGTGTTTCAGAGGTTCTTCGATTGTGCTCTGCAGGATCGTTTCACGGTCGTTCTGGAACTCAAAATCGATGTCGGCCAAGCTCCCTAACAGCGACTGCATCAGAGGCAGAATGTCTGGGGAGTAAGTCTCTGTAGGCCGTTGAGACTGTTCTGAAGTCAGGTGTTTGAGCGTGTTAGCAAACATCACATTCCTCCGGTTCCTGTTGCTCTTGTCATAGCTCCGCCTCGCTGTTGGAGTTGGTGAGATTTCTTGCGAGGATCGGCACGTCGGCAGGATCATGTCATGATGATTGGGAGATTAGTGGAGCACCTGTGGACGCCACGACACAAAGAGTGAGGGCCGCTTCCAAAGAAAGAAATGATCCTGCTCCGCGAGGCCCAAGTGCCGATCTTGTTCAAGGCGTGCAATTTGTGCTTCGACAGCTGCGAGTTGGCGCTCAAGGCGGATGACATGCCGACGCTTACTCGGCAGAAGCTTTTGTTTCTCACGCTTCATTGAGACACCCAAGTGCGCAGCCATGCCGCCACCTCTTCTTCGGAGGATGACTGGCAATGTGCTGACGACCGTATAGCGCCCCCGCAGTTCTTGCTTATCTCAACAAGACTATGCTGATTCGGAGGTAATCCGTCTGTCGGGAAGCCGACAGTAGGGCAAGCTTTTGTTAACTTATGTTGGTTTGTCGCAACTCATGGAGTTGGCGATGTAACTGAGGTGACACGGACGAAGTGGTCCAGCCGCTCTGTTAGTCTGGTCGGCAAATTTCCTTGAGGGCTCAGGGAGGTTTGTCATGCGCAAGAGACGCTTTTCAGTGGAGCAGATTGTGGCGATCCAGCGCACATCCTTGATCCAGGGGGTAGCCTCCCAGTCGCCATCCTCCGTTTGCCGGCGTTGACCCGAGAGACCCTGCTGGAAACCTGTCGAATAGGGAATTTTACCTTTCACGTAGAACAGGCGAGGGGTTGGAGCCAAGACACTCACGACCTTCTGTCCGTACATTTGCCACATTATGCCGCTGCTCTGCCAGCAAGGGACCCTGAACGAGGGCAAGCACATAGGGGCATTCAGCGGCACAGTCCTGCCACCAACGAGAGTGTCTCAATGCAAGCCCTGCTCCCGATCGATGCCCGGTGCCGTCCGGGAGGTGGTAGACTTTTGAGGGTGGCGTAGTCTCCGGGTGCTGCAACCCACACAGCGGGATTCGGGCGTTGGAGCGCTCCGGTCCCGTGGGAGACCACGCCATGACGGACCTTATCAGCAAGACAGATGCTGCGCATCCTGCCGGCCAGCCGCAAGCCCGGCTTTTCGACGATTGGATCGACCCGATCGAGACCGGCGTGCGCGAGCGGGTGCGGGGCTGGATCGAAGCCCTCATTCAGGCGGAACTCGAGGCGGCTCTGGGCCGGCCGCGCTATGGCCGCAAGGAGCGTCCCGCACCACCCGCCTCCACTCACGGCTATCGCCATGGCAGCCGCTGCCGCAGCCTGACCGGCACCTTTGGCCAGACAGAGATTTCGGTGCCGCGAGCGCGCTTGCGTACCGAGGATGGCCGCACCACTGAGTGGAGAAGCGCAACCCTTCGGGCTTATCAGCGGCGCACCAAGGCCGCCGATGCGCTGATTGCCTCAGCGTATCTGGCCGGCACCAACACCCGGCGGGTCCGCCGGGCCTTAGCCGCCCTGTTCGGCGGAGCCATCGGCAAGGACACGGTCAGCCGGGTCTGGCGCAAGGTGCAGACCGACTGGCAAGCCTGGAACCAGCGCTCGCTCGCCGACGAGCCGATCGTGCGGCTGATCCTCGACGGCACGGTGGTGCGGGTCCGGCTCGACAGGAAGGCGACCTCGATTTCGCTGCTGGTGGTGATCGGGGTGCGCGAGGATGGCCAGAAGGTGCTGCTGGCGGTCAAGAACATGGGCGGGGAGACCACGGCCGCCTGGCGTGCGGTGCTCGACGACCTCGTGGCACGCCAGCTGCGCCGGCCGGCCTTTGTCATTGTGGATGGCGCGCCGGGCCTGGAGCAGGCGCTCGCGGCGGTGTGGGAGGGGGTCCCGCTGCAGCGCTGCACGGTGCATAAGCACCGCAATCTGCTCGCCCATGCGCCCAAGCGGCTGCATGAGGAGATCACGGCCGATTACACGGATATGATCTATGCCGCCACGGCCGAGGAGATGAAGGAGCGGCGCAAAGCCTTTGTTCGCAAATGGCAGCTGCGGCATCCGGCGGTGGCCGACAGCCTGGAGGAGGCCGGCGAGGCACTGTTTGCGTTCACAAAGCTGCCGCCCTCGCAGTGGAAGTCGGCCCGAACCACCAATGCGATCGAGCGGCTGCATGAGGAGTTCAAGCGGCGGATCAAGACCCAGACGGTGCTGCCTTCAGCGGCGACCGCGGCCATGCTGTTCTGGGCGCTGCTGGCGTCCGGCCAGATCACGATGCGCAAGGTCGATGGCTGGAAGACGCTTCCCAAAATCTCATCGAGCCAGGAGATGATTGACGTTGCTGCTTAACCCCATATCCTAAGCATGCTGGAGACTGCGCCACTCCAATTTCTACAGCCCTCGCGCCGCTGCCCGATGCCCCGGAAGTCACGTTTTCAATCCCAACTCACTCCACGTTCGATCAATCGCTGGCCTCTAATGACCTTCAGCAGCTTGGGGAGCGGCTGCGGCTCACCTATGGAGCGGTTGAGACACACCTCCCGGCTCGGCTGGCAGAACTCGTGGACCGGCTCACACGCCGGGAGCAGCCGGAAGGCTAGGGGTCGGTAGGACACTGTCTCAGGCCTGCCTCAGCGTGCACATCCTGCTCGCTTGGATGTCTCAGTCGAAACCAGCGTAGATCGACCCTCGAACGATCATAGGCTTATTTTGTACAATGCCATTGATCGGTGCCCTGCCTGGAATCGGTCGGACCGTCGAGGATCAGGCATGGCAGCTTGGCGCACCTACCCGTTCGCCACGACAGTTTAAGGAAGCATCAACCAAGTCGGCAGAATATCGGCCGGTCTCCCAAGTAATACGCGATGCTCCAAAGATGCTAGCCTCAGCTACCGTTCTTGTCGTCGACAATGACCCGATCACACGCGAGTTGCTGGAGGGGATTCTCCGGACTGGCGGCTTCCAAGTCCTCGCTGTTCCGACTGGAAATGTGGGTCTCCTATCACTTTGTCAGCAGCGCGCTCAAATCGACTGGCTTGTAACGAAGATAAGCCTTCCCGGGCTTGTCGATGGATGGCTCCTGGCCGATGAGTTTCATCGGCACCGCCCAGACCGGCCGGTGATCCTCCTGTCCGAGGCGATCGCGGAGGCCGAATGCCCCTCCATCGATGCGCTGTTGATTCCAGCGACAGCTCCGATGCGGGTTCTTGAGGCACTGACAAGCCTGGGCAGTGATGAAACCTCGCGTCTGGTGAACTCCCCTGAGATCGCTCGAGCAGCTTGAGCCTGCATAAACAGTTTGGATGAAGGCACTCCGGCCGAGAGGGTCGAGCTTTCAGCCAAGGCGCCAGAGCGGGACGGCGCTCTGCGCTACCATGCCGGGCAATCAGGGATCGCTCCGAGCGGGCTATTCATCACCTCTCCGTCTTTTAATTCGGCCTTAACTAAGACAACAAAGTCACCTGGTTCGTGGCGGCCGGCGGCCCGAGGTAATCCATTTCAGCCTCTTTGTCGCCGCAACCGTGGGCCCGAATGAGCGGCGCTGAATTTCAGTCATCTTCCGTATGCGGGAGGCGCCCATGTTCCAAGAGTCTGCGCCACGTCTGTTGAACGCACACCGCGGTCTAATCCTGGCCCTCAGCCTGTCCGCCGCCGCAGGATGGACCTCGTTTGCCATCGTTGGGCACACGTCGGCTGCGGTCGAACACCAGTTTCGTGATCAGGTCACAAGCCTGCAGGCCACGCAGACCCAGCTTGTTGCCGAGCAGACGAAGGCTCGAGTGTCACTCTCCGAGATGGCCCAGCTCCGTGCAGATCTTGCCGCAGCTCGGCGCGAGATCAACCAGCTGTCCCAGTCTCACGAGCAGGCTCAGGGGGAGTATCCCCCCGTCAGGGCTGATGCCAAAGGTGCAAACCTCCAACCCAATGACGCCACCCGTGACGTATCCCGGACAGAGGCCATCGGCGAGAAAACCAGCGCGATCCACAAGGACAAAGCAGTCTCAGGAAAGCCGCTAGAGAAGCAGCCTCGCAATCCGCAGGTTGCCGCCGTTGGTATTTCATCCTCGGTTGCCCGAAAACCAGCTGAGAAGCCCCGCGGCAAAGAGTTGATTGTTGTCAGTGAACCGGATACAGCGGCCTTGCGCCAGCTCGTGAAGTCTGCGCAGACGCCAGGGCGGTAGATAACATCCCAGCGGCCATGGCCAGCTCTCCGCCCAACCGCAGGGAGGAGGTGCCAAACTGTCTGGCTGTCTAAAATTGAGTCACAACTGAACAGGCACCTCATGCAGCCTTGCACGCGTGAGATCCTCCTGTGTGAAAATCCTAGTACGGCATCGGTTGCAACTTACATTATTGAGCCGGTCCTCATTGTCTTGAAAGGGTCTTGGTTGGCTCCAGCTTCATCAGCATGAAGCACGTGGACATGCGCAAGCTGCCGGCGGCGGCTCAAGAGGAGCGCCGGCGGCAAGTCATTGGGCTCCGGGAGCGCGGGCTGACCTACCGGGCGATCGCGGCCCAGGTTGGGCTGTCGCCAACCGGGGTCTTCGACATCTGCCAGCGGTTTGCGGCCGAGGGCGCGCAGGGGCTGGTGAGCAAGCCACGCGGGCGCAAGCCGGATGAGCAACGGCTGCTGGATGCCGCCCAGGAGGCCGAGATTCAGCGCCTGATCTGCCGGCACACCCCGGACGAACTGGACCTGCCGTTCGCCCTGTGGAGCCGGGCGGCGGTGCGTGCGGTGATCTGGCAGCGCTGTGGGATTGCGCTGGCCGTGCGAACCGTGGGCAAGTATCTGGCGCGCTGGGGCTTCACCGCGCAGAAGCCGCTCCGGCGGGCGTACGAGCAGAACCCGGCCGCGGTGCGGCACTGGCTGCGGCGGGAGTACCCGGCCATCGTCGCGGCGGCCCGGCAGGCGCGGGGCACCATCTTCTGGGGTGACGAAACCGGTCTGCGCGCCGACGACGTGCGCGGCCGCGGCTATGCGCCCCGGGGCCGGACGCCGGTGATCCGGGTCTGCCATCGGCGCGCCGGGCTGAGCCTGATCGCGGCGGTGAGCAATCGCGGCGCCTTGCGCTGGATGATTGTCGACGCGGCGGTGAATGCCGCAATCTTGATCCGTTTCCTGCAACGCCTGATCCGCGAGGCAAAGCGCAAGGTGTTCCTGATCCTGGACCGGCTGCGGGTGCATCGCGCCGCCCGGGTCCGCGACTGGCTTACCGCGCATCGGGCGAAGATCGAGGTCTTCTACCTGCCGGCTTACAGCCCGGAGCTGAACCCGGAGGAGTGCCTGAACGCCGACCTGAAGCAGGTTGTCACCCGCCAGGCGCCCGCGCGCAGCAAACAGCAGCTCAAGCGGGCAACGGTCAGCCATATGCGTCGCCTCTCGAAATCGCCCCGGCGCGTCCGAAGCTATTTCAGCCACAAACCCGTCCGCTACGCCGCATGCTCAAGACAATGAGGACCGGATCAATAAATAGGGATTGCGCTCGATTCTCGCGGGCAGTCTCATGCTCATAAAGACCCGTCCTCCACTTCATGATGATAGTGAGCGACAACAAAGAAGATAAAGAATTTGTTAGGATTTTAGCGGGAACTTGTTTGGCGTCGTGACGAGCCGGTTCGCCTTATCTTCGCAAGAGATCTTGCGCCTCCAGCAAACGGCATCGCGCATGAGCAAGACGAAGCCCGACGCCGACCATGCCCTGCACCCTGCTCTCGAAGAGCTACGGCAAATCCTGGCCAGAGAGCAGACGTTGGAGGGGTTTCAGAAACGCCTTGGTCATGATCCGTTCGCACCCTCACAACGGATCACGGAACGAGGGGCACGAAAAGCGCTTAAGAAGCGACGCTAACCCGTTCCGACAGCCTCGGTTTCACAAAACAGCCTTGAGCGAGTTTTGTAGCCGCTTCGACATCTTCGACGATGAGCATGGGCGATGCCCCTGCGATACGTCTTTCCCCAACAACCTTGTACCGGCCGTCTCACTAGGAATGGGGTGGACATTCGGTATCGTCACAGCTGAATCATGAAATCTGTCTGAACCTGTGCTTATCAGCAGTCTTCATTACCGTTGCCTTCCCATGACTGTGGGATGAGCTTGAACGATCCTGGAGATGTATGTCGCTAGGCAAGCTGACTCGCCGCGCCTAAGCTTCCATCAGGCATGAACCCAACGCAGGAGCAGTCGGGATGGTATTGAAGAAGCAGACCCTTTCGATCCACGATGTCTATGTGCCTGTGAAGCGCCGACAAACCCTGGACGCACAGAACGTTGAGGCTTTGGCCGAGAGCATGATGGAAAAGGGGCAGGAGACCCCTATTCTCGTGCGGCCTGACGGTCAGCGGTTTGTCCTCGTCGAGGGACTGCATCGTTTGGAGGCGTGCAAAGCTCTCGGAGAGACAACCGTTCCAGCCTACTTGGTGCAGGCTCGTCGGCGCTGAGCCGCGGCGATGAGAGTTGATCCGGCATGCGCTTTAGAGGTGGAGAGAACTGTCTCATCCCGCCGCAATTTGCCTCCTCCACCTGGTCAAACAAACGTTGGAAAGGCTATCACTCCATGACGAACGATCCGGGCAAACAGGCTCCGCTGACGAGGCACAGGCAGGAAGACTGGGATGAGGCATGCGAGGCGTACCTGCTGGAACATACCCCAGGCTTGAAATACTACTACGCAGCGCAGCACCAGGCCTTCCTCCAAATCGAGGAGGATGCAATGTCACGCTATCCAGATCCAACACCGGACGATATCGCCACGGCCCAAGCCGTGGAGGCTGCTCTGCCGTCCAGGAAGAGAACGGAGCTTCAGCTGCGTCGCAGCTTCGTACCTCTGGCGGCTCACCTTCCAAGCGAGGTCAAGCGCACCCGGAAGCGCTTCATTCAGCGGCATCAGCGCGCCTGGAACCGCGCTAACCCGATTCCTTTGACACGGGAGCTCGAGCGCACGCTCACGGCAGAGTTCAAAAGGACTTATGGGCAGTGAGAGCCTGAAGGGCAGGGGCTCATTGCTGTTCAAGATCTGGGCATAGCCATTACGGCAGTTCGTCCCAGATTTGATCAATGAGCCGAGAGTAAATCCAGAGGGATCACTTGGATGGCCCGTCCAGAGACATCCACGATCTCCAGGCGCCATCCCCGCCACTCGCCGGACCTTGTGGGCATCTGGGCACGAAGCTCCTCGACAGCTTCCAGGGCGGAGACCACCGCCGCCTGGATGCTGGACGCCACGATGCCCTCTTCATCAGGAATCCGGTCATCGCCATCCGTGAGGTTGAAGTAGTAGCGGGCTGGAACTGGCCGAGCCGGCGAGGCCTCGTGCCAGGAATCCGCTGACGGTATGGTGGCGCCAAGGCCCTCAGGCGACATCGGCTTGTTCTTGATGATGGTTGTCACGGGTTGGCCCGCCTTACTGGATTGCTGGGTATGAGACAGTGTCGAGTTCCACCCAGCCGGTACAGGTCGGGAGTGCGGGAACGAGGTAAGCGCGGCCTCCTTCCACGCTCTCAACCCGGCACGGGTAGGTTCTCCGGTCGCCTGGAGGTCGGTACAGGACGAGACTGCCAGCGGCGAGACGATCGGACAAAGAGTCTTCAGAGATGACGATTGCGCCTGTATCGAGCGGCTCACCGGCATCTGGTGCAGGAGCGATGTTTTGCTTGGCTGCCCGCACGCGTTCGAGCGCAGCAATGACGAGACGGGCTCGGTCGCGGTACCGGCTCATGACGAGTTTCAGAGGACCCTGCTCATTCCCCGCATGCCAGGACAGGCCCCCTGCTCTTGCAAGCTCGGCTGCAACCGCCTCTATTTCATCTTCTGTCATGTGGCCCCCGGCGCATTAAACCACTGCCGTTAAGCCTTAGCGGTCGCTTTCAGTTCCGCACAACGAAGTCGCAGTCCGCGGCAGACCTGCCCCAGCCCGAGATCACTAACGCCATTGAATGACATGTTCACGACCATTTCGCCCAAAGCGGCTAGCGACACTCGGACTGCAATGCTACTCCAGTATCATTGGTATATCGTTATGAATTCTCCCGATGAACGGGGCCTCGGTCTTGGGGCCGGTGACGGCCAACAGCCTGTTGTCGGTGTTCCTGCGGCGGCCGTGGTAGGTAGCTCCGGCGTCCCAACTTCGCTTAATCAAGACCGACTGTCTTCGGTGAGCTGTCCTCAACCTCCAGGACGGTCGGCGGGAAGGTGGGCTGCTCAGCCTCGAGCTGCTGCAGGGCAAGCCCGCGCCAGTACCGGAGTTCCGCAGTGTCCTTGCCGGCCCGCTCGTCAGCGAGGATCTGCTCCCAGCCCGGCCCCTGTTCATCGGCGAGCCGCTGGGCTCGAGCGGTGATTTCCTCGTCTGAAAAGCGCTCTGCCGCCATGAAAGCTCTCCCTGCCACACAGAGGGATGATGGCGGCCGAGTGTGACCGGAAGGTGATGAGCCCGATGGCCTTGCCAATGATGGCTATTCCGAGCTTGAGGAGGGATGCGTTACCCCCTTCGCCTGCACGTGCAGGACCTTCCACGCCGGGGGCAGGATGGAATGAACGTATGGACAGCCACCAGAGAGTCTGGGACGCCATCGATGTCATGGCCCACCGCGCTGGGCTGAGCACCTTCGGGCTGGCCAAATCTGCCGGTATGGACGCCACAGCCTTCAACCGGTCCAAGCGGGTCGACGGGCACGGGCGGCCACACTGGCCCAGTGCCGAGACGATCCAAAGGGTGCTTGATGCGACCGACAGCACGTGGTCCGAGTTCGCGCGTCTGGTTGAGGCAGGCCCAACCGCCTCTCAGAGGGAAGAAGCAACGACATCGGTTTCATAAGGAGTATTGTTGCTTTATTGGGCTGGGAGCCGGCAGCCTGGCATAGGCGAACCGCCGCTGCCTCCAGCACAAGCTGGAGCCGAACCTACACCTCGCGTTGCTCAGATGTGGAAACACGGACATGAGCATGGATGTTGTTGAGGATGATGATCCAATCGAACTGGGAGAGGCGTCCTTAATCCGTCGTTAACCATACCACTCTCATCGTGGCTGATGGGGCGAGCACACATGCGGAGGTGGGCAGGCATCATCTTCAACGCAGCGAAGGATGCAGATTGACCGCCTTGGCTGCTCTGGAGACTGAAGGTGCAAATCCACCTGAAAATGCAGACAGAACCAAGGCGACGATGATCAATCTGTTCGAGATGCTCCAACCTGCAACCAATGTTCTGTTGGAGTTGCAAACCCTCATTGCATCACCCGAGTTGCTTCCGTGGATCGGATCAGCCGTCGTGATGCTCTTGGCGACTGTCCTGGTGCCGGTGATCAGGTGGCGCAGACAAGCGGCTGCCATGGAGTGGCGCAGGACATTGGCAGCCCGGGCAAGAGCCTGAGCCTAGTCTTCCAGGATCAAATGGACGATGGGAAAGGCACGGCCGCGATCATCCCGCTCGGATCGGCCTACCTCCCGAAATCCCATCCGCCGGTAGAAGGACCGCGCGCCCTCATTCTGCTCGTTGACGTCAACGGACAGATTCGGCGCCATCTGGCGCGCATACGCGACGAGCGCACGCCCCACTCCTTTGCCATGCTGCTCCGGCGCGACAAACAGGGCATCGATCTTGTCCTCTGTCATACCCATGAAGCCGAGAGGCCGGTCTTCATCATCAACTGCGACCCAGAGGAGGGCTTGGGGCAGGTACTCAGTGCGGACGAGCCCGGAGTAGAAATCGATGTCAGCCTCGCTCAGGAAGAGATGCGTCGCCCGCACCGCCCGAAGCCAGATTGCGAAAAGGGTATCCGTGTCGCTGAGGCGCGCTGGTCGAACAGAGCTCATCGGACTTGTCCTGCTATAAGCTTCTCACGCGCGACCTAGGTCAAAATCGCAGTGTCCGCAAGTTTGATTCGAGTAACTTAGAAGGGGCAGGCAGCATAATCCGGCAAGCAGCAATTGTCGTTAGCTGAGCAGATCGAGCGTCTCACTGCGTGAGTGAATGTGAGATCCTCTATATTTTTCTGTCCTCGGTCAAACATTGCGACACAGCTGACAAGCATAATTAGCATGGTTAAACTCGCGATGAATGACAAGAAACGAAGACCGATTTAAAGGATTAGAAATGACACTTCATGAACACATCCAGAAGCATTGGAAGACAGCGGCTGTTGTCGTCGTAGGGGGCTTTATTGCTTACAGCATCTCCTACTTCTGGTGAGGTAGCCTCAGCACGGTGTGAGGATCGGAGATTAACCACGCGTAGTTGGGGAGCAATTGCCTTTCTCGGGTGGAGCCTTCAGCGCGCTTCTGGCCTAATCAGGACCATGGTTAGCGGCGCTATGCCCGGTGGGAATGTCCTTGATCTAGGCTGGAGAGAAGCCGTGCCTCTCTATCCACATGCCCGCTGAGCCTCGCGCTTGACGCTGATCGTCGCCGATGTGAAGTTGAAGCCACTGCAGAACCTCAACCGGGCTGATGCCGAGGCATAAGGGGTCGAATCTGACGTCGCCGACCCGCCGTTCGGATATGTGACCTAGATTAGACCGCAGTTGGTGTCGAAGAACCCGTTGATCGTCGCGATCACCTTCACTGTCTACCAGTGCAACATCGACCAGATGGAGCCGGCGGCATGACACCGGAGCGCTTCGCCCTGATGCGGCACCTGCTGCACAACGCGCAGTTCGACTGGACCTATGGCGACACAGAGTATCTGCGTGAGCCGGTCGATTTTATTCCGCGATACCCCAACGCCGTGGTGGATCTGCCGCGGATCAGAAAGATTGCTTTCACCTTGCATAAGGACCGTGTCGCAATGTTCGACGGCTCCGGCGCTGCGCTGACACCCTCGTTCATAATCGCCTGGGTGGAAGCGGAAGGCTACGTGATCCACGCTTCCGCCTTCGACGATGGCGGGGATGATGTGGCGCGAGGTATGATCGGCCGCCCATGCCCAAAGTGCCGGAATCGATGATCAAACGTCTTCCTGGGATCGTTACAGCGCCTGATCTTCCTTGATAGAACGAACTGTGGAGCCAAATCTGCTCACGATCGATATCGTCCAAGCCGAAGCTGTTCTCATTCAGCTAGACAAGGTAGCAGTATGAGATCCTCCTGTGAGAGGATCCTGCCACGGCACCGGTTACAGACCTCCTGTCGCAGGTTTGCAAGCAGAATCATTTACCCGACTAAATTCTTGAACCCTGGAACTGAGCCGGCGCAGTGAAAGCGTCGATGTACCACCGGCGTTAACTCCTCGTTGAGCATACTTCCCTCACATTAGCTGAGGTCTCTGGGAGGTGGTGAGATGCGGGTGTTGCTGATTGAGGATGACATCTCTGTCACTCAGAGTATTGAGCTCATGCTCCAGCGCCTCAACGTCCAAATCTCCGTGGCCGATCTAGGCGAGCACGGCATCAATCTCGGCCAACTCCCCGATTACGACATCATCCTGCTCGATCTCAACCTCCCGGACATGTCAGGCTATGATGTCCTGCGACAGCTGCGGCTGGCCAAGGTGAGCACGCCTGTCCTGATCCTCTCAGGCCTGGACGGTATCCAGAACAAGGTCAGCGGCCTCGGCTATGGCGCCGATGATTACCTCACCAAGCCATTTCATAAGGATGAACTCATCGCCCGCATGCAGGCCATCATCCGCCGCTCGTCCGACCAGACCGAAGCCGTCCTTCAATGCGGCGATCTGACGATCAACCCTCGGGCTCAACAGGCTGAGATCGCAGGCCGCCGGGTGAACCTGACCGGCACCGAGTACAAGATCCTGGCGTTCCTGGCTCAGCGCCAGGGCAACACGCTGACCAAAGAGATGCTCCTCAATCATCTGTATAGCGGAATGGATGAACCGGAGATCAAGATCATCGACGTGTTCATCTGCAAGCTGCGCAAGAAGCTCGCGGAGGCTTCAGGTGACAGGGACTACATCGAGACGGTCTGGGGCCGCGGCTACATGCTGCGGGAGCCGCAGCTCGTCAAGTTGGCAAGCTAAGTCTCAGGTCCACGCCCCTCCCACATCCGCTGTCCTGCGTTCTGTCAGCGGATTGCAGGTTTTCTGGATTCTAAAGCGCTTTTGGTTTCAGTGTAGAGCATAGCCGGCATGCCTGATCCAGCCTCGGGCATCTTTTGCGGTGATGCTGTCGAGGGCGGGTTTGAGCTCTGCTTCCAAGGCTTCGAGAGTGCGTGCGGCTTTGGCCTTGAGCCGCTCTTTCACCTTGGCCCAGGCGTGCTCGATCGGGTTGAACTCGGGCGAGTAGCGCGGCAGGTACAGCAGTCCAATCCCAGCCCGATCGAGCAGGTCCTGCACTTCGATGGCGTGGTGCGGGCGCAGGTTGTCCATCACCAGAATGGCATCCGGCTTGGTGCGTTTGAGAGCCGGTACCAGGATCTGCTCGAGATAGGCGAGTAACACGGAGGTAGAAGTCGAGGCCTCGATGCTCATCGTGGCAACCAGGCCCTCACAGGCGAGCGCACCCAAGACCGTCAGCCGCTGCCAGGAGCCCAGCGGGATCGAGCCGGACGCCCGCTGCCCGCGCGGGGCTCTGGCATGAGTGCGGGCCATCTTAGTCGTTACCCCGCTCTCATCCAGGAACACCAAGCGTTCGACAGGAAGGGCGCTCATCTGCTGGCGGTAAGCCTCACGCTCGGCAGCAACCTCGGGCCGCTCCTGCTCGGCCGCCCGAAGGGTCTTTTTTTCGGACGCAGCTTGAGGCGCTTGAGCGCCTCGCAGATCACCGCCAAGCACACCGTCACGCCCGTTCGCTCAGCCAGGCGCTCACGGTACTCGCGCAGCAGTGCGTCATTGTCCTCGATCACGAGCTGACGCAGCACCTCGAGAACCGCCGCATCCAGGCGCGAGGGCACGCCGCCGCTGTGCGGCTTCGCAGCCCGCCGGCCTTCCTCGCGTTCTTGGCGGCGCCAGTTCGACACGGTGGCCGGGCAAACCTGGAAGCGGCGGGCGATCTCGACCTGAGGAAGGTCGCCGCGTTCGCAGGCGACCAGAACGCGCTCACGCAAATCCGCGGAATAGGCCTGGGACATGGCTCGCCTCCTGGGCCATATCCCAGTCAACGCACAGACCACTACAATGGATTCAAGGCCAGATCAAAAGCGCTTTAGTACTACAGCCGGGTTTGTGCGTTGTCTTTGACACGGAGGTGTCAGGCCATGACGCGCACAAGCGAGGTCCATCGTTGGGCCGATCAGTTGGATGATCTGTGCAGCCGCCTTGCTCCCCGGTTCAGCCGGGTCGAGCCGCGCCGACGAGCCCGCGCCTATTTGCAGGGCCTGCTTGCGCCGCTCGAGCGCAAGAACGGCTGGCACCTGGCGGAAGCCGCAGGCGATGCCAGCCCCGATGGCGTGCAGGATTTCCTGTCACGCATGCACTGGGATGCCGATGCGGTCCGCGACGACCTGCAGGCTTATGTGGTCGAGCATCTCGGCGATCCTGACGCCGTGCTGGTGCTGGATGAGACCGGCTTTCTCAAGAAGGGCGACAAGTCGGCCGGCGTCAAACGCCAGTACTCCGGCACCGCCGGCCGCATCGAGAACAGCCAGATTGGAGTATTCCTCGCCTATGCCAGCCGGCATGGCCATGCGCTGATCGACCGGGCGCTGTACCTGCCCGAGACCTGGGCCTTCGATGCGGCCCGGCGCGCGGAAGCAGGCGTGCCGGAGGAGATCGGCTTCACCACCAAGCCGAAGCTCGGGCAAGCGATGTTGAAGCGGGCCTTTGCGGCCGGCGTGCCCTGCCGGTGGGTGGCCGGCGACTGCGTGTACGGCGCCGACCATCAGACGCGGCGCTTGATCGAGGCGCACGGGCGCGGCTACGTGCTGGCCGTGACCTCGGCCCAGCGGCTCGGGCTTAAGCACGTTGAGGACTGGCTTGAGGATGTGCCGGCCCGGGGCTGGAAACGCCTGAGTGCGGGTGATGGGGCCAAGGGCCCGCGGCTGTATGACTGGGCCTATCTGCCGTATCGCACACCGCCGGTGCCGGGCTGGAAGACCGGGCTGCTGATCCGGCGCCGGAAGGGACGCCCCTATCAGTTCACGTTCTATCTCACCCGTTCGCCGGAGGAGACGGCGCTGGCCGAACTGGTGCGGATTGCGGGCCAGCGCTGGCGGATCGAGAGCTGCTTTGAGGAAGCCAAGGGCGAGACCGGTCTGGACGAGTACGAGGTCCGCTCGTGGACGGGCTGGCACCGACACATCACATTATCGATGCTGGCACATGCCTATCTCACTGTGGTGCGCCGGCACGCCATCGGGGGGAGAAGCCCCCGTCGCGCAAGCCGCGGGGCTGTTGCCGCTCACCGTGCCGGAGGTGCGGCGTCTGCTCTGGCACTTGGTGTGGGAGCAGCCGCCTTCGGTTGAGGCCGTCGAGCATTGGTCGGTCTGGCGCCGGCGGCATCAGCAGCGCGCTTGCGAATGTCACTGGCGCAAGCGCACCCGACGCCGACGTGAAACCCGGCTGTAGTATTAGTTGTCTGGATGCGAGACCTCCTTGGCGTCAGCAACGACCTGGAGGGCGGGCGGCAACGCGTCTGAATCGGGTGGCTTGTAGCGCCGGTTGGCCAGCTTGGGCTCAGCAACCAGGCGGCTGTGCACGACCTCATCTGGTGTTCGCCCCTTGAGCACGCGCTGACGTCTCCGGTTGTAGGCTTGGTTGAAGCCCTTGAGCAGCGTCTCCAGATCCCGGTGGCTGTCGATGGTAATGCCCAGCACCTCGCGCTGAACGCGGCCGTTGAAGCGCTCCACGAGACCGTTGGTTTGCGGCGTGTACGGCTTGGTCGTGCGATGCTCCACCTTCAGCTTCCGGCAGGCGTCCTCGAAGCCATCGGCGGTGAAGCACGAGCCGCGATCGGTCAGCACGTGTGTGATCTTGAACGGGAAGGCGCGCACCGCCTCGGTCAGGAAAGCGACCGCGCTGGTGGTCAGCTCGTCGTCTTTGACCGCCAGGTGCACCCAGCGCGAGCAGCGGTCGATGGCGACATAGAGAAAGCGCTTGCGGCTCTCGCCATTGGCGGTCCGCAGCTTCGGCAGGTGTTTGATGTCCATGTGGATGAAGCCGAGATCGTAGTCCTTGAACGTGCCGCTCTTGCGCTTGCGCTGCTGCGCCGGCGGCAGGCGGCCCAGACCTTCCGCCTTGAGGATGCGGTAGACGGCATCGCGGTTGAGATGCGGCAGGAAGTGCGTGACGATAAAGGTCAGGTCATCGAGCGGAAAGCCAGTGGCCTGGCGCAGGGCACAGACGATCGCCCGCTCCTCGTCCGTGGCCTTCCACGGCAGCTTGTGCGGCCGGCTGGAGTGGTCCTGGCAGTCCTGCGCCCCACGTTTGCGCCATTTGCGGATGGTCTCGGTGCTGACGCTGAAGCGCTGCGCCAGCACGCCGGTGGGCTCGCGCGAGCGGGCGATCTCCTGGCGAACAGCTGGGGTGGTGCGGGCTTGCGGATGAAGGGAGTGCATCAGATCCTCCACCAAGGACGCGGCGGCCGCCGCGAGCCATCGAAGCGCCAAGTATAGTTCTCAATCGCCCAACGCACCTGATCCCAACAACGTTCCGCCACCAAACAATTAGCGTCTCTGTGGAGCCCGTTTCCTTACTCCGATCTGTGGCGCCATCGCGACTTGTCGGACTGAGAACGCCCCAACTGAAGCCTTTTCCAAACTCCAGTCGGGGCGCGTGCGATGCCGGTTGCAACACCATACCGCCATCCTACCCAGCGCCTGATCAGCGTCAACAGCTGTCGATATGGGAGCACCCTGGCTGAAGGCCGAGCACCAGACCTCCTACGAGGGCGCATATGATAGGCGTCGGTACCGTCCGAGGAAGATGATTGCAGACCATGCTCAGGCAAGTGTGCCTGAGCACAGTGCGATGAATTGGCGCCAAGCCTTTGTGGTGCCGCCTTCCTTTCTCGCTTGAAACCGTTGGTTAACCATGAAGGCGCATGCTTTCCTACGTGCTTCAAGGGCTGGGCGGGCTTCCTCTGACCTGGAGACGGTTGCTCATGGCGGAGCTACGACTCACCGACACAATTGAAGAGAAGTTGGCCCTGATCTCGCCAACTGTGAAGGCCATCGAGTTCGGAGGAGAGCTACCCTACCTCCGCGAACTGCAGACGCTCCTCAGACAGCACCTGGCGAGCCTTGTGGTGTTGTTCGAGCGAGATCCTGGCCTGGATGCCGCAACAACTGATTTGTACGCGGCGGCTGCGGCTGTTGTGAACGACACCGCCAGGGCCTCTCAGCCCTTCGCCCGAAAACGCCGTCTGCTCAAGGAAGCCCAAGTCCGCTTCCAGGAGCGCATCGCGACCGCACGCCCGAATGGACGACGAGTTTGCGCCGCTTGGCGACAGAACGAGCTCTTTCTTGCCGCCTGATCCAAGCCCGGGTTCCACTTCAGTCCTCAATGGGCCGGAACCCAGTCGCCTGCGCTTCCCGTCACAGGAGTTGCTCGTCCGTTTTGTCCTGTTGCGCAATCAGTCACGGGATCCTGTGCTGGCCCAAGATCCTGTGAATTCGTTCCGTCATGGCTATTGAGGCTGCGGCCTTCTGGTGATTTCAATCTTGGGCGGCAAACCCTTTGCCCATCGACTGACTGCAAGATTGCTCGCGCATCAGAAGGATCTCACCCATGGCGAAAGCAGCAACCAAGACGACAGCCAAGAAGGCGCCGGCCCGCAAAGCGGCCGCATCGAAAGCAGAACCGACTAAGACGGCCAAAACTGCCGACGCCGTTGCCAAGAGGCCTACGAAGGCCGCAGCACCGAAGGCGTCAGCCAAGGCAGCCCCCAAGGTCGCAAAGAAATCCACTGGCACCTCAGCTGGCGCGATCCTGACCCTGCGCCACATTGCCGAGCAACTGTCGGAAGTGCACGAGCTTCCCAAGCGCCAGGCCAACGAAATGCTGACGCAAGTGATCGAGATGATCGCCAAGAGCTTGAAGAAGGGCGACAAGATCCGCCTGAGCGGTCTCGGCATTCTTCAGGTGCGCAAGCGCGCCGCCCGCACCGGTCGCAACCCGCAGACCGGCGAGCCGATCAAGATCAAAGCCTCCAAGAAGATCGCCTTTCGGCCCGCGAAGGAGCTCAAGGAGGCTGTCTAGCCATTAGCTGGAAGCGGATGGCTGAAGCGACACCCACTCCGCCGGCACGCTGGCGGGGTGGGCCTGTTGTTGCGTCTGCTCAGGAGAGATGCTGAGCGAAGTGCTTGTTCATCTCGAACATGCTGACCTTGCTCTTGCCGTCGAATACAGCCTGAAGCTTCTCATCCGCGAGGAGTTCCCGTTTGTTTTCAGGGTTCTGCAAATTGTTGGACTTGATGTAATCCCACACTTTGCTCACCACTTCCGTACGGGGCAGTGGCGAGGACCCGACCACCGCCACGAGTTCATTCGAGGGCTGAACCGGCTTCATCAGCGCCGGATTTGGCTTCTTATCTGCCATTTTGATACTCCTTTGTTGTGATGGTCCGCCATCTCGGGGCGACGTGGCGCGACCATGGTGAGCGCGAGCCCAACAGACTCTCAATTCAAACATCCTAGAGGACGACCGCAATCAATGCCTGCTTTGGAATGGTTATGGAGCTGCCCACGATGATTGATGCCAAACTGATCGTCACCGGCTCCGGCGTTTGCTTTGTGGCTTCGCCATCATCAGGCGCATCGCTTCTTCGGCGCGGGCTCTCGCTTGCGCATCATGACTGAGGTTGCGCACGTCTGAGGGTTCATCCTGCTGCTGCATGCCGTTCTTGTGTGCCCGCCATTGCTTCGCCTGGGCCGCGGTGGCTGCCGCATGAGCCAACTTTTCAAGCCTATCGAGGTGAGGCGTGCTGGCCTGACCAGTGTCTCCAGTCTCGTCTTCGACTTGCATGGTTGGTTTCGTCATATAGTCGATACCTTGTAGCGCAATTGGTCTTGTCTCTGGGCCTTTCCACCTAAGTGGTGCATCCGGTAAGTCATGCCGCCTTCGGCAGGAGGGCAATGCCGGGCGAGCGGCGAGGCCGATGCCGACGGCGTTTGCCCCAGACAAAGGGATGGCGGTGTGCATTCCAGTAGACTGTAGAGCAGTGAACCGCATCGACGATCTCCTCCCAGCTCTCGAAGCGCCGACCCGCTAATGCGAGGGAGCGCAGGATTTTCCACCAGGGCTCGATCAGGTTGAGATAAGCCGCGTACTTGGGCTGGAACACCATCTCCCAACGCGGATGCGCCAGCAGGAACAGCAGCACGTCGGTGGTGCGGTGGGAGCTCAGATTATCCATGATCGCGTAGATCCGCTGGGTCGTGCGCGGGATCCAGTTCTCAACGTGGTCGAGAAAGTCGGCCCAGTGCGTGCCGCCGCGTCCGGGATAGGGATGGGTGAAGGCCTCACCCGTCGCAGGGCGAAACGCCCCGAAGATGTAGCCCTTGGCGCGCCGGCCGTAGTCGATCTCCTGTCTCGCCCGCTCGGCTGGTCGCGTCCGGTTCTGCACCAGGGCATGGCCGGCATAGCTCTTCGCGCTCACCGGTCCCATTTCGTCGAGACAGACTACCCAACTGCCCGCAGGCGGTGCGGTGTAGAGCGTTTCGATCGCCCCCTTTTTTCCGCGAAGGCCGGATCGACCCGCTCGCCGAACCAGGTCTCATGCTTGTGCCAGCGCAAGCCCTCCTGGAGCAGGATCTCGTCGATGCGGCTGCGCTGCATCGCAATGCCTTTGACCTCGTGCAGGTAGGCGGCCAGTCGGTCGAGCGTCCAGGCGGCAAACGGCAGCCCGAGCGTCTCTGGCTTGATCAGCGCCGTGGCGATCACGGTGGCGGCTTGCTCAGGCGGATAGGTGGGCGGGCGGCCGGAGCGATGCCGATCCTTCAGGGCCTCCACTCCTTCTGCATTGAAGCGGTGGATGCGCCTTCGCACCGTCTCGACATCCAGGCCCAGGCGAGAGGCAATGGCGGATGCGCTCTCGCCGTGACGGGCGCGCCAGATGATTTGAGCCCGTTGCACCATCTGAGCCGGAGCGGTGCGCGCGTGAGCCAAAGTCTGGACCCGTGCACACTCCTCAACGGTCAAATCCCGTAAGCAGATCGGTGTCATGGGTCACCTCCCGCCCGCAGGCCAGCAAGCCGCGATTATACCCCCTGAACATGCCGGATGCACCACTAAGTACAGCGTTGGAAGTTCTGTGGTATGTTGGGGTGTGGGAGCAGCCGGGAGGCCGCCATGCACCCCATTTGCCTGGATGCGCTTAGCCCAGAGCAGCTGAGCGAGCTTGATCAGCTTTATCACATCAGTCCTGATCCGCGGGTGCGCATTCGTGCCCTGATGATCCTGCTCTCGGCCGAGCGTCATCTGGTTGCGGCCGAGATCGCTGGTATCGTGCGCCAGCACGAGGAGACGGTGCGGCGCTGGTTAGCGCGTTATCAGGCGGAAGGTCTTTCCGGCCTGGCCGGGGTCATCGCAGAATCTTCCCGGAATCCTACGCTAAGAGTTTGGGAGCGTCACAGGCTGCATAGGACATTCAGCAGGCATCCAGTGCTCTGAGCAGATGGGTGATTGGCAGAGTTCGTCCTGTGCATCTGCAACGTTGAAACACATGATCCGTGTGAAAGTCTCTTGCGCGAGCTCGGCTTGATAGAAGCGGTTTGGCAACAGGAATGTGCAACACGGCGAGGCCTTGTCACCCGACTCGCCCGCCATGAAGAAGCACGAAATCCTCTCTCCGCAATCCCGCGCCACGCTGTTCGACCCACCGTCAGATGTCGCCTCAATCGTTCGCCATTACACGTTCTCGATGGAAGATCTGGCGCTGATCCGGCAAAGACGCCGGGATGCAAACCGGCTCGGCTTTGCCGTCCATCTCGCCTACCTGCGCTACCCTGGCCGCGTACTCAGTCCGTCGGAAATGCCTCCCAAGGACATGCTGGCCTTCATTGCCCATCAACTCCAGGTCAACCCATCTGCCTTCCTGGTTTACGGGCAGCGTGAAGCAACTCGCTGGGAGCACCTGAACGAACTCTACGCTTATCTCGGCTTGCGGCCCTTCCGGCATGATGACGAGCCAACGATCACGCGGATTGCCCGCGAAGAGGCGATCGGGACCGATCGCGGCGACGCCATCGTTGGCGCCATGGTCTCATATCTGCGAGAAAACCTTGTTGTCCTACCTGCTGCCACAGAACTCGAGCGGATTGCCCTCACAGCTCGCGCGCAAGTCCGTAAGCGGGCCTATCGATCATTGGTTGATGGCCTGACCTCCACTGTCAGAGCGAGGCTGAATGATCTGATCGAGGTGGCTGAGGACCAAAGGAGGACGCCTCTGGCCTGGCTCCGGGATTGGCCAGAGGCGCCAACTCAGAAGAATCTCGCCTCGATTGTGGAGCGACTAGGGGTCGTACGCTCGCTGGGCGTCGAGCCGGATCGCGAGCGGCGCGTTCACCGGGCCCGCTACGCGGGGATTGCCCGGGAGACAGCCATCCTCAGCGCTCAGCATCTGTCTCGTCTGGAAAGTGAGCGGCGGCTTGCATCTCTGGTGGTCTTCGCCCGCGAGATGGAAGCCGAGCTGACCGATGCTGCAATCACGATGTTCGACAAGATGATTGGCAGCGTGTTCCGCAAGGCCGATCGCCAGCACAAGGAGCAGGTTGTTAGCCGAGCGAAGACAATTGACAGTGCCGCCCGGGCGCTGATCGATATGGCCAAGGCCATGCTGAAAGCTCGGGCGAGAGGAGCCGATCCGCTTATGGCGGTCGAGCAAACCATCGGCTGGCGCGGGCTTGAGACGTTGGTGGGTGAGATTGATCAGACGATAGGAGACACCCGGCAGGATAACATGGCGGAGGTCATTGACCACTATCCCGGCATTCACCGGGTTGGCAAAATGATCCTTCGGACCTTCACGTTCCATTCGTGGAAGGCATCAGATCCCCTGCTTACCGCAGTCGAACTCCTGCGGACCCTTTACGCCTCCGGCCAGCGCAGGCTCCCGGCTCGAGTCCCGACCGCCTTTATGACACCTGCCTGGCGAAAACTCGTTGGGAAAGGCGCCTCTGTCGACCGGCGGACCTGGGAGATCGGTGTCATCGTCGCCCTTCGGGACCGGCTGCGGGCTGGCGATGTCTGGGTGGAAGGGAGCCGGTCCTACCGGGCGTTCGACGACTTCCTGTTGCCTCAAACTGCATTTGCCACCCGTCGTCAGAGTGGTGAACTTGGTCTTGCGATCCCTGACAGCTTCCAGGCTTGGCGTGAGGAGCGCTGTGCCACGCTGGATCGGCGGCTTCGCGAGGTTGGAGCGCAGGCTGAGGCCGGCGAACTCTCTGAGGCGGTCATCTCATCGACCGGGCTTTCGATCAGCCCGATCCGCCAGCACAATAGTGGTGCTGATGATATCGCCCGGCGGCTCTACAGCATGCTTCCCCGCCTGCGGATCACAGACCTTCTCGCCGAGGTCCACGGCTGGACGAATTTTGCGGACCGGTTCAGCCATCTTCGATCCGGGGCGCCTCCGGAGAATCCAGTCGCGCTCAAGACGGCCATTCTGGCGGATGCGACCAATCTGGGACTGGCGCGGATGGCGCGAAGCTCCGGCCTCTTCAGCCATTCTCATCTGCTCTGGACGGCGGAGTGGCATATCCGGGACGAGACGTATCAAGCCGGCCTGGCTGCCCTGGTCAATGCCATCCATGCTCAGCCCTTCACTGTCGTCTGGGGTGATGGTGCCACTTCATCCTCGGATGGGCAGTTCTTCCGAGCCGGTGGGCATGGGCAAGGCCGCGCCGATCACAATGCCCGCTACGGCTCGGAGCCGGGAGCGAAGTTCTACACGTTCATCTCCGATCGGTTCGCGCCTTTCCACACTCAGGTGATTGCCGCCAACGCCAGCGAAGCACTCCATGTTCTGGACGGCCTATTGCATCACGAGAGCACGCTCGCGATCCGGGAGCACTACACCGATACCGGCGGCGTTACCGAGCACGTGTTTGGCCTGTGCCATCTTCTCGGCTTCCGGTTTGCTCCACGGATCCGGGATCTTGCCGATCGCCGCCTCTATGTCGCCGGCGACCGGGCTGATTACAGCAGCCTCGGCGCGATGATTGGAGGTTCAATCAACCTCCAGTGCATCAGGGAGAACTGGGACGAAGTCTTGCGAATGGCGGTCTCAATCCGGGCAGGCACGGTTGCACCCTCGACGCTGATGCGTCGGCTCGCCGCCTACCCACGCCAGAACGCTCTCGCGAAAGCTCTCCGCGAGATCGGTCGTTTGGAACGCACATTGTTTACGTTGGACTGGATCTCAGACCCAGCCCTGCGCCGGCGCACCAATGCTGGTCTCAACAAGGGCGAGGCTCGTAACGCTTTGGCTCGAGCTCTGTTCTTCCATCGCCATGGCGAGCTCCGGGACCGAACCTTTGAGAACCAGCGCTACCGCGCCTCTGGGCTCAACCTGACGATCGCGGCCATCATCCTCTGGAACACGGTTTATCTCAGCCGAGCCGTTGACGAGCGCCGCGCCGGTGGCGAGCACCTGCCGGATGAGCTCCTGGCCCATATCGCACCGCTCGGCTGGGAGCACATCAGCTTCAATGGGGACTATGTCTGGCCGACCGAGCCTCTTACCGGGCACTTCCGTCCGCTGCGGAATCCACGCTCACCTTTCCTCGAAGCGGCTTAGCGTAGGATTCCGGGAAGATTCTGCGATGACCCCTTTGAGGGTATCTTGGACGGTGGAGCGGGCGGCTCCGACGGACCGTCCGATCGACCGGTCGCTCTCGCCGCTGGCGTGCAGGCGCAGGATGTGACGTATGGCTCTCATGGTCAGCCTTCTCTTTGCCGGCATGGCCGCTCCTTGTTCGCAACAAAGGAGCCTTCATGCCTGATCGGAGGACCCTGGGAACACTCCTCGATGCTGGCTCAGCCCCTGGCCGGACAATGATCGGAATGGTGGCCGGCTTCATCTCGGAATCCCTGGCCGAATAAAATCGGAATCTGCACCGCGAGATGATCAAGGATCAGAGCGACAGAACCGACTCCAAGCTGTCCGGTGCCTGATCCTTTACCCTGCGGCCCTCATCGTATGCTTACAGCGGTCCCGTTCCGTTGGCGCCTGGTTGGGCCTGACCACCCGACGCTATCAGTCGGGCGAGGTCGACTATGATGGCCATACCCCCCGCCGGGGCGATCGCCAGGTGCGGGGGCTTCTGTTTGAGGCGGCAACTGTCATCCTGACCCGTAGCTCGGCCGAGAGCGGCCTGCGGACCTGGGGCCTCAAGCTCCGGGAGCGGGTCGGCTTTAAGCGAGCCGCCGTTGCGGTCGCCCGAAAGTTGGCGGTCATCATGCACGCGATGCTCAAGACCGGCACCTTCTTCGACCGGACTGTTGGCGCAGCGACTTGATGGATTGAGGATCGCGTTCAGCCTCTGAGCGCGCTGAGACGTCCCTACCGGGACGTGGGCCGAACCATTCCGCCTGATGGGATGCACCGCTGATGCAGCCGAGTGCGTCGTCCACATGGGAAGGCTCCTCCCGCGAAGCGCCATCGTGCGGCGACATCTGTGAACCGCGAAGACGACCCTGCTCCCGGCACACGCTCACGTGGCGCGCCTATGATCCGCTTGGACCGACCTCTCCTTAGCTTCCCTCGACCCTGATCCCAGTGTCGAGCTCGTAAGTTTCTGAAAAACTACTTGCAAAACAGCCCGCGATTAGACGACCTCATCAGAACCCCCATTGTTACCCATGTGGCAAGTCGCTCGACGGGCCCGAAGCCGTGAACGTTGACCACATCCCGCCGCAGCAAATCTTGGTCAAGGAAACAGAAGGAAGTACTCGATCCGGTTGGTAACCCGGAAGGTGCATGCGTCGTGCAACTCGGACTACAAATTAGACGAGGAGTACTTCGTGCACTCCCCGATCCCCTTTGCGCGAGGAACCGAAGCAAGGGGCGCACTCTTCCGCAAAGCAGCCTCCGAGTAGAACAAAACGCGCGTGATATGTGGCAATGCCGCTGCGGGCGGTGGCCACCGATAATGATTGTCATAAGTCCTTCAGTCGCCTCAGAAGGAAATCAAGAAACACCCGCAGTCTGGGCGACTGAACACGACCTTGTGGGAACACTGGTCTTGACCCGTCAAACTGGTCTGTCCCGAGGACAACTTTTTCCGAGCATTTGGGTTCAAACTAACCCGCAATCCCCTTCAACTGAGTGATGCAATCATCTTGGTGATCCTGCTGCACGCAGCTTGCAAATTCTCATCGGAGGCTGCGATAGTAAGCCGAATGAACGATGGACACCCAAATGCCACTCCAGGTACGCTGGACACTCCAAACTCATTCAGCAGATAGGCTGCTACGGCCGTGTCATTGTCCAGTACAGTGTAAGCCCCTGTTTTCCGGCCAAGAATGCTCTTAACACCCAGGAATGCGTAGAAGGCTCCATCGGGAGGCACGAAATCGATTTCGCGGATCCGTGAAAGTCCTTCCGTAACCAGGTTGGAACGGCGCCGGAAGGTGGCAGCTGCATGTGCAACAAAGGCTTGATCGCCATTGAGCGCCGCTGTGGCGGCGGCTTGAGCAACGCCACATACCGAAGTCACACTTTGGGATTGAATTTTGTTGATGCTCGCCACGAGGGGCCGTGGGCCTGCAGCGTACCCGACTCGCCAGCCAGTCATGGCATAGGCTTTGGATACACCATTGACGATTAGTGTGCGATCGCGCAGCTCTGGACAGGCAGTCCCGAAAGATATGAAGGGAGTATCGTTCAGAAGAATATGTTCATAGATTTCATCAGCCAGTACAAGGATCTGGGGATGGCAGGCCAGCACCTGCTCCAGTTCTCTATATTCGGCGAGGGAGTAGATTGCCCCCGTCGGATTGGACGGGGAGTTCAGCATCAGCCAGCGGGTACGAGGCGTGATGGACTTCTCCAGCTGCTCGGCGGAAAGTTTGAACCCATTGCTCTGACCACAGGATACGTAAACCGGTTTGCCGCCATGCAATGAGACGATATCGCCATACGAAACCCAGCACGGGGTCGGTATCACGACCTCGTCGCCTTCCTCTAAGGTAGCCAGGAAGGCACTAAATAGGATTTGCTTGGCACCATTGCCTACGGTTATTTCATCAAGCGCGTAGGCTAGGTCGTTGTCGCGGCTGAGCTTGTCTAGGATGGCGCTACGCAGAGCCTCCGTTCCAGCCGCAGCACCATAGCGGATCCTGCCAGATCGGATCGCTGAAGAAGCGGCATCCATAACGTGCTGTGGTGGCTCGAAGTCCGGCTCGCCGAGGGAGAGATCAATGATGTCGCGCCCTTCCGCTTGTAGCTTCTTTGCCGCCATAGCGATTGCCATGCTCGGGGATGATTGAATACCGCTGGCGCGTCTGTTCTCATAATTCATTGAATGGCCCTTGCAGGTGTATTGGGTGCAGAACTGCGGAGGTCCGCAGGCAGGAGTGCCTCCGGAATATTCTGATAGCAGACTGGGCGGAGGAAGCGACGAATGGACAGGGTTCCAACAGATGTAGCCCCGAAGTTGGTCGAGGCTGGATAGGGGCCCCCATGCACCATTGCGTCTGCGACCTCCACTCCTGTCGGGAAGCCATTCGCCAACACACGGCCCGCTTTCCGCTCAAGAATCGGCAGGAGCTTGGATCCCAATTCAAGATCATCGGCCTCTAGGTGAACCGTCGCAGTCAGCTGCCCTTCCAGGCGCTTCGCAGCAGTTAACATGACGTCGCTATCTCGCACTCGGACCACCAACCCGAGCGGCCCGAACACCTCCTCGCCCAATGCACGGTTTTCGAGCCAGACTTCTGCGGATGTCTCAAAGAGAAACGGTGCTGCAAGTCGGTCTCCACATCTTTGACCGAACACCTCTCGCACTCCAGGAACGGATGCGATGCGGTCCCGACCATCGCGGTAGGCCTTGGCGATACCAGTCGTCAGCATAACTTGTGGTGCAGTGACGGACAGTTTCTCGGAAACAGATCTCATGAAAGCCTCACTGCCTTCACCCTCGCGGACAAAGGTGATCCCGGGATTGGTGCAGAACTGGCCCGCGCCGATTACCAGCGACTCCGCCCAACTCGCACCAATCGCATTACCTCGAACCCTCAATGCCTCAGGCAGGACGAAGACAGGATTCACAGAGCCCAGCTCGCCAAAGAAAGGGATAGGTTCTGGCCTTGCCGCACAAAGGTTAAAGAGGGCACGCCCGCCTCTAAGTGAACCTGTGAACCCCACGGCCTTGATATTGGGGTTCTGAACAAGCGCGGCACCGCTTTCATGAGTCCCGCATTGGATGAACGAAAACACGCCAGGGTGGACGCCTAACTTGCGGCGCGCAGCATCGATCGCTTCAGCGACAATCTCGCCCGTGCCCGGGTGAGCCGAGTGGCCGTTGAAAACGACGGGGCAGCCGGCTGCAAGTGCGGCAGCTGTGTCCCCACCCGCAGTCGAGAACGCGAGTGGAAAATTCGAAGCTCCAAAAACAGCAACGGGCCCGATCGGTCGTTGGACCATTCTTAGGTCGGGTCGTGGTAACGGCTTGCGCTCAGGCAGGGCTTCATCATACCGCCGGTCGAGATAGTCACCCTTGAGAATGTGCCGGGCAAACAGCCGGAGCTGTCCGGTCGTGCGACCGAGCTCATTGACCAGGCGTGCAAACGGCAATCCTGTCTCCGCCGCACCAATATGGGGAATGAGATCGCTCCGTGCTTCGATCTCATCAGCCATCGCGATCAGGAAAGCTGCTCGTTCCTCGCGGCTTGAGTAGCCATAGATCCAGAAGGCCTCCTCCGCGGCATCGCAGGCAGCCGATACTTGAGAAGGTGTTCCCGACGAGAAGCGATACCCGGAACCACTCGTCGGATTCGACATGGTCGTCGCTTCGCTCGAGAGCCATTCGCCGGCGACCAGATGTTTCCCATGCGGTGTATAGCTCATTGTGCCCATCTTTTGACTGCTATGCCTCCTGCAAACGAACATCCGTTGGCCCTCAGATGCCTCAGAGGGGCAACGGAAATGCCTGGCTCGCGTCAGGAATTGACGACGTAGTCGTTGTCCCTGTCGCGTTTGACCGCATTCGGGGCACGTTTTTCCGCCGGTCCGTATCCGCCACCTCCCGGTAGCTGGAGGATCAAGCGCCGTCCGGACGGCACGTGCTGACGTCCTTTGGCGGCGAGCACGGTCCCGTCGTCGAGGAGAACCGCACCTGCTGCGCCGTCTTCACCGCCTTCCCGACCGCGAGGTGGGTGCTGGACACGATCGAACATCGCGTTGAAGTAGATCTCGTGTCCTTCGGTGGGGGAGATCTCCACCACCTGACCAAGCCCCCCGCGATATTGCCCTGCTCCACCGGATCCATCCCGCAGCTCCTTACGCCAGAAGATGACTGGGCCAACATGTTCGGTTGCTTCAATGGACATCGAGTGGACGCCGCTTGGGAATGCGGTTGCATTGAGGCCGTCAAGGTGCGCCCGCGCACCAGCTCCCCCGCTGTTAAAGAGCAGAACCTCTGCACGCTGGCCGCCGTCTGCAGGAGCCCTGTCGCCTTGGAGCGGACGAGCGCTGACATGAAGATTCCAGAGGGCGCCAGAACCCTCGGCCGGGACCCTCCCTGGGAGCATCTTGTGGACTGCTCCGAGCACCGCATCAGGAACCAAATGGCCGAGGACATGGCGCACAGATACTGGCGCGGGATGCTGCGCGTTGAGAATGCAGTTCTCGGGCGCTACGACCTTGAACGGCAAAAGAGACGCATGGTTGTTAGGGATATCGGGCGCCAAGGAGCATTTCAGCCCATAGCACGCATAGGCGGTCGAATAGATGAGAGGGCAGTTAATGCCTTTCGGGCTAGGAGGTGAGGTGCCTTCGAAGTCAGCGAGGATATGATCACGGGCAACATCGAGCCGAACTGCGATGTCGATGGGGGATCCGTATCCGTCGACGCGCATCACATTGAAATAGCTGCCATGGGGCAGCGCGGCCAATCGCTCTAGTGTAGCTTTATAGCTGCGCTCAAAGACGAACTTTGCGAGTTCTTCCAGGTCATCCAGACGGAACTCATCCATCATATCCATCAGGCGGCGATGCCCGACTTCATTGCAAGCCGCAAGCGAGTAGACGTCGCCGACGACTTGATGACTTTCGCGAACATTGTTGCGCAGAATGTTGACGAGGTCCTTGTTGACTACGCCACGTTCCGCGAACTTCATGATGGGCACGAAGATGCCCTCTTCATAGACCTCGTTTGCATCAGGACCGAATCCCCGCCCGCCTACGTCCACCACGTGCGCGGTGCAAGCGAAGAAGCCGATGAGCTGACCATTGCGGAAGCTGGGAGAGACTACTGTAAAATCATGAAGATGGCCTGTTCCCTTCCAGGGGTCGTTCGTGATGTAGACATCCCCCTCGAAGAGGTTTTCGCGCCCAATGTCATTGATGAAATGGCCAACTGCCTCAGCCATGGCATTAACGTGGCCAGGGGTGCCGGTTACAGCTTGAGCGATCATATGTCCAGAGCGATTGAACACGCCTGCCGAAAGGTCGCCTGACTCACGGACACTGGTGCTGAAGGCAGTCCGTATCAGAGTTACGGCTTGCTCTTCAACTACCGAGATGAGGCGGTTCCACATGATTTGCATATGGACGTCGGAGAGTAGATTGTTGGTCATGATAAATCTCCCGCTCAAGCCGCGTTCTTGGCACGTAGCAAGACGCACCCGTCGGCTTGCATGATCGCTTCACGGCTTGCTGTAACAATTGTCGAGGTTTCCCGTTCGGTGATCACAGCGGGGCCAGAGATCCAGTCGCCGGGAGCCATTTCGCTGCGAACAACAACCGATGCCTGCTGAAAGCGTCCGTCTTGAGCGTCAAAGATCTCTCGCTGCTCGCGGACAATGGCTTGGCGCTGCTTTTCAGTCCATGCGATGCGCGCTGGCGCGATGGCTTCGGAGCTCGCGCGCAACGACCAGCTGACGATCTCAACGTCGAGACCATCGATGACGCGGCCGAAGAAGCGCTCGTAGCATTCATCAAAGAGAGTGCGGAAGAGGGCGGCATCGGGATCAGCGTAATCGCGAACCTCGATCGTTACCGGGACTTCCCATCCCTGACCCACATAACGCATGTACGCGGTGCACTCCAGGTCAGGTTGGGCATCTGGCGCACCCGAGCGGACAAATGATGTCGCTTCCTCCACCAGTTCACGAATGACCGCATTGATGGCTTTGGCATCAAAGCGACTGAGGCGGCTATAGGCACTGCGTACCGACTCAAAGCCGAAGGGGGCTCGCAGGAAGCCAATGGCGGAGCCGACGCCTGCACCTGGCGGGATGACCAGCTGATCGATGCCAAGCTTCTCGCAAAGACGTGCAGCATGTAATGGTGCTGCGCCGCCGAAGGCAATCATGGTGAAGTCCGACAGTTCCTTGCCATTCTCGACCGCGTGCATGCGTGCGGCATTGCTCATGTTCTCGTCGACTACCTCACTCAATCCATAGGCGGCGGTCGTTGCATCAGCACCAATATGGCTGGCCACGTCCTGATGAACGGCAGCCTCCGAAGCGATACGGGACAGCCTAATGGCTCCCCCTGCGAAATCGTCCGGGTCAAGCCTTCCAAGGAGGAGGTCGGCATCGGTCACTGTCGGTTTCTCGCCACCCCGTCCATAGCAGGCCGGGCCTGGTTCAGACCCGGCGCTGTGAGGGCCAACCCTGATCTGCCGCATAGAATCAACTGTCGCAATAGAGCCGCCACCTGCGCCGATCTCAACCATTTCGATAACAGGAATTGAGATCGGCATTCCGCTACCTTTCTTGAAGCGGTAGGTCCGTGCCACCTCGAACGTTCTGGAGGTTCGTGGCGTCTGCTTTTCGATCAAGCAGATCTTCGCTGTCGTTCCTCCCATGTCATATGAGACAACCTGATCCAGGGAGTACGCAGAGGCAATATGTGCTGCGAAAATGGCTCCCCCAGCTGGTCCGGACTCTAGCAGCCTGACTGGGAACTCAATCGCGCTCTCCACACTGATGATGCCGCCCCCCGAGTGAATCATGAAAACGGGGCATTGCGCGCCTTCTTCTCTCAGCCGACCAACCAGTCGGTTGAGGTAGGATGCCATCAGCGGCTTGACAAACGCGTTGACGCAGACAGTGTTGAAGCGCTGGAACTCACGCATCTGCGGCGAGACTTCGCAGGATATCGAGACGGAAATATCCGGCTTAGTGGCGAGTAGTCGGTCACGAACGAAGCGCTCATGTGTGCCATTCAGGTAGGAGTGAATGAAGCCGATGGCTACGCTCTCGTAGCCATCGGCAGCAATTCTCTTGCAGAGGGCGTCGACTTCTGTCTCCTGAAGTGGCCTTAGTACACATCCATCCGCACCGATCCGCTCGTCAAGAACGAAGCGCTCGTCTCTTGGAACAAGAGGAGCCGGAAGGACGATGTTGAGGTCGTATTGTTCGAACCGACTCTCAGTTCGCATCTCGATCACGTCGCGGAAGCCTTTGGTGGTGATAAAGGCTGTCTTGGCTCCGCGACGCTCGATAAGGGCATTGGTTGCGAGTGTCGTTCCGTGGATGATCGTGTCGATATGCGACAGTCCCACCCCTGCGAGATCGGCGACCTGATGGATGCCTTTGACGATCGCGTTTTCGGGGAACGAATAATCCGTTAGGATCTTCACAGAGTGGAGTGCGTCACCGACCTCCATCGCAACATCGGTAAAGGTTCCGCCGATATCGACACCAACCCTTATCTGCTTACCATCTTTTGCCATCTTGCTGCTATCCTCCGAGGGAGAAGTTGAATGTGCGCCGCTCTCGTCCGGCGAAATGTGCCCAACGCGGGCACGCGCTTACCTAGCCCTGCCTGCGGAGCGTGCAGGGGCGAAGCCGGTTGACTGAGCCGTTTCTCTAGCTGCCTTCGCCCAGGAGCATCATCCCGCGCGAAGGCTCGATGGTTCTACCGCTTGCCTGTAAAATCGACGCCTGGGAGAGTCGTCGGCAGCTTTGGCCGCTCAACGCCGATCCATTTCTTGTAAAGAGCGTCGAGGGATCCGTCCGCAGTGCGGCGGGCGACAAAGTCGTTCAGGAAGTCCAGCATCTCCTGGTCGCCCTTGCGGACTGCCATGCCTTGAAGGTTGTCGGCGACCTTGTACTTCCGTTCGTAGTCGTTCCCGCGGCCAGTCTTCTCGATGACCAGCCCGTACGTGACACTCCCTAGAATCGCATCAACCTGGCCCGACAACAGAGCTTGAACCGTTGTTGCGTCGTCATCATAACGCTTGATCCGAGTGTTAGGCGGCGCGACCTTGACGAGAAGGGGCTCAAAAGCGCTGCCGCGATTAACGCCGATCACGAACTTGCCGAGATCGTCATTTCCTCTGATCTGCGCGTTTTTTTTGCCCCAAACTGTGATGTCGTTTGCAGAGTATGGGATCGCATACTGAACGACCTTTGCGCGTTCCTCAGTGATGGTCATGGAGGGGACTAGAAAATCTACCATTCCTCCGACAAGAGAGGGAATTCGGTTCTGCCCAGTAATCCGGACGAACTCGGCTTTGACCCCTAGCTCGCTCGCGATCATGTTTGCGACGTCGATGTCGAAACCTTCGTTTTTGCTATTCTCGTTCACGAAGCCCCAGGGGAACTGGTCCATCTGAACACCGATGACCGCGGTGCCTTTCGCCTTGATCTCCTGCGGGGTAATTGCCTGCGCGGGACCGACAATCGGCGCCGTCGCCATGAAAATCCCCATGAAGCCTGCTACTATCTGTCGACGTTTGAAAGCGGATATTGCTCTGAACATGTTCATACCTCTGGTTGTTGTCGTCTGCGCAACGAGGTTAACGGTTGGCGTTCAATCGCTTCTCAAATGTTGCGCTGAAATAGGTCAGGGGAAGACAGATGATGAAGTATACGAGCCCGACCGCCCCGTACACTTGCAGCGGTTGAAAGGTGATATTGGACATCAGTTGCCCTGAGCGTGTCAGTTCAGTGAGGCCGATCAAAGCGGTAAGCGCAGTGCCTTTGACCAGATTGACGAGAAATCCAATTGTTGCAGGGAGGCCGATCCGGAATGCTTGTGGGAGAACCACGTCTTTCACGAGAGAGACATAGCCAAGCCCCAGGGCCCGAGCTGCTTCCGTCTGTCCAGGAGCGACAGCCTCGATGCTGCCGCGCCATATCTCACCGAGGAAAGCGCTGGTGTGGAGTGAAAGACCAACGGTCACGGCGATCCACACGTCGACTTTTAGGCCAAGGAGAGGGAGGCCGAAGTAGACAAAGAAGAGCTGGATCAAAAGTGGCGTGCCTTGGAAGATCTGAATGTAGGTCGCCATGAGACGCCGGAGCAGCTTCGACTTGCTCGTCCGAGCGAGCGCAACTGCCAGACCCCCTGCGCCGCCGAAGGTAAAGGCCAACAAGGAAAGTAGAACTGTCCAGCGTGCGCCTTCCAAGATAAACAGGAATTCTGCGAAACCAAATTCACGGATCATCGCAGTGCCTCACTTGACGGGATAGGAGAAGTAGGATCTGCCGATTGCTTGCAGAGCGATGGAAAGGATTTGCGCGAGCGCGAGGTAGATTGCACCGAGCACGAAGTAGACTTCGAAACTTCGGAACGTTTGCGAATCGATTATCTGTCCCACATAGGTCAGCTCTTCCGCTGATACGCTCGCCACGAGACTCGAGTTGAGCATGAGAAGGACGAACTGACTGCACAGTGCGGGGTAGACCGCCCGTATTGCAGGCCTGAAAACGACAAAGCGGTAAACATCCAGCGTATGGAGGCCTAGGGCGCGTCCTGCCTCCACCTGTCCCTTTCGGATTGATTCCACTCCGCCTCGGACGATCTCCGCAGCATAGGCAGCGCAATTCAGGGTAAGAGCAAGGATTGCGGCCTCCTCTGCCGACATCTGTACGCCAATCGAGGGGAGGCCGAAATAGACGAAGAAGACCTGTACGAGAAGCGGTGTATTGCGGATGAGTTCAATATAGCCGATCGCGAAGGTACGTATCGCGTTCGAAGTCCCCATCCGCATTGACACGATGATGATTCCCAGACTCATCCCAAGCGTCATCGAGATGGCCGAGATCTTGAGGGTTTGTATCGCCCCGTTCAGCAATAATGGCCAAGCTGCCAGAACAGGTGAGAAGTCAAAGGTATACTGCATGAGCGGTCCCCTGCCGTACCGAGTTGAACGACCGTCCTGCGTTAATGATTGAGGATTTGTCCGAGGAAGGCCCTCGTGCGCTCATGGGAAGGATTGCTGAAGAACTCCGTTGGCCGGCCGCTCTCGATAATCTCGCCGCGGTCCATAAAGACGACACGGTGAGCAACTGCTTTGGCGAAACCCATCTCGTGCGTTACGCAGATCATAGTAATCCCGTCGTCGGCAAGCGAAACCATGGTGTCGAGCACTTCCTTAACCATTTCCGGATCAAGAGCCGATGTCGGTTCATCGAACAGCATAATCTTGGGATCCATGCAGAGCGCCCGTGCAATGGCCACGCGTTGCTGCTGCCCGCCTGAGAGCTGTGCAGGATATTTATGTGCCTGCTCCGCAATATGAACACGTTCGAGATAGCGCATGGCTTGATCTTTGGCTTCGGCAGAGGAGTGTTTTCGAACACGCCGCGGCGCTAGCATGCAATTCTCAAGCACCGTCAAGTGTGGAAAGAGATTGAACTGCTGGAAGACCATTCCGACCTCGCGACGGATATGATCGGCATTGCCGCCTTTGTGGCCGAGCTGGGTGCCGTTGACTTCGATCGAGCCGCTTTGGATTTCTTCAAGGTAGTTGATGCAGCGAATCATGGTGGATTTGCCGGATCCTGATGGCCCGCAAACGACAATATGCTCGCCACGATCAACAGTTAAATCAATGTTCTTCAGGACATGAAGACTGCCATACCATTTATTGACGGCATTCATGACGATACTTTTGTCGGTCATGCTCTTCTCGTTTTGGGGACCACAATGCGGACGGGTATTCAGGCTTTGGGCCACACTCATGATTTTGCCTCAAAAATAGCATCGACCTCGACAGCAAAGCCGCGGGGCAGGGATCCCGCCCCCAGTGCGGTACGGCTATGGCGGCCCTTCTCACCAAAGATCTCTACGAAAAGATCGGATGCACCGTCGATGACTGCCGGATGATCCTTGAACGTGGGCGTAGCGTTGACGAAGCCGCGCACCTGCAAGCAGGCGGACACGCGATCGAGATCACCATCCAAAGCAGCGCTGAGCCGCGCCAGGACGTTCAGGGCGCAGACTCGCGCAGCCTGATAGGCTTCATCGACCTGCATTGTCTCGCCGACAACACCAAGATAACGGTCTACACCTTCAACCCTTGGAACCTGTCCAGAAATGTAGATCGTTGATCCGCTGATACGATACGGAACATAGGTTCCGCTCGGGGCTGTGAGGCTCGGTAGAGCAATGCCGAGTTCTCTTAATCGCGCTGCAATAGTCGCCATCGTGACCAATCCCTCTTTTTGGGTGTGCGGCCGATCCGGACTGCCCGTCGAACTGGTGCCGAAGGGATGTGTGGTCGCTCGGCCGTCTAGTTATAGTGACAAGTTCATAGAAATCGTACCACGTGTCAAGTTTTAAGTAGGTGATAATTTCACAGCCGACATATAGCGATATGATTCGTAATTTCCCTTTATAATCAGTAGCTTGATTGTGCGCCTTGTTGATGCCGCTGAGATAGCCGGATGTTTGGGCCGCTGCTTCTTACCTATTTTAAAGGGATATCTGGCTTAGCCTTTGGTCGATGCTGATTGCCACTGCAGGCAGAACGTGGCTTTGTCGTCCGATGAGATACGATCACGTAGCAAGAGATATGATCTTGTATTCCAATCGGCAGACTAGTATTTGTGAAGAGAACCCTGAAAAAGTCCTTGGGAGTGTACGCACGGTGAATACGCTGACAGCGCGAACGATTCAGGCACTGAAGGCGCGGATTGCCAGCGGTAGCCTAAAGCCTGGCGACAAGCTTCCGACCCTCAATGAACTGGGCGCCGAACTCGGAGTTAGCCGTACAGTTATCCGGGAAGCAGTGGCAGTGCTTCGATCAGACGGTTTGCTTAAGGCGCAACACGGGGTAGGAGTATTCGTATGCGAGCTTCAGGAACCGACAAAGGCTGAGGAAGCCGCGTCGTTCCTTACCCCTCTGGCTGACATACAGACCTCCTTCATGGACCTTCTCGAGCTGCGAATGGCATTCGAGGTCCATGCGGCAGGGCTGGCGGCAACGCGTCACTCCTGGGCCCAAGAAGCCAAGATCTGGGATGCACTAAAGCAGTTCGAGGCCTCATTGGAGGATGAGGAGCTTCTCGATCAACTGGACTTTGTGTTTCATCGGTCGATTGCAGAGGCAACAAACAACGGGGCTTTCATCGAGTTCTTTAGTGTCATGAGCCTGAAGATCATGCCGCAGCCCGCTTTTTCGCGAGCTATGAACCCCGCTCTCATCACGAGCGACTATATACGACATACACTTGTCGAGCATCGAGCCATCTGTGAAGCAATCAGTGCTGGCGATGCCGAGCAGGCCCGAGAGGCCATGAGAGCACATCTCGCGCGCAGCCACCGTCGGTATCGGGGATTCGCTGACAGCACGCAGTCCCCTCTCAGTAACATAGCTTCGGATGCTTGATAGCGTGGCGCGCCCTATGAGCTGCGCCACGCAAGCCGGCTGCGCGATCAGCGTCGGTACGGCGAAATGAGAGTGGCCATCATGTCTACTTCTGCGGCAGAAAGATCGCTCAAGGGCGCCCGCACGGGACCGGCATCGAAGCCCTGAAGGCGAACTCCTGCCTTGACTGCAGCTACGGCATAGCCTTTGGAGCGGTTTCGGATTGCCATGAATGGGTAGAAGAACTCCAGAAGGATCTTCTCGCACTTTGCCCGCTCGCCGGCGCGCAGGGCCTTGTAAAACTCAACCGCAAGGCCAGGCACGAAGTTGAAGACAGCCGACGAGTAGGTCGTGAAGCCTGCGCCGAGATAGGCTTCAGCAAAGAGCTCGGCTGTCGGCATCCCGCCGAGATACGTCAGGCGGTCTCCCATTTTGGCGGTGATCTGACGGACGAGGCCGATTTCCCCAACACCATCCTTGAAGCCGACGAGGTTCGGGCATTCGTCGCACAGCCGCGCCAGGGTATCAGCCTGCAGAACGGAGTTGTCGCGGTTATAGACCATAACCCCAATGCCCGTGGCTTGGCATACAGCCTTGATATGGCGGTAGAGCCCCTCCTGCGGAGCGTCGATCAGATAGTGAGGGAGCAGCAATATGCCGTCGGCGCCAGCAGCCTCTACGGCTCTTGTGATGGAGACGGCGATTTCCGTTCCATAACCACATCCAGCAACGATCGGTGTGCTCCCGGCAGCTGCCTTGGCAGCCTTTACAACCTGTGGAACCTCTTCGGGGGTCAAGGAGAAGAATTCGCCGGTACCACCGGCGGCGAACAGGGCTGCGGCTTCAAAACCTGAGAGCCAGCCGACATGTTCCTCATAGCTCTTTCGGTTGAACTGCCCTGTTTCGGTGAAGTGTGTCACCGGGAATGACAGGAGCCCTGATCCAAGAACCTGCTTTAACTCGTTATATTCCATTGGAATTCACCCACGTCAGACGTAATTGTCATGACATGTACTCGCAAATTTATCATGATATGTCAACACAGGTAATTACAGGCCTCTGCCCCTATCATTCAGAAGCGCCCGGTATCGCTTCTGACTTCCAGCCAAGTGATCTCGCATCGCCTCGCGAGCGCCGATGTTGTCCCGGTTCGAGATGGCACTGACGATTCGACGGTGCTCCTCGTGCAAGCGCTCAAGGTATGGTACAGGTGTCGTATCCTCGCCTTTGTCGAACACCGAGCGCGGAATCATCTCGTGTCCGAGCATCTTGAGAAGATCAACAAAGCGCCGGTTGTTGCTTGCTTCGACAATGGCAAGGTGCAGCGCGAAATCCGCCTCTATCGTAGAGCGCCCAGCCTTGATGCATTCGCCCACTTCGTAGTGGCGCTGAATAATTGTTTCTTCCTGCAGGGGAGAGCAGCGTGTGGCAGCCAGATAAGCCGCCTCGACTTCAATAGCCGTCCTCAGTTCTAGCCCTTCAACGACGGAAGAGATCCGTTCTGGGTCAATTCCCTGCAGCGCTGGTCCAGCGGCTTCCTCCGGACCTAGAACGAAGACGCCGGCTCCCTGCCGCGGTTCAACCAAACCTTCTTCTCTCAGTGTGGAGAGGGCTTCCCGAATGACGGTTCGGCTGACGTTGAAGGTTTCGATCAAGCGAGCCTCACTCGGGAGCTTGTCGCCTGGCGGCGGATTGCCCGCAAGAATACCTTCCCTTAAGGTATCGGTGACGCGCCGCGTCAGCGTACCGTCTCTATGATGGAGGCTTTTGAAGCTTGACAGCCTTGTCATTCTTGAGGGTGGTCCTTAATTTTCCTGAGCCGTTGAGGGAGGTGAATTTTCCCGCAATGAGCAGTTATCTCCCGAACGGGCCTTAAACCTATCATAACAGGATGATAAATGTGAGTGACAAGTCTTCCAGATTTGAGATATAGGCGAGGTTCTGGGTTATCAATTCGTAGTGCCTTGCTGATACTCCGCAATTCTATCGGGTTGATCGGGATCGGTTGCAGAATGAAAGGTGAACCGAATCGCCGGGGCAATCCTGAAGGTGATTTGCGGCATTGAGATCATCCACGAGCTGGTGGGTGCGGTCGGGATCGACCTACCATGAAACGTCCTCATTGCCATCACTACCTGGAAGATCGCGTCTGCACCTGCGACGGCAACACCGGGGGAGCAAGCTGGCCGGGCTCGTGCAGGCAACTCCTGGGCGATCGTCGGCTGGCCCATGCTCAACAGCCGGGATGTCCACGCCGTTGTCTTCACCGGCTCCGTCGACAGGGCAAGCGCGCGGCTGGTGCCCCCATTGAACACAACCCCAGGTTCCAGCTCAAGATGGGGCGGCAAGAACCCTTCTATCGCGCTCGACCGCGCGGGCCTTGGCGTCGCCTTAGAAGCCTCGGTCAACTCGGCTTTCTTCTCCGCGGTGCGGCACTGTACAGCCCGCTCGCGCTCCATCGTCACCGATGGCATTCAGGACAGGTTCGTTGCGGCCATGATCGAAGGTCTCAAGGCTTGGTGGTGGACGACGTGTCAAAGACTGGCACGCACATCGGCTGGTGATCGACGCGACCCCGCTGAAGCAGGACACCAACTGCATCGAGATCGGCCGCAAGGAAGGCGCCAGGTTCGCCTTTGGCGGCGAGGGCATCGGACGCGGGGTCCCGGCTTCTAGCTGCAGCCGACGCTGTTCACCAAGGCCACCAACGCCATGCGTATCAGGCGCGTGGAGACCTTCGGGCCCGCGGCCGGCGCCATCCGCGTCAGGGCTATAAGGAGCCCCTCACGATTGCCAGCGACACGCCCTTCAGCCTGTCATCTGGTATCACCACCAGCCTGAAGTACATCTCCCACTTCAAGCACATCGCCGAACCAGGCATGACCAACCTGCCGCCGGCGACTTGTACCTGCCCTTTGGTGGGCGCAAGGATTGGTCCTACGGCTCGCGTGAGCAGGACTCCGGCGACGCGGAGTGCTACATCAGCGTGAAGGCCGCCCAAGCCCCTTGCGGCCATCTTTCCGTATGAGCTATTATATCAGTCATAATATGATTAACCGAATGAGGGCTGATTTGAGACAGCGGCGTGACAGTCTGGCAAGTGTTGTAGCGAAAGACATCGCTGAGCGTATCAGCTCCGGCGAGTATTCCCTTGGCAGCAAGATTCCCATCGAAGCCGAGCTTTGCGATATCTACAACGTCAGCCGGACTGTGGTGCGTGAGGCAATCGCGCATCTGCGCTCCGAAGGACTGCTGATGTCCCGCCAGGGGATTGGCGTCTTCGTTGCCGGGCAGGGCAGCGTCACGCTCCGCATCCCACCAGAGTCGGCCGGTGAGCTGTCAGAAATTATCGAGATCCTTGAACTGCGCATCGGGGTCGAGGTTGAGGCCGCCGGCCTCGCGGCGCAGCGCCACAACGAAATGGACCTGACGAAGATCTTTGATTGTCTTCAGGCCATGTCCAATCCAGAAGCCTTCAATCACAATCCGCGCCAGCTCGACTTCGATTTCCACAGGGCCATCGCGGTGGCGTCCGGTAACTCCTACATGCCGCGATTCATGGACTTCGTGGGCCCCGTCATCATCCCGCGCAGTCAGCTGATCCACGCCACAATCCCCAAGATCACACGCGAGTATCTCACCAAGATGACCGAAGAGCACGACCGCATCGCCCAAGCGATCGGCCGGGGCGACGTGCTTGGAGCGCGGGACGCCATGCGCTTTCACCTTGCAGGAAGCCTCGAACGATACCGTCAGCTGAACATCGCGTAACTGTGATATCATCAGTTGACAGTCCTCATACAACTGACTAGGACTCTGGCATCGGTGGAGGTGTGGTCAAGCAGATTCCGGTAAACGGAGCGTGCCACGAAATCGCAGATGGACAGTCGAGGCTATGCGTTCGGTGCAACCTTGATACCGTCAGGCGACCACCCCGGTTGGACCAACGGAGGATGGTATATGGCGCATACGCTCAAGACATTTTATCTGCGCTTGCTCGAATGGATGGTCATTTTCAGCTTGACGAGTATCCTGATCCTCGTCACGGCGAATGTTTTCCTTCGCTATGTCTTCAATTCAGGCATCTTTTTGTCGGACGGCATGTCTGGCCTTCTGTTCGCCTGGATGACCTTCATTGGGTCCATCCTCGTGCTCTACGACCACGAGCACATCGGCGTCGACATGCTCGTCCGGCGGCTGCCGGTGTTGCTGCGCCGCCTATGTTTCGGCCTCATCCATATCATCATGATCTATGCGACTTGGCTGCTCCTGACCGGAAGCTGGACGCAGATGATGATTAACCTGCACGTCTATTCGCCGGCAACGCGCCTTCCCATTGCGGTCCTTTATGCCGCCGGCGTGCTCTTCGCGGTAGCCAGTGGTCTATTCCTCGTCACACAACTCGCGCTTCTGCTGACCGGACGCCTCAACGACGCGGACCTCGTCGTCAGCGCTGGCGAAGATGAAGCCGAAGCCGACCGCGTGGCCACCGACCTTGGCAACAAAACCCATCTCACCGTTGCGAAAGTCGGTTCGAAATGACGATTGCACTGTTCTCCTCTACCCTGCTGCTGATGATTGCGATCGGCGCGCCCATTGCGTACGCACTCATCATCACCGGCGCCGCGCTCATGTGGCAGATGGACCTGTTCGACGGTCAGATCCTGGCACAGAATATCATCAACTCCGTCGACAGTTTCGCCATGATAGCGGTTCCGCTTTTTATCCTGGCGGGCGAGATGATGAACGAAGGCGGCCTGTCCCGACGTATTATCGCGCTTGCGCAGAGCCTCGTTGGCCATCGCCGTGGCGGCCTCGGATTTGTGGCGATCTTCGCGGGCGTGCTGCTGTCGAGCCTCTCCGGCTCCGCGTTAGCCGATGCCGCCTCGCTGTCCGCCCTGCTGTTGCCCATGATGATCGCCGCCGGCCATAACCGAGCACGCGCGGGCGGCCTCATCGCCTCCTCGGCGATCATCGGACCGATCATCCCGCCCAGCATCGGCTTCATCGTTTTCGGCGTCGCCACCAACCTGTCCATCAGCAAGCTGTTCCTCGCCGGCATCATGCCCGGTCTGATGATTGCCGTCGCCCTCGCCGTGACTTGGTTCTTCGTCGCCCGCAACGAGAATGTGGCGCCGGCCCCTAGGGCGAACTTACGTGAGAAGGGCACCGCCTTCGTCGACAGCCTGTGGGCCTTGATGCTGCCGGTCATCATCGTGGTGGGTCTGCGCTTCGGGGTCGTCACTCCCACGGAGGCGGCCGCCGTCGCAGCGACCTATGCGCTGTTCGTGTCGCTCTTCGTCTACCGCGAACTTAAAATATCCGATCTTCCCGCCCTAGTACTGCGAGCGGGTAAGGTTTCGGCGGGCGTCATGTTCCTGGTCGCCGCCGCCGCCATTCCAGCCTGGATGATCGCCATCGCCGACATCCCCGGCCAGATCGTAGAGATGATTGGCCCCTTCATGGAAAGCCCGCGCCTGCTGGTCTTCGTGCTGATGCTCATCATCATTCTTGTCGGCACGGCCATGGACTTGACCCCGACGATTCTTCTGCTGGGACCGATCCTCGTCCCGGTGGTCGCCAAGGCGGGAGTCGATCCGATTTACTTCGGTGTAATGTTCATGATCAACGGTGCCATCGGCCTCATCACGCCACCGGTCGGCACGGTGTTGAACGTAGTCTGCGCTGTCGGCAAGCTCGATTACGACGAACTGGTTCGGGGGACGATGCCGTTCTTCCTGGCGCAGCTCGCGGTGCTGTTCCTTCTCGTCATCTTCCCCGAGCTGGTCACAGTACCGGCCCAGTGGATTTCGCACTGAACTCTATAAGCCTGACATCAAACACCAGAGGTTGTGACATGAAAAAAATCGTAGGAATTCTTCTTTCTCTGGCACTCCTGGGCGGAACCGCCCATGCCCAGGAATACAACAGCCGCATGATCAAGTTCGCGGCGACCGGCCAGGAGGGTACGCCGCCGGTCCTTGGCATGCATATCTTCGCCAAGAAGTTAGCCGAGCGCAGCGGTAATAAGCTCAAGGCCAAGGTTTTCGCCAACGGCGTCCTGGGCGGGGACGTGCAGGTGCTGTCCTCGCTCCAAGGCGGCGTCATCGAGATGATGGTCTGGAATGCGGGCAACATGATCTCGCAGGAAAAGGATTTCGGCATCCTCGACCTGCCGTTCATCTATCAGGACGTGGGGGTCATGGACCGCCTGCTCGACGGTGATGTCGGCAAGAAGCTGACCGACAAGCTCCCGGCCCACAATGTCATCGGCTTGGCGTTCTGGGAGCAGGGCTTCCGCCTTTTGTCCAACAACCGCCGCGAGGTAAAGGGCCTCAAGGACATGTCAGGCCTCAAGATCCGCGTGCAGCAGAACCCGCTCTTGGTAGACATGTGGTCCGCACTGGGTACGAACCCAACGCCCATGGGGATCAGCGAACTTTACTCCGCACTGGAAACTGGTGCCGTGGACGGCCAGGAGACCACGGCTCCCTTCATGCTGGGCTCCAAGTATTACGAAGTCCAGAAGTACATCACTGTTACCCGCCACAACTACAACCCGCAGATCGTGCTCATCGGCAAACCCTTCTGGGACAAGCTGAACAAGGATGAGCAGGCCCTTATTATCGACGTAGCGCGTGAGACTGCGATTGAGCAGCGCAAAATCTCGCGCGATGCGCAGACCGTCGCGCTCGACAAGATTCGCGCTGCGGGCAACGTCGTGAGCGATGTTAGCCCGGCCGAGATGGAGAACATGAAACAGGCCGTTAAGCCCGTCATCGCCAAATACGCTCAGACCTTCGATCCCGACATAACCACGACGGTCTTCGACGCCGTCGGCTTCAAGCTCGACTGATCGCAGACTGCTGCGCGCGGCTCAGCGCGCGCGCAGTCCAACCACCAACCGGAAGCACGATATGAAGATCTCCTTCGCCCAGTTCTCGCCGATTCCAGGCGATACCGCTGCCACGACAAGGCTCGTCGCCGCCAAAGCCCGCGAGGCCGCAGCGGGCGGGGCGCGACTCATCGCATTTCCTGAATGCTTCCTGACGGGCGGCTCGTTCGACGATCGGGACAGCCTCCGCAAGGCGTCCATCGATATCGAGCGAGGCGACCTCGAGCCGATCGTTGCTGTGGGGCGCGACACCGGCATCCTGATCGTCGTGGGCTTCTACCAAGTCAAGGGCGAGCACGCTTACAACACCTCCGCCCTGATCGGTCCCAATGGCATTATCGGCCTGCATCACAAGATGCATCTGCCCTTCATGATTGGCGACCGCTTCGTCGACATCCCAGCGGAAAGCACGCCTTCCGTGTTCGATACGCCGATCGGCCGTATTGGCATGGCTATCTGCTACGAAGTCCGCTTCCCTGAAGTAACCCGCACGCTGGCACTGGAAGGCGCCGACCTGATCGTGGTGCCCGCTGCCTGGCCCGAGGCTGCGCGCATCCTGCCAGACATCTTCACCACGGTCCGCGCGGCAGAGAACTTCGTGTTCCTCCTCGCAGCTAACCGTAACGATGTCGACAACGGCATGCCCTTTATGGGATCGAGTCATGTGATCGGGCCGGACGGCAAGCAGATCATCAACGCCGGCATGAGCGACGGCATCTTCTATTGCGACATTGAAATTGAGCGCGCGCGGGTGAAGTCGATCATCCGCGATCCGGGCATCTACGAAGTCCATCCCTTCCGTGATCGCCGTCCGCAAGATTATCGTATCTGCGCGCTTCCTTCAGTAATATGAGCTCTCAAACGATGGACAACCTCAGGCAGAAGCTCGCCGCCTCCCGGCTCTCCTTCGGCATCAATGTCTACTCCGGCGCGCCAGCGGCGGTGGAGATTGCTGGCCTCAGGGGGCTCGACTTCGTCTTTATCGACAGCGAGCACACGCTTTTGGGAGCCGATCTGCCGCTGGAGCGGATGATTCTGGCGGCGCATGCTGCGCGCATTGCACCCCTGGTGCGTGTGCCCGACAGTAACCCTACGGGCCTACGCAAGGTTCTGGAAGCAGGCGCCAGCGGCGTGATCGTGCCGCAGGTCCACAGCGCTGCGCAGATGCACAGCATCATCCAGGCGACAAAGTTCCCACCGCTTGGTCGGCGTGGCGGCGACAGCTCCGTGCGGACGGCGAGCTACGGCGGTCCCGGCTTTTCGTGGCCGGACTACATACGCCGGGAGAACGACGAGACACTCGTCATCCCCATGGCTGAGAGCTTCGAGTTTTTCGACGAGATCGACGCGATCCTGGACGTTCCTGGCATTGACGCCGTGCATTTCGGACCGGCGGACTATGCCCTCTCGCGCGGGATCGATGTCGATTACTCCATGCGCCAGCCTGAGGTGCGAGCCGCCATGCGCGAACTCATCGCCAAGTGCCACTCCAGGGACATCAAGGTCATGCTGCCCTGCGCCCCGGCTACGGCCGAACAGGCGGCGGAACTGGCAGACGAGGGCGGCGACATGCTGCTCATGGGAAACGACCTCATGTTCCTGCACCAGGGCTGCATTGACGCCGTTGGGGTCGCATCTGCAATCCGAAAGGACAGAGCATGATCGAACACCCGCGCAATCCCGCCACCGACGACGCGGAGCTGTTCGCGAGGCTTGCCCACGTGCAGCCCGCCACCCTTGGCCATCATGTCTCCGGCGGTGCACTGTCGCCTCAGATCCGTGCCTTGGTGCCGGTCAGGCGCATGGTCGGCCGTGCACTCACGGTGCGCCAGCCCCTCCCTGACAGCACGCCGGTGTTCCGCGCGCTAGAAGCGCTTCGCCGAGGAGACATCTTGGTCATCGACCGGCAAGGCGATCACCACATCGCCTGTGTCGGCGAGATGGTGGCACTGGCGGCCCACCACGCGGGCGCCGCGGGCGTGGTCGTGGACGGCGTGGTGACGGACATTGAGGAACTGCGGGAAATCGGGATGCCGATCTATGCGCGCGGCACGAATGTCATCACCGCCCGCGTCATGAACCAGCCTGGCGGTGAACTGTTTGGCTCCGTCACCATCGGTGGCAGTGTCATCTCCTCCGGCGACATTCTCTTCGGTGACGCCAACGGTATCCTGCGGCTGGACGGGCATAATCCAAATCTCGATAAATTGGTTGCGCGCGCCATGGCCGACGAGCACCGCGAGATTGGGTGGAGGGTAAAGCTCGCCGAGCGGCATTCGCTCGGCGAGCTCAACCGGGCGCTGTAGTCGGATCCAACGGCACCGTTCCCTTATCCGGGGGCTGGTCAATTGATTTTCCCTCTCGTTGATGGACACCTCTGCTAAGCTCCTGAGGGAGCGGGGGGCGTTCGATGACGAAGACGAGACGGGATTTCACTCCGGAGTTCAAACGAGAGGCTGTTGCACTTCTGGAGAGCCGCGGTCGACCGCTGATGCAGATCGCAACAGAACTGGGGATTTCTCCCTCCATGCTGCGCAACTGGCGGGCGGTTGTGAATGGTGGTCCTCCTCGATCCAGGGCTGGTACCAGAACCCTATCGCCCAGTGCCTCTCCCATGGCCTCTCCAGCCGACCAGACGGCGGAGATCGGGCGGCTCCGACGTGAGCACGACCGCACGCGCATGGAACGTGATGTGTTAAAGAAGCCATCGGCATCTTCGCGGAGATGCGCGAATGAGGTTTCACTTCAGTCTGCTAAGAGCACATGATGACCTACAGCCTCGTTCAACTTGCGCCGGGCGCCTACGATCTCCTCCTGGACGGCGAACTGATGGGTAGCGTTGTCAGATCCGGCTACCGGACCACGGATACGATCTGGACGGCCGAACTGCTCGAAGATCTGCCCGTCGGCAAGCGTCCGGCTCCCTTCAAAGAGATCGAACATAGCTTTCCAACCTTGGAAGGGGTGTGCGCATGGCTCGGCGACCCTGTGGTGAAAAGCAATTTCGGGCGTAGCGCGTTCGCTCGTAGCGCTTGCGAGATCTGAATTCACCGCCTGATTGATCCTGAGAGCATGGCCTCAACGCTCGATCCGCTCGCCCGCAGCGTAGTCGTGAGTGGTCCAGCCATTGCCAACCTGTGGCCTTCCAGACACAGGTCTCAAGCGAATCGCAGAATAAAATTACGAAATCGATTACACTCACGCAACAAGCCTTCAATTCTACATCCTTAATGCTAAGTCACTTACGCGAGACACTGCCCCGTGTCCTCGCTCCTCTGAGGAATGTCTTCCTCCCAACCTCGGGCTGCTGGTAACGGCAGCCCCTTTTTCAACCCGATCGAGATGTGCCGATGGCAGGCAAGACCTTGACCCGCGCCGATTTGGCGGAGGCCGTGTACCAAAAGGGCATCGTCACGAAAGACCATGCCGCAGAGCTGGTCGGTCAGGTTCTTGGGACGATCTGCACCGCGCTGGCAGAGGGCGAGAACGTTAAACTGTCCTCGTTCGGCGTCTTGACCTTGCGCGACAAGGCGCAGCGTATGGGGCGCAATCCCAAAAACGGCGTCGAGGTGCCGATTGAGCCCCGCCGGGTCATTCTCTTCACCGCTTCGCCTATCCTGAAGGCAAAGCTGAACCACACTGCCCCGCAGCGTCGCCGCGCATCCAGGCAGGTGCTGCGCTCAGCGAACGAGCAGCATGAAGCCGCTTCTTGAGCCCGAGCTGATGGGGAGCCGCTCAACCAGTGCCGTCTGTGGCTGGTTGAGCGGGATTGCGATGAGTGCGCTTCGCCAGGTCCCCTTCGTCGTCTCGACCGATGGGGCGCCCGACACCGACATGCTTGTCGTCGACGAATTAGCTGTCGGAGCGCTCGGCGGCGTCGTTCATGAGCTGGAGCTGGTCTCACATGCGATCGGTCGGCAGGCCACCGCCAGCGGGCAGAGGACGTGACCGTCATGACAGGCACGGCGGATCCGAATGCCCTCATCTGGGCGCTCAACACGCGTCTTATCGCCGGTGCAACGGCAACGAAACACTTCTGGCTTGGTGCGAAGAGCATGGCCTCTCGGACGGACCGATCACCGTCGATGTCCGTCAGCGCTTTGCACCGGCAATCGTTCCCGAGGACGTTCTGCCAGCTCTTGCGCTCGATCCCGGCGAAACCATTCACTACCGGCAGGTCCGGCTGATGCGCGGCACGCTGCCGCTCGCCAGGGCCGGGAACTGGTTCGTGCCGCAACGCCTGACAGCGACCATGAACGAGGCCCTGAATGCGACAGAGATCCCCTTCGGAACTGTTGTCGCGCCGCTGCGCCCGATCCGTCGCATCCTGACTGCGGCCATCCAGCCACAGCCTGAGATCATTCTGGAGCAGGTCGCCCTGATCCGCAGCGGCTCCGGACCGGCGCTGGCGCTCGTGAAGGAGGCCTACCTCTCGGAGCTCGTCTCGGCTGCCCCCGAGCCAGCGCTCTGGCCGCGGGCTCGTGATCAGAGGGCCGAGAGGTCGGCCCTGCCAACGGTGAGGCGCGAGCGATGACGTCGCAACTCGATCTGGCGTCTCAGGCCCTGTCCGATCCTGACCTGATCGAGGAGGTGCAATTCCTGGAGCATCGGATCCGGTTCGGGCCGACGCAGACTGGCTGGGTTTCGTTTATCGCACGGTAGGGCCAGCGGCCGACGATCCTGCTGGCGGGCGATCGCGAAACCTTGATCGCCGCGGCGCACAAGCTGATCAGACGCCAGATCGCCGAGAACAGGTGAGGTGAGGGGATGCCGTGGGCTGCCAGAGGTCAGGAGACCACCGTGAACTCTTGGACGGTCTCAGCGAGAGACGTGGGTTGCCTTTCCTGGCCTGTGCCCAAAACCTACCTTGGCGCTACCGCCCGATGATGAGAGGCCCACCAATGAGTTCCACCCGTGTCTTTCTGCTGGCCTCTGGTCTGGCTCGGCTGATCGAGCGGGAGAGGGCAGGCAAGCTCGTCCGGCAGGGCTATTTTCCTGAACACTCCACCCGCAGCATGCATGTGCAGGTGACAGGCGATACCGGCCATCTGGTCCTTGCCTCGCATTCCGCGAACGGTCCGCGCGAGGAGGCGACTGAGATTTCCCCGGCGCAGGCCGAAGCCCTGCTCGGCTTGACCGCAGGACAGATCGAGTACCTGAGCATCGTCGTCGATCTCGGCGATCATGTTGCCGTCCTCCAGCGTTTCGTCACGCCGGGACCGCTCGATCTGGTCAGCGTGGCGTTCAAGCACGACAAGGAAGCAGGGGAATTCCAGCCGCCGGCCTGGTTCGGTCCCGAGGTCTCGGCTGATCCGAGCTACCGGCTGCGTGCCATTGCCGTCGACGGGCTGCCCTCCGGGCCTGAAGGGGAGGCGTCGAATGCGGCTCTCCATTCCCTGCTCGATGCCCTGGATCATGCGGATCAGGAAACCGAACCACACCCGATACGGCAGTCTCGGGCGCCAGCCTCATCCGGGTTCGCCTTCGATGCCGAGGACGAAGACGAACGCTATGGGCTCACCATTGAGGACAGCGTGATCCGCGACCTCGCCCGCTCGCTGCAGCCGCCGAGGCGCTGATGCTTTCCAGGAAACCTTTGACCCCCTATGAGAGAGATCGCATCCACAGGGTGACGGTGGGGCCTGTAGCTCAATGGTCAGAGCCGGCCGCTCATAACGGTCTGGTTGGGGGTTCAAGTCCCTCCAGGCCCACCATATATCACCGCAGCACCCCAAAGGTGTGCTGCCCCTCCCAGATATCACTCCCGCACAACAGACCCCCCTCCACCCCATGATAACTGGTCTCTCTCCTCAGGACACCACCCTCATCGACCATCACGGCTTTTCCATCCGCCTCAGCCCGAACGGCCTTGACTGGATGGCCCTTGTGGAATGGCCCGACCGGCAGCCGACCCTGATCATGGCCCCAGAGCGCGAGACGGCGTTGGCCAAGGCCCGCGAGTGGATCGATCGCCAGCTTGCCACGGACGAGAGCCCGCAATGACCTACAGCCTGATCCAGTTGGCGCCCGGCGCCTATGACCTTCTCCTCGGCGACACCATCGTGGCCAGCGTGGTGAGAAGCGGCTTGCGCCAGCCGTACACCTGGACGGCCGAGCTACTCGAGGAGCTGCCGCGGAGCAGGCGGCCTGCGCCATTCCGAGAGGTTGAGCATAGCTTTCCGTCTTTGGAAGAGCTGTGCGCCTGGCTCGGCCAACCAGCCGTGAGGACGAACAACCGAGGCACCGCGCCTCAGGGTGTGTGAGAGAAAGAAGCGCCCCAGTTGAGGCGCTGTCTGAAACCTCGACCGGGGCGCTGGTGTGCCAAGGGAATGACGCACATCTTGGATGTAGGCCGTTCCGACTGATCGGCAATGCTGCTTTCGAAGATCTTCGGATCAGGCGCATCACGGCCCGCCGTGTGACCTGCCGGCTACAGACATCCGCGCCGAAATCGGACACATAGCGTGGCCGAGCGACACGATTTGATCGCCTTCTCCACCATTCCTTCATAACGCGCCGAATTCATTGAGGTCTTCATCATGCCGCCGACAGAGGTTGCAGCGCCTATCTTTGCTCCGGCGCACGCCCCGACCTTCACACAGGCCGCCATGCGGTTTGTCGTCTCCTTTGCCGCCTTGATCGGTCTGAGCCTGCTGCTGGCCGGTCTTTGAGGTCACAGAATACAAAAGTATCGGTCATGTGGCTTGGTCGTTCCGTCATTGAAGAAATGACTTGGGGCCAATCTTCCTCCAAGAGGATCGCATTGGCTCATTGCCAGGCGCTTCTCTGTGTCGGCAAGACTCCGAGTCAGAGCAGGGCGAAAGCCCATTCACCGCTGATCATTCGAGCCTAAGCGCGCTGCCGCAGCGCTGTTGGGGCGGGTTATGCATTGTGTTGGAGAGTTGATCGCTTCGCTGGTGCATTTTAGCCTCACCACAGGCCGGATCATGCCAGTGTATTCCAAGAGCAAGCTGCCTCAGGCCACGTCTAGACCAAGATCAAGGATAGGGGCGCTGTGCGTGATCCAGCCCGTCGAGATCAGATCCACGCCTGACGCGGCGATTGCAGGTGCCGTTGCCATCGTGACCCGCCCCGAGGCTTCCGTGATGGCTCGCCCGTTCACGCGCCGAACGGCCTCGGCCAGCGTGCCCGGGCTCATATTGTCGAGCAGGATCGCGTCGGCTCCGACCTGCAGCACCTCGTCCAGCTGGTCGAGAGTGTCGACCTCGATCTCGATCTTGACGAGATGCCCCACACTGGCACGGGCCCGCTCCAGCGCCGGCCGGACACCTCCGGCAATAGCGATGTGGTTGTCCTTGATGAGAACGGCATCATCCAGCCCAAAGCGATGGTTGATTCCTCCACCCGCCCGAACAGCGTGCTTCTCCAGCGAGCGCAGCCCCGGGGTGGTTTTGCGCGTGCAGACGATCCGCGCATGGCCATGGGGCTGGACCGCGTCGACGAGAGTTGCGGTCGCCGTTGCGATCCCCGACAGCCGACAGAGCAGATTGAGCGCCACACGCTCCGCCGAGAGAATGCTCCGCGCTGGCCCCTCCACCCGCAGAACAGCCTCTCCTCGATCAACCCGGCTGCCATCGGAGCGTTCGATGGCGACCGTGACGTCAGGGTCGATCAAGGTGAACGCAAGCAGCGCCGCATCGATGCCTGCGACCACACCGGGCTCCCGGGCCACGATGGCGCCGCGCAACCTGGCGTCTGCGGGAATGACGGCATCGGTCGTGATGTCGCCCGCCCGGCCGAGATCCTCGAGCAATGCCGCGCGCACGATCGGCTCCACCAGCAGGCGCGGAAGCGGGGCGAGGGTGTTCGGTGCGGCAAGGAACGGCTTCATGCGACTCTCCTGGCAGGTGCAGTGGTTTCGCTGTCGATCTGGGCTGCGATGCGCAGCGCTGAATCGAGGGTGATCTCAGTATGCTGTTCAGGCATTTGGGCCGGGTGGTCCAGCCGCTGATGAGCCCCCCGGCTCTCCCGTCGACTGTACGCCGAGACCGCGATCATCAGGCTGACCAACGCGGCATCGCGCTCGTCCGTTGATTGCGCCTCGCAAACCAGTCTTCGGAGCTGATAGATCGCCTCCGTCAGCCCTGCCGCTTCGCGGAACACGCCAACCTGCCGGTCCATTTGCGATCGGACCTGCGGGAGAAGCGGAGATGGCTGATCACTAGAGTCGGATGGCTGCAGAGTGAGAGAAGGTGAGGGGGACTGGGCCGCCAACGAGCGTCGCGCTCGGCTCTTGATGTCGTCAGCAATCCACCCCGCATAGGCCAGCGCTTCAAGCAGAGAGTTGCTCGCCAGCCGGTTCGCCCCGTGCAGGCCGGTTGAGGCGACTTCGCCGCAGGCCCAGAGTCCTTCAACCGAGCTGCGGCCCTGATGATCCACCTTGATCCCGCCCATATGGAAATGGGCAGCCGGGCGCACCGGAATGGGATCACGCACCGGATCGAGGCCGGCGGCCTGGCACAGGTCTGTCACGCCGGGGAATTTGCTGGCGATGCTGCCCCCAAGCACATGTCGCGTGTCGAGGAGCACGCGTTCACCGGCGCAGATCTGGGCGAAGATCGCTCGCGCTACCACATCGCGCGGTGCCAGCTCAGCTCCGGGGATGCCTTGCATGAAGCGCTCACCGCGACTGTTGACGAGCACCGCCCCTTCGCCACGCAGAGCCTCGGTCGCGAGCGGCATCGGATCACGACCGGCTGCGATGGCTGTGGGATGGAACTGAACAAACTCGAGATCGCGTAGGACAGCTCCCGCACGGGCTGCCAGCGCCAGTCCCGCTCCTCGGGCACTCAGGGGATTGGTGGTATAGGCGTAGAGACCGCCGATCCCGCCTGTCGCCAGCACCACGGCACGGCCGGGGATCAGTACAGGCTCATCGCTGCCATCGGATCCCCAAGGGGCACAGAACACGCCGGCCACTGCACCATTTGCATCCAGCGCCAGATCCGTGACGCGGTGGTCCTCTAGGATCTGAATCGAGGGGGAGTTCCTGACAGCAAGGATGAGCGCGTCCAGAGCACTTTTGCCGGTTTGGTCTCCCTGGGCATGCACGATCCGCCGGCGTGAGTGGGCGGCCTCGAGCCCAAGGATTAGCTCATCCGACGTGGTTCGATCAAAGGAGGCGCTCTGAGCAACCAGCCATTCGATGCAGGAAGGAGCGGCGCCTGCGACGCGCGCTGCAACGCCAGGATCGCCGAGACCGGCACTCGCCTGAAGAGTGTCGGCGGCGTGCAGGAGAGGGTGGTCGTCTGCTCCGAGGGCGGCGGCTATTCCACCCTGAGCGAGGGGTGTAGAGGCTTGCTGTCCAAGTGGCGATGCCACAAGCAGGGTCACGGGCAGCGGTGCCAGATGAAGGGCTGTCGACAATCCCGCGATGCCGCCACCCACAACCACAACGTGGTCAAGTGAATTGGTGGTGGTCATGATCGATCCTCAGCGCACAGCGAGCATGCGCTCGACCGCCAGCCGCGCCCGCTCGGCTACCGCCGGATCAATGGTAACCTCATGCTGACGCCGCTCCAGAGCCCGGCGGATCTTGGGCAGGGTAATGCGCTTCATGTGCGGGCACAGGTTGCAGGGCCGCACGAACTCGACCTCGGGATAGAGAGCCGCCACGTTGTCGCTCATCGAGCATTCGGTCACGAGGGCGACCCGGGCCGGGCGCTTCTCGCCGACGAAGTCAGCCATGCCAGCCGTCGATCCGGCATAGTCGGCCCCCGCCACCACCTCGGGCGGCGCTTCAGGGTGGGCGAGCACGACCACGTCCGGGTAGCTCTCGCGCACGGCACGGATGTCCTCAGGGGTGAAGCGCTCATGCACCTCGCAGTGCCCTGCCCAGGTGATGATCTCAATGCCGAGCACCTGAGTGGCTGTATTCTGAGCCAGGAACTCGTCCGGCAGCATGATCACGCGATCAACCCCAAGCGACTCGATGACCTTCTTGGCATTGCCCGACGTGCAGCAGATATCCGACTCCGCCTTCACAGCCGCAGACGTGTTGATATAGGTGACCACCGGCACGCCCGGATAGCGCGACCTTAAGCGACGCACGTCCTCGGCCGTGATCGACTCGGCGAGCGAGCAGCCGGCCTCAGCGTCCGGAATGAGCACCGTCTTGTCCGGATTGAGCAGTTTGGCGGTCTCCGCCATGAAGTGCACACCCGCGAGCACAATCACATCCGCGTCAGTGTTCACCGCCTCACGCGCCAGGGCCAGGCTGTCACCGACGATATCGGCCACCGTGTGGAAGATCTCCGGCGTCTGGTAGTTGTGCGCCAGGATGACTGCATTGTGCTGGCGCTTGAGTGTAAGGATGGCTTCGATGTCACGGGCGAATACAGGCCATTCCATGGCCGGGACGTGATGCCGTACGCGGGCGTAGAGCTCAGGCAGGGGCAGAGACGCAAACGAAGCAGCGCTGGCCATGGCAGCCTCCTATGCTCATTTAGAGCATTAGTAGAACGCATAAATGCTCTAAATGAGCATTTATGCGTGTAGGAAAGCCGGCTGGGTAGCCGGCATATGACTTATGCTAGGCGGGAGTATAAGCTCGCGTCAACCCACAATCTGCCGAAACAGATGCCTCATCTCAGGCGGGGCAGGCGCACGCCGGGCGCTGGACGTTCGACCAGGACCGCGCGCCGGAAGCGCACCAGCCGGGCCGGGCGCCCGCCTGTGTCGGCCAAAATCTCTCCGGTTTCCTCCACCAAGCCCTGCATCTCCACCAACCGGCGGAAGTTCTGCTTATGCAGCCGGACACCGGACAGCGCTTCCACTGTCTTCTGGAGGTCGAGCAGGGTGAAGGACGCCGGCATCAGCTCGAAGATCACTGGCCGGTACCTAATCTTGGCCCGCAGGCGTCCGATGGCTGTCGCCAGAATGCGGCGATGGTCGAGCGCCATCGGCTGACCGTGCGCGAACCGCACCTTAGAGGACCCGGATACTTGTGCGTCGCGGAGGGCTTCAGGAACGAGCCTCGCCTCGAACAAGAGTTCGTAGCGCTCCAGTACCCGCTCATCCGTCCAGTCTTTAGCCTCAAACCCGAACGTGAGTTCGATCCGCTCCTCGCGAAACGAACGGAGGGATTTGCCGCCAGCCTTGGCCCAGACCTTCAGCCTCGGCTCAATCAAATCGAGCGCCTTTGGGCGCCCATCCCGCCAATCCTCCCAGGGGAGAAAAGAGTACCAGTCGCGCCAGGCCGCATGAGCTAATCCTGCGGGGCGGGCCTCCCGCACGAGTGCCAGATAGGCAATCGACAGGGAATGCCCCTCACCCTGGACATCGGCCTCCGCCCGGTCCCTGTCGCCGAAGGTATAAAGCTGCTCGACATAGCCGAGGGTCAGCTGGGTCTGTTCGGCCACCCACGTCCGCAAGCCCATCTCGAGGGTGCGATGCTGTGACTGCAGGGGGCCGGAGGGCAGGGCATCGATCTGCTGCGGGTCGAAGTGGACGGTGAGCACCCGAGGCTCCTCTGGCGTGGCCGCCATAATCACGGCGCTGAGATCGACAGACAACTCAGGAAGAGACTTGGACGCAGTCTTGAGTCGCCGGGAGAAGGGTGCGGACGCCATGGATACTCGACAAGACACAGAGTGACGGGTTCAACCAAACCCTTTGTAACATATCAGCCGTGCGTTGCCCTACCAACCGCCCGTATCGTTTCTGAATCCTCCTGATCGCTTCTGACTCGACTGCGGTCTCGCAAATTCTGGGCAAATCTGTGCGATAAAACGAACAACCAGGCCTCCGTCACGGCTGCGCCGCAGCACTATAGGACCAATTTCGCGCTTCGGCAGTTGGTTTCTTCTCTTAGCAGCCACTTGGGTAGAAGCTTATCGTCATATCGTCCGTTCTAAAGAAAGAACGTTCCCATTGACAGGTTGCGGTTTTGAAGCGACCCTTTCTGTCATCACAGGACAGTGTTGAACCGGGCCCCGCAGTCAATCAGCATTGGATACTCACCCGGTCGTAGGGCAACCGCATCGCAAGCTTTATTGAAGGAAGGTTGAAGGCATGACGACTTCTAGCTCCAGGGTCATAGCGATCCCAGAAGCCTCCTAAGCAGCGATTCGGTGGTTGGGCAACGGATGGCGATTTCGCTCGCGATTGAGTTTCATGGTGGCCTGGTGAATGGCGGCATCGAGGCTTTCCGGCCCTGAGAAAGTCTGGTGAGCAAGATGATGCTGCTTGAGATCGCGCCAGAGCTCCTCGATGTCGTTGAGTTCGGGGGCGTACTTTGGCAGCCATTCGACCGTGAGCCAGGAGGCCCGCTCAGCGAGGGCAGCGCGCGTTGCCTTGCTGGTGTGGATCGGGCCGTTGTCGAGGACGAGCACGATCGGCTTCTGCGCACGGCCGGGCATCGGGCCATACTGCCTGTCAATCTGGTCCAGAAGCGCGATGAAGTCGGCACTGCGCTTGCTCCGGCTGGTACGCACGATCAGGTCGCGCGGCGCCCAGTCGAGCACCCCGAGCATCGCCACCTTGGCGGCTTGTCCGGGCGCGGGAATGCGCAGATCCGCGCCCTTCTTGGCCCAGGCATGAGCCAAATAGGGATGGGTGAGCGCCTCAGACTCATCGCCGAACAAGAGCACGATGTCGCCGGCCTCGGCCTGCGCCTTCAGGAGCTTGCGGCGCAGGCCAGCGCGATCCACGGCGTCGGCATCCTGGCGGCCCTTCAGGGTGTGGCGCGGCCGGCGCCAGCGGAAAGCCCCTTTTGGCGCAGCACGACGGAGAGCCGTGAGCGCGAGATGCGCACGCCGGAGCGTTTCTCGATCTCGTCGGCCAGCCGCGGCAAGGTCCAGTTGGGGCGATCCGCCACTGGTCCCGACAAAACCGCCTCGGCCACCGCGAGCGCCTGCTCGGCCTTGACTGGAGCCGGCCCCGGGGCAACGGAGCGCCGCAGCGCGTCGACCCCACCCGTCATGAAAGCGCTGCGCCAGAGCCGCACCGTATCCTCGCGCACGCCGAAGGCCTCGGCGATCCGCGGGCTCGTCCAGCCGGCCAGGGTCAGCAGGAGCGCCCGCGCCCGGTCGGCCTCGCCCCGATCCCGCGAGTGGCTCAGAGCCATGAGCTCACGCCGCTGCGCGGCGCTTGCGACAACAGGGGATTTGCCTGCCATGATCCGCATTCCAAACCAAACAAGAAGATGGAATCACATCCAGCATCCGATGGCCACCCCGCTGAAACCTGCTTAGCTTCACCTCACCCCTGCGCACGTACGGTGAGGTGGCGGTCCACGAGGCCTCCTTCAACGCTGCGCTCCTCCCGACCCTGATTGATCAACGTCGCGGCTTTCTGCCGGCGGAAGGAGAACTTGTGCCATGAGTCTGCCCCGCATTGTTGGCTTTTCCGGCAGCCCGCGTCGTCCCTCCAAGACCCGCAGCCTCGTCGAGATGGTCGCCGCCGAGGTGAACAGCCATCGACCGGCACGCCTCGAGATCTTCGACCTGTCCGACGCTGGTCCGGGCCTGGGTGCCGCTCTCCAGCGCCAGGACCTGACCCTGCCGGCGGCTCACATTATCGATGCTATCGAGCAAGCCGATGCGCTGATCGTCGGCACACCGGTGTACAAAAGTGCTTACACGGGCTTGTTCAAGCATGCCTTTGATCTGGTTGATCCCCGCGCCTTGATCGGCAAGCCCGTGCTGCTCACCGCCACCGGAGGTGGCGCGCGCCATGCACTGGTGGTGGAACACGCCCTGCGGCCGCTCTTCGGCTTCTTTGAGGCTCTGACTGTCCCGACAGCCGTCTACGCGAGCGATGCCGACTTCGTCGACGGGCAACTGGACGAGGCCGGCGTCCGGGAGCGGGTGAGCACTGCCGCGCAACAGCTCGCAGGCCTGATCGGGGCTGAGGCTCCCAAGACCGAGACGGTTTCATCGCGGGCTCCGATCAATCTTCAGATTGTTCGCCGAGGAGCAGCCCGATGAGTGCGGCTGTCGCCTCCACGACTGCGGCGAGCACCGGCTCAGACCGATGGCTGCGCTATCGCCGGTATCTCCCTCCGCTTCTCGTCGTCGTCCTGTGGCAGGTCGCAGCCAGTGCCGGCCTGATTCCGACCCGCACGCTCGCTTCACCCGTGATGATCGCCGGCACGTTTGCCGAGCTGATCACCTCCGGCGAGTTGCCCCGGCACCTCCTGGTGTCCCTGGGCCGGGTAGCAACAGGGCTGGGCATCGGCATCGTGGTGGGCACCACGTTCGCCCTCATTGCTGGCCTCTCCCGGCGCGGCGAGGACCTACTCGATGCCACCCTGCAGATGCTCAGAACATTGCCGTTTCTGGCGCTCGTGCCGCTGTTCATCCTGTGGTTCGGCATCGGCGAGACACCGAAGATCGCGCTTGTCGCCCTGGGCACGATGTTCCCGATCTACCTCACGCTCTTTGCCGGCATCCGCGGCGTCGACGCCAAATTGATCGAGGCTGGCGGCACCCTGGGCCTGACCCGGCGCGAGCAGGTGTTCCACATCGTGCTGCCAGGAGCCCTGCCGTCGGCCCTGGTTGGGCTTCGCTATGCGCTCGGCGTCGCCTGGCTCAGCCTCGTGGTGGCCGAACAGATCAACGCGGATTCCGGCATCGGCTTCCTGGTCATGACCGCCCGCGACTTCCTGCGCACCGACATCATTCTCGTGGGCCTGATCGTCTACGCCATCCTGGGGCTGAGCGCCGATCAGATCGTCCGTGTTCTCGAGCGTCGGGTGCTCGCCTGGCGACCCAGCTTCCTGAAGGACTGATCCCATGAACGCTCATCCTGCTCTGGCGGCGCGGCAGCACCCGGTGGTGCATGTCTCGAACCTCGTGCGCTCCTTCGGCCGCGGCCCCAACATCCTTGATGGTCTCGACCTGACCATCCGGACCGGGGAGTTCGTGGCTCTGCTCGGCCGCTCCGGCTCGGGCAAGTCGACGCTCCTGCGGACCCTGGCCGGCCTCGACGAGGCTCCGGCCGGAACCGTCACAGTGCCGGCAGAGCGGGCCGTGGTGTTCCAGGAGCCGCGTCTCATCCCGTGGAAGAGGGTGTGGGCCAATGTGGCGCTGGGATTGCGCACACCTGACGCCCGCGAGCGTGCGATTGCCGCCTTATCCGAAGTAGGATTGAGCCATCGGCTTGAGGCCTGGCCCCTGACGTTGTCCGGCGGCGAGGCTCAGCGCGCCGCACTCGCCCGGGCTCTGGTGCGGGAACCGAAACTGCTGTTGCTCGATGAGCCCTTTGCGGCCCTGGATGCGCTCACCCGGCTCAAGACCCAAGGGTTGGTCGCCTCGCTCTGGCGGGCCCATCGGCCAGCCGTTCTTCTCGTGACCCACGACGTGGACGAGGCGCTGCTGCTCGCCGACCGGGTGCTGGTGCTGGACCAGGGCCGCATCGGCTTCGATCTGCACGTCAACCTGGAACGCCCGCGCCGTCATGCGCAGCCGGCCTTCGCCACCTTGCGCTCGCGCCTCCTGCGCGAACTCGGCGTCGAAGACGAGAGCGCGGATGAGCCGGGTGAAGAGACGATCACCCCCGTCAGGCCCCGAGCGCCCGCGGCCTCTGGTGTGCGGCTGGACGATGTCGTCTGGGCCGCCTCGGCTGACGCCCTCGCCCGATCGTAGAAACAGGAGACCATCATGAGCAAGGACGTCGAGTTCATCGGCTTTGTCGGCACGCATTACGAGTCGGAAGCCCATCCCGCCAAGGCACCCGTCATCGACCGCGACTACATCCGGGCTCTGGCCCAGGCGCAGGAATACGGCGGCTTCGACCGTTTCCTCGTGGCGTTCCACTCGACCTCACCGGAAAGCCAGCACATTGCGGCTTATGCCGCCTCTGTCACCGAGCGCATTCACCTGATGATCGCGCATCGGCCGGGGTTCACTGCGCCGACGGTGGCTGCTCGCCAGTTGGCCACCCTCGATCATCTCACCAACGGCCGGGCCGGGGTTCACATCATCACGGGCGGCAATGACCAGGAGCTCCGGCAGGACGGCGACTTTCTGACAAAGGATGAGCGCTACGCCCGCACGAGCGAGTATCTCGATGTGGTCAAAGCGTCTTGGACCAGCGAGACACCGTTCGACTATGCCGGGCAGTACTACCGCTTCGAACGCGCCTTCTCGACCGTGAAGCCGGTCCAGACGCCGCATCTGCCGGTGTACTTTGGCGGCTCGTCCGATGCGGCCATCGAAGTGGCCGGCAAGCACGCGGATGTTTATGCCCTCTGGGGCGAGACGCACGCCCAGGTGCGTGAGACCATCGCACGCGTCCGCGCGGCCGCAGCCCGGCACGGGCGCGAGCACCATGTGCGCTTCAGTCTCTCGTTCCGGCCGATCCTGGCCGAGACGGAAGACCGCGCCTGGGCCCGGGCGGAAGCGCTTCTCGAGCGCATCAAGGCGGTGCGGACGGCCAAGGGGCTGGGTGCCGCGGCCCCGCCGCCAAACGAAGGGGCACGCCGGCTGCTTGCGGCAGCCGCCCAGGGCGATCGCCTCGACAAGCGCCTCTACACCGCCATTGCGGCCGTCACTGGGGCTCAGGGCAACTCCACCGCCCTGGTCGGCACGGGCGAGCAGGTCGCCGATGCGCTGCTCGACTACTACGATCTTGGCGTCACCACCTTCCTCATCCGCGGCTTCGAGCCTCTCGAGGACGCGGTTCAGTACGGCCGCGATCTGATCCCGGCCTTCCGCCGCCTGCTCAATGAGCGGTCCAGCCAGCGCGCTGTGGCGGCCGAATAAAGGAGAACTCTCATGAAACGCATATCTCTTCTGGCTGCTGCGGCCGCTCTTGCCCTGTCGTGGGGGCCCGCCTGGGCTGAAACCGTCCTGAAGGTGGGCGACCAGCGCGGGGGCTCCCGCGCCCTGATGGAAGCCGCCGGCGTGCTCAAGGATCTGCCCTACAAGCTCGAATGGAGCGAGTTTCCGGCGGCAGCTCCTCTGCTGGAGGCCCTCAACGCCGAGGCCATCGACACCGGCATCGTGGGTGATGCGCCTTTCACCTTCGCGGCGGCCTCCGGCGCCCCGATCAAGGCCATCCTGGCAACCCGGTCCGACCAGGGCGGTCTGGCCGTTCTGGTGCGCCCGGACTCTCCCGTGAAGACCTTTGCTGATCTCAAAGGCAAGCGCATTGGCACCGGCCGCGGCTCGATCGGCCATCAGCTGGTGCTGGCAGCCCTCGAGGATGCCAATCTGGCCAAGACGGACGTGACTTTGAGCTTCCTCCTGCCAGCGGAGGCCAAGGCGGCGCTGACCAGTGGTAGCCTGGATGCCTGGTCGACCTGGGAGCCGTACACCTCACAGCTCGTTCTGTCGGGCGAAGCCCGCATCGTGCGTGACGGGCAGGGCATCACGCCTGGGCTCGGCTTCCAGGCCGCCCATGTCGAGGCGATCCGCACCAAGCGCAGCGAGCTTGAGGACTTTGTCCGCCGCCTGGCCAAGGCACGCGTATGGGAGTCGGCCAACCGGGAGTCTTATGCGGCATCCTGGGCGAAGCTGATCGGCTTGCCGAAGGAGATCCCGCTGCGCTGGTTCTCGGGAGCGAATGCTCGTCCGGTGCCGATCGATGCCGCGGTCGAGGCGGCCGAGCAGCAGACCATCGACCTCTATGTCCGCAATGCCCTGATCCCGAAGCCTCTCAAGGCGGCCGATGTGCTTGATCCATCGTTCAATGCGGCGGTGCTCAGCGGCACTCAGGAAGCCGCGGCACAGTAGAGGCGATCCCCAAGCTCACGTTCGTCATACTACGATCCATCAGCCCCAGCCTGAGATCAGAGGCCGGGGCTTGCCTGTATATCAAACCACTTTGAGTCAAAGTTCCATGAGCGCAGATCACCACCACGAACATGACGATCACTCCCACCACGAGCACGAGCACGAGCACGAGCACGAGCACGAGCGCTGGAAGCACGAAGGCGTCCGCGTGATCAAGGGTGACCAGCTCGATGCCAACACCGCCCAGACCCCCGGAATGTTCCGGCAGGCCGCGATCAATCATGCACGTGTGGGAGCCCAGAAGATCTGGGCCGGCACGGTCTCGATCCAGCCGAATGCCAAGACGGGCGTGCACCATCACGGCGAACTGGAGAGCGTGATCTACGTTGTGCGCGGCAAGGCCCGCATGCGGTGGGGCGATCACCTCGAGTTTGTGGCCGAGGCCGGGCCGGGAGATTTCATCTATGTCCCACCCTTCGTGCCGCATCAAGAGATCAATGCCAGCCCGGACGAGCCGCTCGAATGCGTGCTCGTGCGCTCCGACAACGAGGCGGTGGTTGTCAACATCACCGATGTCGATCCGGTCGAGCAGCCGGAGGAAGTGTACTGGGTCGATCCCATCCACAAGCATCCGTAACACCTGATTGCAGGTCAGTTCGAAGCCTGAACTCAACCCGCTGGCCCTCCGCGACGTCTGCTCGGGGAGCGCCACCCGACTATGTCTTCTCGCAATTGGATCCAGTATGAAACGATACGCTCTCGCTGCGCTTGTTCTCGCCACTCTGTCCTCCTCCGAAGCATGGGCCCATACAGGTCATGGTACAGCCACCAGCATTACGTCCGGGTTTGCTCATCCCTTCAGCGGGTTCGATCATGTGCTGGCCATGGCCGCAATTGGGCTTTGGGCCGGGAGCCTCGGCCGGCGGGCGATCCTTGGACTACCAGCGAGCTTCCTGGGCGCCATGGCCCTCGGCTTCTGCGCTGCCCTGATGGGATCCGAGGTTCCAATGATCGAGCTTGGGATCACGGCATCAGTTCTGGGACTGGGTCTTGCCGTGCTGCTCAACCTGCAACCGTCCATAGTTCTCGCCGCCGGCGCCTGCGGGATCTTCGGGATCTTCCATGGCTATGCCCACGGTACTGAGATCGCACCAGCCATGAGCGCCGTCGACTATGGGGTTGGGTTCTTGTCTGCCAGCGCGCTCCTTCTCGGCTGCGGCCTCGGCCTGCAAAGCGCCGTCCGGAGAGTGCCGGCCATGAGCCGCATCTTTGGAGGCGGCGTCGCTCTGGCCGGAGTGGCTCTGTTCTTCGTTTGAGTTCAGACGATCATTCCCCAGTGTCGGAAGATATCTCAAAATGACAAAGCAGATCCGGCTCAACGCCTTCGACATGAACTGCGTCGGCCATATCCAACAAGGCATGTGGGCTCACCCGCGGGATCGGTCGACAGCCTACAACACGCTCGAATACTGGCAGGATCTCGCCCGCACAGCCGAGCGCGGCAAGTTCGACGGGATCTTTCTCGCAGACATCGTCGGGGTCTATGACGTCTTCAAGGGCAGCCCTGATCCGTCGATTGCCCATGCGGTTCAGGTGCCGGTCAACGATCCCCTCCTGGTTGTGCCCGCCATGGCCGCCGTCACAAAGCACATCGGCTTCGGCGTGACATGCAACCTCACCTACGAGCCGCCATATCTTTTCGCCCGCCGCATGTCGACGCTCGATCATCTCACGCGCGGGCGGATCGGCTGGAACATTGTCACCGGCTATCTCGACAGTGCCGCGCGCGGCATGGGCCTGGCCAAGCAGGCGAAGCATGACGACCGGTACGAGACGGCCGAGGAGTACATGGAGGTCGTCTACAAGCTGTGGGAAGGCAGCTGGGAGGATGACGCGGTATTGCGTGACCGCGAGCGCAGGATCTATGCCGAGCCACGCAAGGTTCACCGGGTTCAGCATACAGGCCGGCATTATCGGGTGGATGCCATTCACCTCTCGGAGCCATCGCCGCAGCGCACGCCTGTCCTTTATCAGGCCGGCGCGTCGTCCCGGGGCAAGGACTTTGCCGCAAAGCACGCCGAATGCGTGTTCCTCGCAGGTCCGACGAAGGAGAACACCCGCGCGACCGTTGCCGACCTCCGGCGGCGGGCAGAGGCGCAGGGGTGGGATCCCGCTGACATCCTGGTGTTTCTCGGACGCGCCGTGGTGGTCGGGCGGACCCGCAAGGAAGCCGAGGAGAAGGTTGAGGAGTACCATCGCTACGCCAGCATCGAGGGGGCGCTGTCGCACTTCTCCAGCATCACGGGCGTAGACTTCTCCCGCTATGACCCTGATGAGCCGCTCCGCCATGAGGCAAACGATGCAACGAACTCCATCCTGCGGGCCTTCACGGTCGACAGCAGCGAGACATGGACGCTGCGCAAGATCTTCGGCGAGAAGGGCCTCGGCAGCCGCAACGCGCCGCTCATCGGCTCGGCCGAGGAGATTGCCGATGAGTTGCAGAGCTGGGTCGAGGATACTGACATCGACGGGTTCAACTTAAGCCGGGTGGTCACGCCTGAAGGGCCGGAAGACTTCGTCGATCTGGTGGTGCCGCTCCTGCAGGAGAGAGGCATCTACAAGCGCGATTATGCGGAGGGAACCTTGCGCGAGAAGCTCTTTGGCCACGGCCGGGCACGGCTCGCCGGGAGCCATCCAGGCGCGTCGTTCCGCGCGTCTGGTTCTTCAGCGACTCCCTCTCAAACCGTGACTCCAGCCGCTGAGTAGGGCTGCTTGCGTCGTTTCAACTCTTGAACGGAGGACGTCCACCTATGATCCTATCACTCACACGATACCGCACCATCTCACGCCGCAGCTTTGGCACCCTTCTTGCCGGCATCGTCGGCCTCATGCTTCTGGCATCAGATCCCAGCACCGCCTTGGCCAAGCCGTTGAAGGTGGGAACGAGCGGCGGGCCGGTGGCGGACATCATGAACTTTGCCGCTGAGCGGGCCCGGCAGCAGGGCCTTGATGTTCAGGTGGTGGAGTTTTCTGACTGGGTAACGCCGAACGAAGCGCTAGCGAATGGCGACATCGACACCAATCTGTTTCAACACCTTCCTTTCCTCAACGCCGCCATCAAGGGGCGTGGGTACAAGCTTGCGCCGATTGCACCGACGTACGTGATGCCGGTGGGCCTGTTCTCGAACAAGGTCACGAGCTTTGACCAGGTTCCCGATAATGCCGTCGTGGCGATTGCCAATGATCCGGTGAATGGCGCGCGCGGCCTGCAGCTGCTGCAGAAGGCGGGCCTCATTAGCCTCAAGCCTGGGGTGGGTGATGCTGCGACAGTTCTCGATATCGTCTCCAACACCAAGAACCTCCGCTTCCGGGAACTGGAAGCCGCGCAATTGCCGCGGGCCCTCGATGACGTGACCCTAGGTCAGGTCAGCATCAGCTATCTGCTGCTGTCGGGCGGCAACCCTGATAAAGCGTTGATCGCCGATGGGTTCGGCGATGCGCATTACGCCCTGCAGTTCGTCGCACGGGCGGATCGGAAGGATGACCCGGAGATCGCGAAGTTCATTGCGATCTACCGCTCGCCTGAGGTGAAGGACTACATCGCCCAGAAGTATGGCAAATTCTTTGTGCCGGTCTGGTGACAGGAAAACGACCAGTGGTGCTCAGCGTCTCGCCAGGGCATTCGGACTTGTGCACGGCGTGTGGTTGAATATCCATCCTTCTTGATACAGAGTGCTGCCGTGGTGTTGCAACCGGCACCACAAGTAGCGCCCTGACAGTGAGCTCCGCACGGCTAACTCTGTCAGGGCGTTCTCATTTGTGAGCGCCTCGTTCGCGTTGTTGGCAAGCTTGGCGGAAACCATATTGCAGGTTCGTGGTTGCCTCCCCTTGCCTCTGCCATGTACGAATGAGCAGCTCCCTTGATCCCTGACATTCCTTGGGTTTCATGACTGTTCACCGTCGCTTTCTCCTCACCCCGTCCTTCGCCCGCCTGATCCGGCGCGAAAGAGGTGGGCTGCGCCACGTTGAGGGCTTCTTTCCAGAACAGCGGGATCGCTCGTCCTGGGTTCGCCTTGAAGAGGATAGAGGCCTGCTGATCCTCAGGACGCTCGGCCCTGACGGTGAGGCCGATGAGGAGACCGAGATCCCAGTTGGCCATGCTCACGCGCTGCTCGACGCGTGCGCCGGCGAGGTGGACTACACCCGAACCGTGCTGTCGATCGGCGAAAGTAACGTTCTGATGGATGAGATCATCCGGCCTCGTGTCCTGCATCTCGTTACCGTGGAATTTGCCTCAGACGGAGAGGCGAGGGGCTTTCATCCGCTCGAATGGTTCGGGCCTGAGGTGACGGCGGATCGGCGCTACACAAATCAATCCATCGCCTTCCGTGGGCTCGATGAGACTCCAGAGATTCCACTGTCCGACGTGGCGCTCAATAGCCTAATCGATACCTTGGAGGGCCGCTTCCCGGCCCAGGCGCAGATAGCCATCACCCAGCCCAAGACCAAGCAGGTCCCGGTGACCCGGGCCAAGGGGCAGACCAGCGGCAATACCGTCAAGGTCAACCTCGACGAAATCGAGGAAGCGATGATGCGCGAAATTGAGAAGACACTCCCGAAGGGCAACCCCAAGTAAGAGACCGGCGAGATCGATGCCTGACGTCCGATCGCCCATACGGCACCACCTGGTGCTCTATCGGCGTGACATGGAGCAGGGAAGGGCACGCTTCTTCAGCCTGATGATCGAACGGGACCTGTTCGGCACAATCCGGCTGGTGCGCAACTGGGGCTTTGTGGGCTCCAAAGGGCAAGAGAACGTTGAGATCTTTCCCGATGAAGCCGAGGCCGCTCAGGCTTTGGACGCTTGGGCCGCAGCCCAGCGGCAAAAGGGCTATACAGACCTTTGATCCCGTCATGGTCAGTTCTCAGTTGAAATCTCCTGCCTCTTGCCGAGAGTGGGCCTGCCCACCTATATGGAGGAGCAAGAGAGGACGACCTCCCCCAGACACTGGGCCAATCGTTCGGGACGACCCGAACTTTGACCCGTTTGGGGAGCAACATGCGAACCGCACGCGACCGCATTCGTCACGCAATCAGCTTTGAAATCATTGGCCTGGCCCTTATCACACCACTTGGTGCCTGGGCGTTTCACATGCCCATGCATGACATTGGGGTGGTGGGGCTCGTTGGCGCGACTATCGCAACGCTCTGGAATTACTTCTATAACGTTGGCTTCGACCACGTCATGCAACGGCTGCGGGAAAGCACCAGGAAGACCACTCTGATCCGTGTGCTGCATGCGATCATGTTTGAGGTCGGGCTTCTGTTCGTCCTGTTACCGCTTTTCGCCTGGTATCTCAGCATCAGTCTATGGCGGGCCTTCCTGATGGATGTGTCCTTCGCCCTTTTCTACATGGGCTATGCATTCGTGTTCAATTGGGCTTATGACCGCCTTTTCCCGTTGCCAGAATGGCAAAAACTGAAGGTCGCATAAGCGTTATGCATGGGAGCGGCGGTATCGGTCACCTGGTCGTCTGACGCTGCCACAACAATCACCCGCATCATGCTCCAACTGCTCGGGCGACTATTGGATGCTCCTCCTCATTGAGCGGGTGGAGGTCGCGAACCATGTGGTGGAGGCGGGAGGTGTCGAGGTGGGTGTAGATCTGGGTGGTCTCGATGCCGGAATGGCCGAGCAGCTCCTGTAGTACGCGCAGGTCTGTGCCGCCGGAGTGCATGTGGGTGGCAAAGGCATGGCGCAGCACATGCGGCGACACCCGCTCCGGGCTCGCCAGCCCGGCCGCCACGGCCGCCTCCTTGATCTCGAGCAGGGCCGCCTGACGCGTCAGAGCCTTGGTGCCATTGCGCACCGAATGAAACAGCCAGGGGGAGGACGCCCCACCAGAATACGCGCGGGCCAGCTTCTGCCATTGGCTGACGGCCTCGATCGCCCGCTCATGCAAGGGCACCATCGGCCGCAAGCCTGTGGGCGGTCTCCAGCATTGCTTCCGTCTCGGCGATAGAGAGGACGAAGGGTAGCTTCCGAGCTCGCTTCATGGTCGAGAGATTGCTTGTGGGGTCTCGGGAGCCGAGTTCCTCGGCGATCAGGAACTTGTGCAAGCCGCGCGCCACCGTGATCCTGCGGGCCATGGTCGATCCGGCGTAGCCGCGCCCATCGAGCGCGGCGATATAATCTCGAACATGCTCCAAGCCGACATCGTCGAGACGGAGGCTGTTCTCATCCAGCCAGCCAAGGTAGCAGTTGAGATCATCGGTGTAGGTGTCGATGGTACCGGCCGATGCTCCGAGTTCCGTTGCAAGGGCGTCGAGCCAGAGCTGTGCCAGCCGCTGATTGGTCCGCATGCGATCCTCCTGATCGCGAGGACCTTGGCACAGCACCAGTTACGGACTTCTTGTCAAAACTATCCTTATGCGAAATGTTATCTCATTATGTAAAGGTCGTTACACGGGTCCATCAAGGCCTAACGCAACATAGCGCGAAGTCCTATGGCTACTCCAAAGTCTCACCGCTCCAGCAAAGATTGTGGCTTGAATGTGGCAAGTCCACATGGGATCGTATGCTCACGGCAGGTTCTCATGACCTGCCTTCCCTCGCTCTACTTAATTCTGGATCAGGCAATATTCCTATGAAGCTCCTTATCGCCTTTGCTTTCGGCGCTGCTTTCGTTCTCTCGCCGCTCGCCTCCATCTCGTCAGCGAAAGCCTGTACGAATTCCTATGACACGGCCAAGGACGGTTCTAACTGTGGTGGCCGTGCGGCTGGCTGCAAGCAGGGCGGCCGCAGCGGCTACTGCTAGGCGCACGCTAGACTGCGCCGGATTGCTACACTGCAGCATACTGGGCGCAGAGAGCCCTATGGGGCTTCACTCCGTTGATCCGCTTGCCCGCGGGTTTGTCCTGCGGGCTTTTCTTCGGTGGGTCCAGAGCATCCGCTCGGCACGAAATGCGCTCAAGGATAGCTTGAAGTAGGAATCCTACCGCCTAAGAAGAGTAAGATCGAACGCCAGAGGTTTGCCGATTGCTCCAGGAGAACCCTCTTAGACCGCGCTCACGACAACGGCCCCGTCGGCTCCTGAGTGATGCCGAGCTAAGGAAGTATGGCCTTCATCGTCCACCACGCTTCAGGGGCACTCTCGTGAATCAAACCAAAGCGTCGCCCTTTAAGACGCTCGCTTTGATCGTGTGGAACGGACCTGCGAAACTCCTTTCCAGCCTCGCCCGCCTCAAGAGAACGCTGTGAGATCGCCCAACCACTTCTTTGCTTTCCTCCTCGGGGCACTCTTCCTCGCTTCCCCTGCTGTCGCAGCGGCCTGTCCCCAGCACTTCTTTGGCGGCGCCGAGCCGACACTCACCAATCCGAAACTCGCCCCGAAAACCCGCCAGATCTGTTACACGGAATTTGCCCTTCTGCATTCTGGACTCACCCGTACCTCGCTTTGGGTGGCTGAGCATCTGACCCCCAGGCGGGCCAAAGGGGCCCGGGCGCTCAACCGGTTAAACAACTTCCACGCGGATCCCAATCTCCCACCAAACGAGCGGGCGGAACTCTCGGACTACGTTCGCAGTGGCTTTGACCGTGGGCACATGGCTCCAGCGGGCGACATGACCACACCCCAAGGCATGGATGAGTCCTTTTCCTTGGCCAACATGGTCCCGCAGAACTCCGAGAACAACCGTAACCTGTGGGAGAGCATTGAACGGGCTGTGCGGGACTATTCGGAGCGCCGCGAAGTCTATGTTGTGACCGGCCCCATCTTCCAAGGGGAGAACCTGCAGGCTCTGAAAGGGCGTGTTCTGGTGCCCACTCACATCGCAAAGGCCATCTATGATCCTCAAAGCAACATCGCGGGAGCCTATCTCGTCCCTAATCAGCCCGGGAACGACTACAGGATTATCTCCTTGGCCGAGTTGCAACAACTCTCCGGCATAGACGCATTCCCACAGTTGCCCGCCTCTGTGAAGCAAACCGCGACCAGCCTGCCTGTTCCGCAACTGAGGCGCCCGAGAGGGGGTGCAAGAAGCGTCGCGAGGCCCTCTGCTGAGGAGAACACACAGGTGCCCTCCCCTCGACCTTCGACAGACGGCTTCGTTGGAGACATTCTTGATGCTATCGATCAATTCGGACGCCGCCCATGACCAAGAAGTTCCAGCCCTTTGCTGACGATAGTGCGTCGCTAAACATTGGCGATTTCACTGTTGAGAATGGCACTGACAAAGTCGCCTTGTATGGCTCCGTGGATGTAACTCGCGATAAGGCTGGGCTCGAGAAAGCCAAGGCATTGAAGTCGGTTGTCGATGCTATCGTGAAGACGCTAGGGCAAGACAAGGAACTGCCCGATGAGAGCGGCCCAGCTGAGGCACCTCAGCAGGTCAAGAACCCGTTTGCATAGATCGAACTAAAGTGGGGCACAGATGAGATGTAGGCTTTCGACGCTCGTTCTTGCGGGTTTCATGATTTTTGGCCTCGACGGAACCGCAGGAGCTGTTGGAAGCCTCGGTCTGGGGACGCCTCCTACAAGCATTGAACGCGTCAAAGAGATCCTGATGGCGCAGCGCAGAAGCTGTAAAGCAGTCAGCACCTGCGAGGAAGCCGTTGAGATGTGGTGCGGAGGCTATAGCCGCGCCGATGGAGATAATGACGGCATTCCTTGTGAGAATGTGTGCCGTTCTCTTTCTCAGGTTGAGACTATCAAGAAGAAGATAGGCTGCTGACCGATACGATATCGGATACGGCCCCTGGGGCATTTAGGTTGGGGAGCACAGGCGCCGAGCAATAATGCTGCTTAGAGTCCTGCACATATCAAGCTTGTAAACTTGATTGTGCGAAAAATACAAGCGGAGAGGATCTTGCCCGAGGGGACGCGTGACTTTCTCTAGAATGTATCATGAGGACTAATTTAAATGGCAATTCTCATTGTCGCATCAGAACGCCAATACTTTACTAACTGTGCATTACCGTATTATATCAACTTTCCTCCCGCCCGCGTTGGTTGACGCAGTAGTTCCCGTTCCGATGTCCCTTCCTATCTCTGAGCCCATTACCGAGATGTACATCATCGAGGTTGACCCAAAGGTCCATCCCCGTGAGGCAGTTCTGAGAGCCTGCTATTGGCTCTCCCCGGAAGCCGAGATTGATATTGTCACGACTGATGAGGGTCGCATTCGGCTAACCCTAAAGTCGCGCGATGGCCAATCTGGATCACGCCTCGCTTCGAGGCTGCGATCGGCACTGATCGATTTCAGCCTCCGGGTGGATATCGAGAGCCGGACCACTGATCTGCGTGATCGTATCTGGAAAACGGCGTTCAGCGAAACCTTGGGGACTAAGCCCTGATGAGCGAGCATCGCCCTATACAAGCAGCTTCTCCACCAGGGAACTATGGCCACCTCCCCTTCAGGTTCACCCGTCTTGATACCGGAAAGATTCTTGTGACCTCGGAGGCTGGAGATTTCCACGTCCTCGATTCCAGTACATTCTCAACGTTCGCTCGCCGAGAGCCACTTGGCGACACTGGCATTCTGAGAAGTCTTGAGGCGAAGCACCTTCTCTACAAGGCCTCTCCAGAAACGGCTGTTCGCCTTCTGGCAACGAAACTGCGCACGAGGAAGTCCTTTCTTCGTGGCGGCCCGTCTCTGCACATCTTTGTCGTGACGCTTGGTTGCGATCATGGCTGCCACTACTGCCAAGTTTCGCGCCGATTGCACTCGAGCGGCCGCTATGACATGTCTTTCGAGACTGCCACAGCAGCCGTGGACCGCCTTTTCGATAGCCCCTCCCAACATCTTACCGTCGAATTCCAAGGCGGAGAGCCGCTTCTCGCCTTCCCTGTCATTCGCCACATTGTCGAACTCATCCAAGCCCGAAATGTCCAAGAGCGGCGCCAGATCGTATTCTCGATCACGTCCACACTGCATCACCTGACGGATGAAGTTCTGGAGTTCATGCGCATCCATGACTTCCAGGTTTCGACCTCCCTGGATGGTCCCACAGACCTTCATAATGCAAACCGGCCGCTCCCAAACGGAGACGCCCACGCATTGACGGTCCAGGGCCTTCAGCGCGCACGTCAGGTTCTTGGAGACGAAAGTCTATCTGCAATCACCACCCTCACCCGCCGCAGCCTGGAACGGCCGAGGGAGATCGTTGATGAGTATGTGCGGCTCGGTTTCCGATCAATCTTCCTGCGGCCCCTCAGCCCCTACGGATTTGCAAAGAAGTCAGAGCGGCGGCTCGGGTACACAGTTCAGGATTACCTGGGATTCTATAAGGCCGCGCTAGGCTACGTCCTGGAGATAAACAGGCACGGGTACCTCATTGAGGAGGCGTACGCCAAGATTTTGCTCTCTAGCATCCTGACACCATTCCCAACGACCTATGTAGATCTGCGCTCTCCAGTCGGCAGCGGCTTCGGAACACTAGTATATAATTACGACGGCGGCGTGTACGCATCCGACGAGGGGCGCATGCTTAAAGAGGTTGGCAACAACAGCCTGCGCCTCGGATCAGTGACTGATAGCTACCAAACGCTCATGCGGTCTCCCGCGATGGAGCTCCTTGCAGCGTCCGGTCTTGCCGAGACGCTACCTGGCTGTTCCGATTGTGCATTCGTGCCGTACTGTGGTCCTGATCCGGCAGGTTCGCTCTCCCGCCACGGAGATCCTGTCGGACATCGAGCCGAGAGTGAACACTGCCAGCGGCACATGGGCCTCTTCAAAATCCTCTTCGGCCATCTTGCCGAAGGCGCCCCCGACACGCTCCGGATTTTTGACGATTGGGTTCATGGCGCCCTCTCCACAGCCAAGGCAACATAGTGTCATGGCCCTTCCCCTTCACACGAGAGGCACGGTCTCCGGCCAAGGGGCTTCGGCTCTGTATAAGGTGCTCTCCTTAGCCGAGGCACTCCGCCAAGATTTCCCACTCCCGCAGGTAATGATCGATCTGCGTGACCTCGATGGAGTTGACCACAATGCGCTGGTGGCGATTGGAGCCGGCGCCGTTCTTGGCGCAGGCGACAGCCTTGCATCACCGCTTCCAACGCTTCACTCGCTCACGATGCCTGCAGTTGTCGCTCCGGGGGATGTGGTACGGGTCCATCCAACTGGACAAGTGAACGTTCTCTACCGCCGCGGTGCGAACGCCAACACACTGTTCGCAACAGAACGGTGCAACAGCCGATGCCTTATGTGCAGCCAGCCGCCCCGAGAGGAAGATGACAGCTGGCGGATTGGCGAGATGATCGACCTGCTTCAGCTGATCGATCGTGACCTGCCTGTTCTCGGGATTACGGGCGGGGAGCCGTGCCTCCTTGGCGAAGGTCTTGCCAAAGTTCTAAGAGCGGCGAAGCAATTTCTGCCAAACACGGTTCTGCACATACTCACCAACGGACGGCTCTTCGCGGATCGCGCCTTCGTCCGTTTGTTTGATCAATCAGCTGGTCAGGTCGTATGGGCAGTCCCGGTGTATGCCGACAATGCAACCGACCACGATTATGTTGTTCAAGCCGATGGTGCCTTCGACGAAACGGTGAACGGCCTCCACAACCTTGCGGAGCGCGGCCATCGGATCGAGGTCCGCTGTGTTCTGCATCGTCAGACGACCTACCGGCTTCAAGAACTGGCCGAGTATTTGTACCGGAACCTACCGTTTGCCGAACATGTGGCTTTCATGGGTCTTGAACCTATGGGATATGCTCGCTCTAATCGCGACGTACTCTGGATCGACCCGCTCGAGTATGCCAACACGTTAAGCCAGGTCTCAGCATACTTGTGGCGCCGGGGAATGGCCGTGTCGATCTACAATATCCCTCTCTGCCTGCTCCCGGATCAGGCGCGTCCCTTTGCCCGTCAGAGCATCTCTGATTGGAAGAATGTTTTCGCCCCGGAGTGTCAAAGTTGCACGTTGCGGGGGGCCTGCTGCGGGTTCTTTCGTTCTGCTGGCGATGGCTGGCGCAGCAAGGGCATCCAGGCCATCGAATCTAAGGCAATCGCATGAAGCGCAATTGGACTGCATTCATCAAGAACGTTCTTGCGTGGGCAATGCCGGCGACGGCAGTTGCAACGGTCTGGTCACCAGCGGACGCGGCATTGACGGCATTGCCGGAGGGGGTTGCGGGATCAGACCCAGGTTCCCAAGGGCGCCCACTCACATTCGAGCGCCCAAACTATATTGATGGCCGGCAACTCTACGCTGGCCATCGCAGCCATTCGAGCCATCGCAGTCACTCAAGCCATAGCAGCCACAGCAGCCACTATTCGGGCTCCGGAGGAGGCTACAGCTACTCACCTCCGCCTACCTATAGTCCGCCGCCTGCGCCAACCTACAGCCCACCGCCGGTCTACTCCCCTCCGGCTTCAAACCCGTATAGTGCGCCTCCCGCGAGCGGAGGGTCTGCACCGTCGGTCAGTTCCTCCGGAGCAGGCCAGACGACTACAGTGCCTGGGCTATACATTCCCAAGCCGCCACCGAGCCCAGGGGGTGGAGCTGGGTCCGCGATCCGTCCATTGGCCCCGCCTATCAGTGGCGTGGCTCCGTCCCAGCCTGCTCCCGGCAACAGCAATGCTACTCCTCCCGGAACGGTCGCTTCGCGACCTGTAGCGGCAGAAGTGATGGTGATGCGTGTCCAAGTCGAGTTGCGCGCGCGCGGCTATTACTATGGCCCGATCGACGGCCGGCTATCTGCTGACACGCAATCAGCCATCCGAGCTTTTCAAGTTGCGCAACAGCTTCGGGCGACGGGTTACATGGACAACGAGACGCTGGCGCGGCTCGGAATCGTTTACTGAAACCGGGAAACCAGTGTCATTCACTCTGGCGAACATGTCAGAGTCCCTAAGAGACGCAGAACTTATGAAATCCGTTCGCCTGCTTCTAATCCTCACCCTCGTGTCGTTCGGTGGGCAGGCCAGAGCACAAACCACTGCAGACGACTTGTCGGCGCTGGATCCGGACAACCGGAGCTGGGTTGAGCAGACCTGTCCCCGCTCCCACGGACCCTCGTTATGGATGTCCTGCGTCAATCGGCAGATTGTCGCCCTCCGCGCGCCAGGATGGCCTGCAGTAAGTGCATTGGCGCCGGAAATGCAAAAATGGGTGATGCAAACCTGTCCTGTCAGCCATGGACCTCAGCTCTGGAGAAGCTGTGCCGAACGGCAAGTGGCAGCTCTCTCTTCATCTCTGCCAAACATCTCCGATTTGTCTGCCGAGGCGCGTCAATGGATTGATCAGACTTGCCCTAGAAGCCATGGTCCTCAACTCTGGAAGTCATGCGTTGAGCGAGAATCGGCCGCTGTTAGACGTGCTACTGGACAATCCAGTGGACCGCAGAATCGAGAGGGGCGACCGCCTCAAGCATCTCCGCTCGATAACCCTGCTATAGCAACTTCCCGGCCGCCCGCTCCTGTGCAAGGAACTCCAGCGGTAGGAGATGGTGCCAAGATGCAGCCATCATCGCCCCTCCCATCTAATTCTCCATTGATGCTCACCGTTAGACCAACGAGCTCTGCAGAGACCCTACGAGATCTGGCCCGGCTCGAAGTTGCAGTGGAAGTTCAGCTTCGACTAAAGGAGCGTGGGTTCCTGAAAACGTCGGTAATCGACGGGGTTTGGGGGCCTCGATCACGTATTGCACTGCGTGATTTCAAAGTAGCCAATGGCCTCCCCCGCACTGATGAATGGGACCTTCCGAGCCAAATGGCGCTCTTCGATAGTATGTCCGCGGCAGCAGCACAGTGGTACGTCTCACCAGATCCAGCAACTGAGACAGAAGGGTTGTACCGCCCTTTCGCGCCTGCCATAGGAATGGCGCTGCACCCTCTCAATCCGTCTGATGCAAACCTGATTCAGGCAAGACTATCAGAGCTAGGCTACTATCGGTATCAGCCAGAGGGGATCTGGGGACTCGTTTCCCGCTCGGCTCTACAAGACTTTAAAGCTGCAAATGGGCTTTCAGACGATGATGTATGGGATAGCAGCGTCGAGGCTTCTCTACGTCAAGCACGTCCAACACCGGCCAGTGATACGCCATTTGGTGAATGGTCAGTTGTGGGCACCTCCTGCTCTGCAGAGATGAATCCACAAAAGATGGTCGTTTCAGCCAAAGGTGTGGTGGTAGGATCAATGATATGCGAGTTGCAGGAGCGGTTCGTTCGATCCAACACAGATTGGTCCGGACATGCCCTGTGCCATTTAAATGGACGTGACCTCGCTTCAAAAATCTCGCTTCGAGTTACTGGTCAGAGATTAATTGATCGATCGATCGTAGGCACTTCGACCATTGTCCCAACCTCATTCGACCGATGCTCGTAATGGCCAAGTATATGATATAAAATCACATACACGCCAAACACCGCTCACTTATAATAGCGGTTGGCAACGATCATCCTGGTTTAAAGAGCGTCTAGTTTCCACAGTCTGACTTAGGAAATTATAACAAATACGAACTTGCGGCTTGGTTTGAATTTATGCTAATTTGCTTAGTATGACTCAGCAAAAGCAAGGGAAGTTAAACCGGCTGGATAAAACTTTGCCCGAGGGGCTGTTGGTCGACGCCGCTTGGATGGAACGCCACGGTTATTCCAGCAGCCTTCGCAGCCAGTATGTTTCGGCCGGCTGGCTCGAGCAGCCTGCCAGGGGCACCTACAAGCGGCCTTGGGGCAACCTTTCCTGGCAGCAGGTGGTCATATCGCTGCAAGTCCTTCTGCAACAGCCCCTCATCGTCGGCGGCCGCACCGCACTCGATTTACAGGGCTTCAGTCATTATGTTTCTGCCGAGGGTCTGCGGACGATACACCTATACGGGCGCGAACCGCCGCCTGGGTGGCTGAACAAGCTTCCTCTGAAAGAAACCTTCCGGTTCCACAAGACACAGACTCTGTTCAAGTCCGACCCGGTGACGAAAGGGCTCACCAGCCGCGACTCGGATGTCGAAACCAATGTCGATTCCGGCAATGAAAGCCTGCATGGCACCCTGAACCGGCTGCCTTGGGGGCAATGGAATTGGCCCTTAACGTTATCGACGCCAGAGCGGGCCTTGTTCGAGCTTCTGGACGAGTTGCCCAAGGATGAGAGCTTCCATCAGGTCGACATGCTGGTGGAGGGGCTGCGTACCTTGAGCCCCCGGCGCCTTGAAACGCTGCTCACCGACTGCCGCAGCATCAAAGTGAAGCGCCTGTTCTTCTTCTTCGCCGACCGCCATCAGCATGCCTGGCTGAAGCACATCGACCGCTCTAAGGTTGATCTCGGAACTGGCAAGCGCATGCTCGTCAAGGGCGGCAAGCTCGATCCCGTTTACCAAATCACCGTACCGGACGATCTTTATGCTCCCAGCTGAACCATACCGCCGTCAGGTCGCCCTGCTGGTTTCGATCATTCCCTTTGTCGCAGAGGAAGACTGCTTTGCCCTGAAGGGCGGGACTGCAATCAATCTCTTCGTTCGTGACCTCCCGCGCCTGTCCGTCGATATTGATCTGACCTATCTGCCGGTGGCGGGCCGGCCCGAATCCCTGGCGGCAATCAATGCCGCCATGAAACGGATTGCCCACCGCATTAGGCGGAACCTGAAAGGCGTCCACGTTAATGAAGTAGTTAATGTCGGTGAGGGGATCGTTACCAAGCTCACGGTACAAACAGCTGGAGCACAGATTAAAATCGAGGTGACGCCCGTCTTGCGGGGCTGCGTCTACGAGCCTGAGATCAGGGGGGTATCGTCGACCGTCGAGGACACGTTCGGGTTCGCCGAAATCCAGGTCGTGTCGTTCGCTGATCTTTATGCTGGCAAACTTGTGGCCGCGTTCGACCGCCAGCACCCGCGCGATCTGTTCGATGTTCGCGATCTGCTGGCGAACGAAGGCATCACGGAGGAACTGCGTACTGCCTTCATTGTCTATCTACTGAGCCATGACCGACCGATGGCAGAGGTTTTGGCGCCGCCTCGAAAGGACATTGCTCATGAATTTAGTCGTGGTTTCGATGGCATGACAGTGACCTCTGTAACCATTAACGATTTGATTGAGGTGAGAGAGACGATGATTGAAACTGTCGTCAGCGGCATGCCCGATGCCCACCGCCGCTTCCTTCTCTCGTTTGAGCGAGGCAAACCCGAATGGGAGCTACTCGGGGTAGATGGAGCCAAGGATCTTCCTGCTGTCAAATGGCGGCAGCATAATCTGGACAAGCTCAGTGCAGAGAAACGTGGCGCGCTGGTGACGCAGCTTGAGCAGCTATTGGCTGAGGAATCTGTCAATATTTCTGGAGGCCGATCTGAGTGATCAGCGCTGCAAGCTTCGAGGGAAGCTGCGGTCTCCCATCCATCGAGCGCTCCAGTTGATGCTGCCAGGTCTGCTCATGCTCGATTAGATGGCGATACTCTCGGCGTCGCCTCGGCCGGCAATGGTCCGGCCCTGGAATGTCTCGGTCATGTCAGCGTCCGCCGTGTCCATATCAGTCGGCACAAGGATACTCGATACCGGCCCTCCCATGATAATAGCGGCTGCAGGTAAGCTTGGAAGTGTGCCCATGCTGTTGCCTCCCCACGGATACGGCATACCCGAACTGACCGGTTGGCATTTGGCGGGACAGATGATAATCCCCTGCCAATTCCCACACTTTGCTTATCGGGGCGGAGAGATCAGCACACCGCGTCCTCCGCCTGAAGACCTTTTCTAACCATCAGGATTTGCTAGATGCCCGGCATCGCACGTCAGTTCGAGCCGCAGATTACACGTTGCGGCGGCGCTCCCTCGAAATTCCGCTTCGCCATCCGCTGCTCGGAATGTGCCAGGACAGACATTTATGAAGCCTCTAAGCCCACCAGCAATGAAGCGGTCAAGAGGTACTTCAGCGATCGCGGTTGGCTGCTCGGCCGTACTTCCTCCTTTGATGTCTGCCCAGCCTGCTTAGCCAGCCCGCGCCACACTCAGGAGATGCAATCGCCTCCCCCGCGTCGCGAGGGCAAAGCCTCGGACAAACGCTACCAGGAGACGGCCGACATCCTGGCCCGGCACTTGGGCAAGCCGGAGGAACTGGCCGCCGAGGTCTTCCGCCCCAAGGAGAACAAACTGCCTCAATACTCCACGCCGAAGGCGCCGCAGCCAACACAGCCCACGCCGGCTCTTTCGCCAGAGGTCGAACAGACCCTCACCAGCATGGCGGCAGACCTGACAGGCTTGCGATCAGCGGTGCAATGCCTGGCTGACCAGGTGAGCCAACTTGTGATCCTTGGCAATCAGCAGATCGATGCCATCGCACGTTTGGCCCCCGCCCTCGTTGAATCGACCGAGGGCCTCTTGGGCGGTCTACGGCAGGTTGCCAGTGCGATCCAAACGATCCCGCATCTCCCGCATGCTGCCACCGATCAGCAGTCTGTGGCAGAGGCTGAGGCGAACCCCGAGCGGATGCAAGCCGTTAGTGCCGAGCCGACACCGGTACCGGCAATCGAGGCACGAACGCCTGCAAAGCAGCAGCAGGGCACTAAGCAGGTCAAACAGAAAGCGGATCAGGCCACCTCCGCTCCTGTCGTGGTGAAGTCCATTGCAGACGCCAAGCGCCCGGACCGGTTCTACACCTCTATCCGCCTACCTCGTGAGTTGTGGGACCGGATAGGGTTTGAACCCAAGGACCGCCTCCTCCTCGATTGGAGCGGCAGGGCTCTGACGATCGAGCGTACCACTGAGGGCGGCGTGAAGCCAAAGTCCATCGGTAGCAGTTCCGTGATCCTTCAATCTTGGAAGCTCGGTAACCTAAACTTCGATCAGCCGAATGTCACTGGTGGCAGCGCCTCGCTGCGCCTAAGCATCGCGCAGAACAGACAGAAATCTTGATGTTCTCTCGCTTGTAACGGTGCAGTAGGTCTAGAACGGTCTGATCACCAGCAGGCCGTTGCTATGCGGTCTGCAGTCGACCCAAAGCGGTTCTCCTGCCACGGCAAGTTATTGCCGCGTCCGAAGCGTGCACCATTTTTCGGACAGGCGTCCCGTCATTCCACTCGGCCAGATGCTTTGAACCGTGTTGGAAATGAGGGTTGGTCCTTAGCGAATTGCTCTAACCACCGGGCAGAGCAATTTTTTGCCAGCTCCTCACCGTTTCAACTGGTGATCGTCCTCGCGGCCACGGTCGCGAGCGGGTGCGCGATCGGCCTCCTGGCTCCGGCTTTGCTCCCGGGCAGCCCGTTGGCGGGCCTCCTGCTCCTGGCGGGCCTGAGCCATGCGCGCCTGCCGCTCGTCGGCACTTAAGACCCGCTCGCCACCGCTGCGCGTCCGGATCTCGTCCATTGCCGCCCGGCGCTCCTCTGGCGTCATGGCGCGGCCGGCCTCGCCCTGAGCTCTCATCCGCGCCTCCTCCATCCGCCGCTGCCGGTCCTCGGCTGTGACCGGCTCCCGCACTCGCTCTGACGCGATCTCCGAGTTCCGAGTGAGCGGCGGCATCTGCGCGAGGTCGTAGGACATGGCGGCCGCCTTGCCGCCCCCGCGCTCCATCTGCCGCCCCAAGGCCACCTCATCTCGCGCCAGATCCTGACTGGCATAGACCTTCAGGTCCTGCGCGTGCCGGGTCAGCGCCACATAGCTCGCTTCCCGCCGCCAGGCATGGGCATGATCGTAGAGGGTCATGACCTCCCTTTGTGTCTTGCCCTGCCCCTTGTACACCGTGCCGGCATAGCCCAAGCCCCAGCCGCGGTGCTTCACGGCGTCAAAGGTCACGGCCCGACCGCCGTCTAGATGCACCGTGAGCCGACTGTCCTGGATGCGGGTCACAACCCCGCCCTCCCCATTGCGCAGCTCAAGATTTGCCGCCCGATCACGCACGGTGGCGTGGAACGTGACCCGGTCGCCGGGGCTGACCACGGTTTCCAGCTGCCGCTCGCCCTTCTCGGTCGCAAAGGTGCGGCCGGCCTCCTCATCAATCTGGCCGAGCGCGATGCGCGCCTGGCGCAGATCCCGGTTCAGCGCATCCACCGCGTCATTGGTCGCGGCGTAGACAAAGGGCAGCGGCTGGGTCGGGCCTTGCGTGCGCACCACCTCCGTCCAATCACGAACCAGATCAGCGCGCGCCTGCACCAGATCGGAGGACCAGCGCACCGCCCCGCGTTCGCTGTAGGCCCGCACCGTCGCCGACAGATCACCCCGCGCCGCCGCCGCACTCGCCTGGCGCTGCCACTCGTGCCGCTGCCGGCGCACTTGGGTCAGTTCAACCGCCCTCGCCTCCTCCGCCACCAGAGCGAACATGCCGCCGCGCTCGACGCTCGCCAGTTGCCGCTCGTCGCCAAGCCCGATCACCTTTGCCCCGGTCTCGCGCGCATGTGACAGGACCCGCTCCATATCTCGGTGCGAGAGCATGCCCATTTCGTCCACGATCACCACCGTGCGCGCATCCCAGGTCTCACGGCCGCGCTCCTGCCGCAGCATCTCGGAGGCCACCGTGCGGCCTTCGCCAAAACCGTCTTTGCGCATGTCGGCTGCCACCGTGTTGGTGGGGGCCAGCCCGATCACTCGGTAGCCACTGCTCTCATGCGCCTCCCGGATCGCCGCCATGGTGTAGGACTTGCCCGTGCCGGCCCGGCCGCGGATGACGGCAAGCCCCTGCCCTTGCGTCGCATAAACCAATGCCCGCTCCTGCTCACCATCAAGCGTTCGCGACGACCGCGCGGCCTTCATCGCCCGCGCGGGCACTGGATGCGCGGATTGCCGGGTCAGCGCACCGGCATCGGCGAGGATGCCGCGCTCCTGTTCCAACACCGCCTTGGTGGTGAAGCGCTCACTGACCAGCACCTGCCCGTCGCGTCCAGATTGCCGCTCATCGAGATGCACCAGATCGACGTGGCCGAGTACCGCGGCACGTGCGGTCTCAATCTCCTGGGCCGGCAGGCTGGACTTCGTCAAATACGTGTCGAGATCGCGCGCCGTGAACGTGGCGGCGCGCGCCGTCAGGTGGGCCAAAACTCGCTCCGGCCGGCGCGCGTTCTCCCGTTCTTTTTCCGCCCGCGCCGCATTGGCCTGGTGCAGTGCCGAGGTCTCGGTTCGAAACGCGGCCCCGAGATGCAATTGCGGTGTCATCCGCGACGGATCGACGGTGAGCGCCAGCCCGCGCGCCCGGAAGAATTCATCCTGGAACGATCGCCACTCCCGTGTCAGCGCACCGGTCTCCGCAATAAAGCCCTTTTGAAGCCCGGGCGCGCGCGCAAATTCCGGATTGAGCTCGCGCGCCTTGGCCCCGAATCCGTCAGGTCCAAGCCGGCGCGTCGAGACCAGAACATGCGCATGCACGTTGCCGTTCTCGCCATGATCGCGGTGGATTGCCCATTGTACCGCGACACCTGCTTGGGCGAACTTCCGATCGAGCCAGGATTGCAGCAGCGCGCGGTTGTCCTCGGCCGACAATTCCTTTGGCAGCGCGAGCACGTAGGACTTGGCCACCTGCGGCTCGCCGTGGCGCGAAAACCGCAGCTCGCCGGTCTTGCGGTCCCGCACCAATTCACGCTCCGTTGCGGCGTTCCACAAGGCATTCGTATCGAACGCCCAGTCCGGTGCAGTCTCGGGAACCATCAGCCCCCGCGCCAGCACGTCGACGTCCTTGCCATCGAAGCAATAGCTCGTGCCGTTGACTCGATCGCGTCCGTTCGAGCGATCGATGTAATGCGATAGGCCCACGGCAGAGCCGGAGCCGGCACGTACAATCGCGACGGAGGCAAACTCGATGGCCATGCGGGATGTCATACCCCTCGGAGAGCGCACAAAATGCACAAGCATTTTGTATATTGCGTCTGAAACTCCTTCGGAGCCTATTGCCAAGCTTGGCTGGCGTCAATATCAGCCTCCCCGTCATTCAAAGGGGACTGACAACAAACGATGAGTATCGAAGTGAATAACGCTGCTCCGTCTGGGGCGGCAAAGACGGCTGATCCAGCCGTTGGCATTCTCGCCGAGATCGAGAGGCTGCGGGACAAGTCGAAGGCCAAAACTGCAACCCCCGCCGAGAAGCTGCGCCTGCGCCGCCTCTCGCTCGATCTGGCTGAGCTGCGCCTGGCCCAAAAGACCGCGGCCCTTGCCGAAAAGCGCCGCAAGATCGAAACCCAGCAGAAGGTGATTCTGGGCGGCTGGGTCCTGCACGCCAAGGGCGATCCGCGCCTGGCCGCTCTGCTGCGGGAATCTCTGTTTGATTACCTCAATGACCGCGACCGCGCCGTGATGGCCGATCTGCTCGCTGAGATCGGAGGCTGACTATGGCGGAAGCGACCAAACCTTCTCCCGGCGAATCCATGGCTCCGTTCTGGATCGGCCTCGTCCTGGCGCTTGGCGTGATCTTTTGCCTCTACTTCGCTCTCTTCGCCGTCGTCTATGACGCTTTCCTGTGGCGCTGGGAGGCGATCCCGGCCCTGATCGCCCGCCCCTGGGCTACCATCGATTGGGCCTTCGGAGTCGTGAACAAGTTCGGCTTCATCGATCCGATCCGGGGGCCGATGATCGGCGCTGGCGTCCTCGAAGCCCTCATCGCCGTCGGCGCATACGCCGGTCTTAAGCGCCTCGGCCTGTTCAAGGGCAAGCAGCGTTATTCCGAGCGCCGTCTGCGTGGGGCCCGCGTCCTCAACGACATGGCCTACGGGGCTGCGGAATTGATCGCCTACGGCTCGCCCAAGGGCATGAAGGTCCGGCACATCGAGCGCCTGGCCAAAAAGCCCTGGGCCAAGATCGTCACGACCGCCCATGAGCAGGACATGATCCGCGTCGGCGGGCTTCCTATGCCGCATTTCGTCGAGACCGAACACACCCTGATTACCGGCTCCTCCGGCTCCGGCAAATCCTTTCTCATCGCCCAGACCTTGCATGACCTCGCAAAGCGCGGCGACCGGGTGATCTGCTTTGATCATGGTGGCGCCTTCCGGCGGCAGTTTCCAAGTGTCAAGGCGGTCTCGCTCTCGCCCGCCGAGGATGCTTCGCCGGGCTGGGACCTGCGCAACGAGATCCGCGCCCCGCACGACTGGGAACTGCTCGCCGCCTCCGTCGTTCCTGAGGGCTTTGGGGCGAGCGCCGATTGGCGCAACTTCGCCCGCGATCTGCTCGCCAATCTCGGGCACAATGTCGGGGCGCAATCCTCCAATGCCGAACTGCTGCGCCTGTGCACCGTCGCCGACCGGACGGAGCTTGCAATCGCTCTCGAAGGCACGGCGGCAGCCGCCCATTGCAGCGATGACAACAAGGCCTTCCTCGCCTCAGTGCGTTCAACTCTCGTGCCCTTCGTCTCCGGCTGGAAGTACATGAAGGGTGGCGACTTCTCCCTGCGCCACTTCATAGCTGAGGACACGCGCTGGCTCTGGCTGCCCTATGACGCGACCAACATCGCAGCCCATAAGACTCTGCTTGCCACCTGGGCCGACATCCTGGTGACGGCCGGCCTGGAACGGCCTGACGACGCCCCGCCGGTCTGGATCGTCATCGACGAGATGGACTCGCTCGGCGCCCTAGGCCGCTTCCGCGATGCGGTCTCGCGCCTGCGCAAGAAGGGCGTGCGCATCCTGGTCGGAGTCCAAAGCCGCACGCAACTGGTCGAGCTCTATGGCGAGGCCGGAGCCGATACGGTGCTCGCCTCCTTGAGCAACCGCGTCATCATGCGCGCCTCCGACCATCGCCTCGCCGAGTGGTCCTCGAAGACGCTCGGCGACGTCGAGATCGAGGAGACGCGCCTGCAGCGCGGCGCGCAGGCCAAGGACGAGGCCGCGTTCTTCGCCAAGGAAAGCCGCAGCGAGACTGAGATCGTGCACACCCGCGTCAAGCGCGCCGTGATGCCGGAGCAAATCTCCGGCCTCGCTAGGGGCCATGGCTATGTGAAGTTCAGCCAGAACCTCCCGACCGTGCGCATCTGGCCGCAGCAGGGCTGACGATCTAACAAAGACCGGGCGCGTTCCGGTGGAACGCGCCCGTTGCAACTGCTGCTGCAGATCGGGGCACGATGAGACCAGGGGTGCAGGGACATAAGCCAGTTGAACCCTTGCCGGACGAATAACCTCGCGCCGCCTGTGATCGGCGTTACGAACCCCTCTCCTGCCCCGCCTCTCACGAAAACAGTTCGGAATGCGACCCCAGCCGCGCCAGGATCAGCTCAGGCTCGTCCGGATCGCGGTCTCCCTTGCGGTAGATCAGCACCAAGTCCGGCCTGACGTGACAATCCCGGTAATCCTTCCACTCGCCGGTCAGCGGATGATCCTTATTTCGAATCGAGAGCGCGGTCGATAACGAGGACGCTGAGAACGTCGGTCAGCACCTGGGGCCAGTTTTTGGGGTTCGACTTTGCTCTCCCGCTTGAAATCCTTCTTGTACGCCGTCGTGATCCTAATCGTCCGAGGCATCGAGGTCCGCCATCATCGCCCCGACGGTCCCATAGCGGGTCAGCGTGCCGGAGCGGCCTTCCGCCAAGGCGGCGCGCGTCTTGGCGTTCGGCACCACGCCGCTTTTGAGATTGTTCGGCACGATGAGCTTCGGCACGCCGCCAAAAAAGCGGAACATCCGCAGATGGGCCTCGATCCAATCCGGCAACTGTTGCGTCCAGGTCGCCTCGGCGTAGGTGAAGTTGGAGGCGCCGAGCACCGCCACGAAGATCTCGGCATGGCGCACCTCGCCGGTGGCAGGATCGACTCTGGGCAGCTTCGTGCCCGAGTAGTCGACGAACACCTTGTCGCCGGCCACGTGGTTCCGGCGCATGGTCGGCGACAGGCGGCGCTCGACCTCGCGCATCAGGTCGCAGAAGCGCGAGTAGCCGTAGCCCTCAGGGCAGGCGGCCCTGTACTCCTCGTGCAGGATAGTCATCGTGACGCCCGGGCGCTTCATCTCCCTGGCGAGAGGAGCCCAGTCCGGCTCGGGGCGCCGGCGCAGGCCGGTCTTGACGCCGCTCCTGGCGAACAGGCGCTCCTCGAGGAGGGTGTCGGTGAGATCTGCGGGCAAGGGCCAGGTCAGCCCGGCGGCCTTGGCCCATTTAAGGGTGTCCTGGGCAGTGGAGCGGGCGGCTCCGACGGATTATCCGATCGACCGGTCGCTCTCGCCGCTGGCGCGCAGGCGCAGGATGTGACGTATGGCTCTCATAGTCAGCCTTCTCTTTGCCGGCATGGCCGCTCCTTGTTCGCAACAATGAAGCCTTCATGCCTGATCGGCGGACCCTGGGAACACTCCTCGATGCTGGCTCAGCCCCTGGCCGGACAATGATCGGAATGGTGGCCGTCTTCATCTCGGAATCCATGGCCGAATGAAATCGGAATCTGCATGCCGTCACCCATCTGCCAACACGCGCGCAATTGCTGACCGCAGATCCACGATTGTAGAAGCCCCTCGTCCGCACAGCGGCCTATCGTATTGGCTAAGCTTATTCAGCACTGTTGTCGAAATACGACACGGCCGATGTTTCCACTATGTCGGCCTAGTGTTGACACTCGGTTTATGTCTATTGCCCATTCTCGATGAGAGGTCTGCAAGAGCCTGCGAATTATTGAGGGGTGCATCATGAGCGACAAGCAAGCTGGCGAACGGCGACCGGTGGCCAAGCTCCGCCCGGTCAACACACCGCCGGTCGACGAGAACACAGCTTCGATGCTCGACCTCCTGCAGGAGCATCTGCGGCTGGCCCGCGAGGGCAAGCTGCGCTCGCTCGCCGTCGTGTCGGTCTCCTCTGATGGAGCGGCGATCGGCACCCAATGGTCATGTGATCCAAGCGATATGGCATCACTGATCGGCAAGCTCACTGTCCTCACCCATGACCTCATGGCGGCTCGGAAGTAAGCTACCGGTCTATGGATGCGGGCATTGGGGCGTGTGGCTCCCTTTCAGCCGCCTCGGGAGATTTCAGTGGCTCGCCCGCCGTCGGTTCTTTGCCAGGATGCTGAACCTGACTCGCTACAGCCTGTTTCCGGAGCCTGCGGTTCTCCCAGGCCTGCACCATCTCTTGCCTCAGACCTGGTCTGGGTTTCGGAAGGGTCCGCCAGATCGTCAGCGTGAACGCCTTTCCCACAGCCAGCACAAGAGCCATGCCATAGAGGAAAATGGTCGGCGAGAAACTCTCATCCATCCGCTGTAATCCTCCCAGCACCCCTCCGCTCCTGTCAGCGACGGGCACTGTCGAAGCTCTGATCACACCGACCCAGTGGCCGAAGTGCGACCTGCTCGCTCCTCATCCTTCTACCAAAGTCTGTCTTCCTCAACCCTGCCGGTTGCTAAGGATACAAGGCAACGGGCCAGCCTCAAGAGCTCCCGTATCGCTCATCAGAGCCATCGACGACGAATGCTGACCATGAGACTGCTGCAAAAAGCTCAGATCTACTTCCGCAAGCCTGCATTTCCGCCTGTGATCCAAAGGCAAGCAGCCGCACACGATGAGCAGGTTGGCAACTCACGGTCAAAGCGCGCTCAGATCAGGGACGTGCTGCGCCAGTACGAGAGAGGCAGTCTCAAGGAGGCTGAAGCTGTAGAAGAACTGCTCAAGATCCTGCGCTGAGGCCGACCCAGGATCCCCGGGACCTCTGCTCTACCCGCCTTGGAGCAGATAGCCACGGCGCCGCTTGCGCCGGAGCCGGGTCTCGAGGGCCTCCATGGCACAGGACCGGTTTTCGTAGAGCTCGACCCTGCGCTGGCCTGATCGGCCAAGGCGGCCCCATTCCCGGATCAAGGCAGCATCCCCAAACAGGCTGGGCTCGATCGACAGGACATAGTAGCGGGCCATGTTGCAGCGTGGGTCGCACCGGCGCAGGACGAGATACTGGATCGTGTCGTGAGCCATGCGCCAGTGTTGCGCGGGCCCAGAGGCAAGGTCCAATCAAAGTCCTGAATCCTTTGCGCACCAACGATTCACACCCGTGATGCACCCGGCCCTTGCCGCTCCCTGCCCCCAGGCACGCTGGCCCGTCGTCGCCTCGCCGCGCATGGATCCTCTCCCTAGGCCATTCTTCGCCTCCGCATGGCGAGGAGCTCGACGGCGAGGTCGATCTTGCCGGCTTTGACCATGCGGGTGAGCGCGCGGAAGTAGCCGCCCGGGTTCTTGATCCGGCTCTCGCCACCGTTTTTGGCCACATCGGCCTCGTAGAGCTGCAGGGTGTAGATCACGGCGATCGCCGCCCTGACGGTGCCGATCTCCTCCACGGCCTCGGCCCAGGCGCTCTCATGCGCCCCGAGAGAGGCCCTCAGGTAGCGCCCGGCCGAGACGATGTCGGCCAGATCCCGCACCGGTTGGCCGTAGTCGCTCAAGGTCGGGCAAGCCTCAAGGATCAATTCCGGTGATAGGTGCTCCGGGGTTTGTTCGGTTGAACGAACCGCCTCAGCTTTCTTCGGAAAGCCCTTGTTACAAGGCTCACTAGGAGATCCGTTGTTGTTATAAGTGTGGCGGCAGCTTTTGCCGCCATTGCCCGCTTTTAAGAAAGCTTGCTCGCACACCATCCTCAGGGCTGTCCACTCATCAAGGATCGCGTGCGGCATAGCCTTCGTGCTGCGCACAGGGGTTCGGGCTTTCAGGCCTTTGACGTGTTCTTCCAGGTCGGAGCGATCGAGATCGGGATAATGCTCGGCCAACGCCCTCAGTGCCTCCTCGGCGGCCCGCCTGGCGATGGTGATCTCGTCGAAAGCTCGTTTCCGAACTTCGCGGGCCTGCCTCATCTCGATCAGACGCTCAGCCCAATCCCCTCGCCTGGCATAAACGGGGGTCAGGTCGAAGCCAAAGGCGTCGACCAGCTCTCCAGCCAAGTCTTTGACCGCATAGCGCTTTCCGTTCGGAGATTCCTTCGGGACGATGAGCTGCTGATCAATTAGGACCTTGAACGCATACCGGATGGAGCGCTCGGAGAGGCCGGTCCTGCTCATAAGATAGTCGTTGGACGGCCAGACCAGCAGCCGCTCCCATTCCTGCTCGCCCCAGCAAGCGACGAGCTCTGAGAGGACCGATCGGGGACCGTTCCGCAATTCTAGGGCCTTGGCAGCCTCACGAGCTGCCGCAGATAACTCTTTTCGCGTCACCGTGCGCCCGGGTTCGAGCGCAAGTTCTCTCGCAGCCAGAGCGGCATGTCTCAGCCGCCGGCCTCCTGACGATGCAAGCTGCATCGTACCCTCCATGTTGAGGGCAAAGCGGGAGCGTTCACCGAAACCGATGTCTCTTGACACTCAGATTGGCGGGATGGCATAAGGAGGTTGCGACACCATTCTTAGGCCCACCCTCGCGGTGGTCTCCAAAGGCCCTCGAAGTTTCCAGCTTCGTGGGCCTTTTGCTTTGCCGGGTTTACGTCACCTTGTCTGGCTCCTTTTGGACAAAGGCTGCTTCGAGCACATGGGCGATCGCGACCTGGCGTGATGGATAGCGTCCGGTCGCAACGGCTCGGTCAATCGCAACTCCGACGTTGTGAGGGATCCAGACGTTCATCTCCCGGTCCCCCCTTTCCCGACGGATCTGGCGGAGACGTTGGGCGCGCTCGCGGCTCGCTTGATCAGCCATTTCGATCATCCATGATACTCGTAGCGATACGAGTGATGCCCGATTCTGAGTTGGCTGTGGAGTCGCGCGTCAAGAATCCATTCACAATAGATCGATTCAGCGGTGGAAACTTCTTTAGCTAGAATCATTTAGCCGAAAAGGCCGAATCAATTCGCATGTAAAAGCCCGGTTCCAGACGATTCCAAGTTACTCACTTGATTCGAGATCGCCCAATATTCGGCACGAACCTCAATTCGCCGTCCGGCATTATGATTCGAGCGCGGATGCCTAAATGTGGTCAAGAACTGTAAAGGAGACGACTAAGGCTCCTGATTATTTCGCTTAGATTCTACCGGGCTCTTCTTGTTCAGCAGTATTGGGTGCTTGCTCGCGCGTCGGTGTTGTCACGGTAACTGGCCCTGGGCGGACTGAGGCGATTATGGCCGTCTTATAGGCTCAAGCGGCGACCCCAGCCGCGCTTTTCCATTCCGCCGTGGCGCTGAGGCGGTGAAGATGGGTGGCAAGGGTGGAGCGGCGGGTGCGGGGTGGAACGAAGAGATTGCGGGCAGCCGAAAAGACACTGGCGAACTGCTGCAAGCCTCCTGGTACCCGGAACCCCTGCATCACCCGCTCTCGTCGACGTAAGGGCAGATGAGAGTTCTCCGCACGATTGTTAAGGCCCTTATGGGAGCGGTGTTCAACGCTTGGCATGAGCTGACCCCGGGCGGCTGCATAGAATCCCAGCTTGTCGGTGATCAGCCGACGCGGTAGGCCGCCTTGTTTCCTCATCAGCCGAGTCAGCAAGCGCTTGGCCGCCTTGGTATTGCGCCGCGTTTGGACGATCTCATCGAGCACATAGCCGTCCTGATCAACAGCCCGCCAGAGCCAGTGTTTCCTGCCAGCGATGCTGACGCCCATTTCATCCAGGTGCCAAATGTCAGTCGGGCGTGGCTGCTTGCGCCGAAGGCGCCGGGCATACTCCGGTCCGAACTTCTTGCCCCACCGGCGGATTGTCTCGTAGGACACGACGATGCCGCGCTCGAGCAGCATCTCCTCGACTAGCCGCAAGCTCAATGGGAATCTGAAGTACAACCAGACTGCATGAGCGATGATCTGAGGTGGGAACCGATGGCGCTTGTAGCTGACAGGCTGTAAGCGTGGCGTCATGGCCGCCTACCGAAGCGGCGATCAGGATGAGATAAGTGTCCACGAAGATTGCAGCGGACACTTAGGCGGCATGCATGTCAGAGATGGAGCCTCGTCGTCGACGCAGTTGGACCACGGAGGAGAAGTGGCGGCTTGTCGAGGAGGCCAGGCTCCCGGGAACCGCTGTCGCGGAGGTGGCCCGTCGGCGCGGCGTCAACAACAATCAGCTTTTCGGTTGGATCCGGGCTGCAGAAGCAGGCAAACTGGGGCCCCGTCCGGCTTCTCTGGTGCTTCTCCCGGAGGCTTCATCGCACAATGAGTTCATTCCGATCGGGGTCTTCGGGACGTGCGACGATGAAGGGCCCGCGATCACGATGCCGGCGCTTCGCCCGCTGGACGCCACTCCGGCGGAGAGCTTGCCACAGCCGAGAGCCGAGCGGTCGGCCAGAACGCCGATGCTGGAGGAGCGGCCTGGCGTGATTGAGATCGACCTGCCAAACGGTGCGCGTGTTCGGGTTGACGCCTTTGTCAACGAGCGGGCGCTGCGGCGGGTTCTTTCGGCCCTCGGTGCGAAGTCGTGATCCAGATCGCTGCGGGAACGAAGGTGTATCTGGCCTGCCAGCCGGTCGACATGCGCCGTGGGTTCGACGGTCTGTCCGCGGAGGTCGTCAACAGGATGAACGCCGATCCCTATTCCGGCCATCTGTTCCTCTTCCGCGGGAAACGAGGCGACTATTTGAAAGCTCTCTACTGGGATGGAACCGGGCTGTGCCTTTTTGCCAAGCGATTGGAACAGGGCAAGTTCGTCTGGCGGTCGCTCGTCGATGGCGTCCTGCAAATGTCGGCGGCACAACTGGCTCTTCTCGTCGAAGGGATGGATTGGCGGCGCACGCTGATGCCCGAGCGTCCGCCAAAGCCGACGATGGCCTGATAACATACTGTATTTACATATAAAACGTAGCTGCATCGGGCCGTTTGTGCTAGAGAAACATATGTCTCTTGCTGCTCCCGATGTGCTGGCCGAACTGGAGGCGTTGCGCGCTTTGACCGCGCAGTTGCAGGCGGAGCTTTATGCCAAGAACCTCTATATCGAGAAGCTCAAGGCGCAGCTCGCGAGCCTGAAGCGCGCCCGCTTCGGCCGCTCCTCGGAGAAACTCGACCATCTCATCGAGCAACTGGAACTGGCGATTGCCGATCTAGAGGAGAGCGAGGCCCACACCGACATCGAGCGGACGGCAGCGCGGCCCATTGCATCCTCACCATCGGCTGGCGCGACGGCAAAGTCGTCTCTGGGCCGCAAGCCCTTACCGGCCCATCTGCCGTGTGAGACAATCGTGCACGAGCCGGACTGCACCTGCCCGAATTGCGGCGGAAGCATCTTCAGCACGATCGGCACGGATGAACGTGAGGTGCTGGAATATGTGCCCTCGCACTTCAAACGTGTCGTCCACCTTCGCCCGAAGTTGAGCTGCCGCACCTGCGAGACGATCGTTCAGGCGCCGATGCCATCGCTGCCGATCGAACGTGGGCGACCCGGTCCCAACCTCCTGGCTCATGTACTGGTCTCCAAGTATTGCGATCATCTTCCCCTGCATCGCCAGAGTGACATCTATGCGCGCGAAGGCGTCGATCTCGATCGCTCAACGCTGGCCGGCTGGGTCGGGGCAATGGCGGCTCTGCTTCAGATCTTGAGCGAAAGGATCGGAACCCATGCCCGTGCCGGCGAAACGGTGCATGCTGACGATACCCCCATTCCGGTCCTCGACCCTGGACGCGGCCAGACCAAGACCGGCAGGCTGTGGACGGTTGTGCGCGATGAACGTCCCTGGGGATCGGCCGTGCCGCCCGCGGCGTTCTATGCCTATTCTCCGGATCGCAAAGGGGAGCGTGCCCAGCACCTGTTGTCGCCATGCCGTGGCTTCCTGCATGCCGATGCCTATGCCGGCTTCGACAAGCTCTATGTTGGCCATCCACTCACCGGCGACACGCGCCTGATCCAGGTGGCCTGTTGGGCCCACGCACGCCGCTATCTGTACAACGAGTTCCTCCGCAATCGCTCGCCTTCGGCGGAACGGGCCTTGGACCTCATCTCCGACCTGTTTGCGGTCGAAGCCGGGATCAACGGCTTGGATCCAGAAACGCGGCTCGCTGCACGCCTGGCCCGGTCGGTCCCTCTTCTGGAGATCCTGAAACGCCATCTCGACACGACGCTTGCGCGCATCAGCGGCAAAAGCGAACTCGCCAAGGCGATCCGCTATATGACATCCCGCTGGAAGGCGCTGACGGTTTACGCCACTGACGGGCGGCTTGAGATGAGCAACAATGCCGCTGAGCGAGCCATCAGACCTTTGGCGCTGGGCCGGAAGAACTATCTCTTCAGCGGTTCCGATGCCGGTGGCGATCGCGCAGCGGTCATCTACACCATTGTCGAAACCTGCAAAATGAACGGCATCAACCCGCAAGCCTATCTTGCTGACGCCATTGAGCGCATCGCTGATCACCCCGCCAACAGGGTCGATGAACTCCTTCCATGGAACTGGACACCACGGTCTTAGTGTCCACTTGGCCATTAGTGGACACGATCCGGTCCCAGCCCGCGGCCATCACGCCCCGCTTACCTACGCCACAGGGGCAAGGGCTGTTCTGATGCCGGATACGAATGTGTATATCAACCCGTCCGCTGGCCGGCTCCCTCCTGCTGCCCAGAGCCTCCTACTTAACGGCTTGCTTTGGCATTCAAGCATCTGTTTGGGCGAAGTTGCTATCGGTGTTGGCAACTACAATCCGGCAAGTCCTGATTGGGATGCCTCCCGGAGGCAGTATGCTGGCTTAATCGCGAGCATTCCGGAGACGCGCATAAGAAAACCCGACGAGCAGACTTGGATCGAGGCTGGGCTGATAGCAGGAATCTTGGCTCGGACTCAGGGGTATCAGCCGCATCAGCGCAAGGAGTGCCTGAACGATGCGCTGATCTATCTGTCGGCAGCGAAGGAAGGTATCCCTGTTCTAACATCGAATCGGGACGAGTTTGATGTTATCCAGCAGATCGCCAAGCGAGGCATGTTCGTCCACTATTGACGTCTGAGCCTGCTTCGATCTCAACCTCAATGAGGGATACACTACGAAATCGTCGCAATCTCGACCGCATCGAGTTCTAAAGTCTCGATCATGATGGACTGCAGGGTGGTGCCGCCCTTGGTCAGAGATCCGCTGAAGTAAAAGCCATCGACATCGGAAACTCTCTGATCCAACGGGTGCTTGGTGCTTCTGACTTTTTGTGGAATGACAGGATTGTCGCTGACATTGCCAGCAGTAACCCTGTGATGCAGGGTAGGAATTTTAATACTGAGCTCCTAATCGACCGCCGACTGTCGGATCAATGCCCTCACTCTAATCTATTTATACCTCGTTCACGACTGTCACGTCCTGCTCGAACACGGCGCTTTCCACGAAGCTTCCGAGATTGCGAACGGTGGAATCATAAATCGTTGAAGCAGCGGTTGGGCTTTTCAGCGTCAGAACAAAAGCAACGTTCTGTGGTGCCATGTTTGTTCGGTTCGGAAGACCGGGCTGATAAAGGTCGCGTGTGTAAAGACGCGCTCGCAACCGCAACTCTCCGCCGCCGACCCCTTTGTTGAATTTGTTCTTCTTGACGTGACGAACTGGATGCCACTTCTTCAGGTCATTCCGAGCATCATGTTCGGCGAGTGTCGATTCCTTCATCGTGCCAAGGAGGTTTTGCCACTTGCCATTCGCACCCATGTGCTGCAGGGCGACCTCGACGCGGGTCGAGAAGTAGTTTGGCCCAGCAAACGGGGAGACCAAGGGTTCGAGCACAGCGGTCAGTGTCGCTCCACACATTATTCGATCACCATCTAACATTTCAGCTGGAATCGGGATGCCGTCCCAGTGATACTCCAACCCGGGCAAGAGGGTAGCCTGCCAGGTCATTGTCACCGTTCCAGGCGCACACTCCCACGGTGGCGTTCCATCGTAAGGGGTGCCCCAGCCGAGCCTCGGGTCGTGTCCATCAAGTTCGCTACGATTGATCAGGAGGGCCCGGACGAGATCGGGGGTAGGGGACCGCAGACGGTCAAACGTGTGTGCCGCGAGCACGCTCACCATGGCTGTTGCGAAGCTGCTGCCAACCATCTGCTGATTTCCAAGCACGCTTAGGCGCGAGAACCAAGATACTTCGGGCTTCAACATACCTTCAGGCCCAGGTCCTTGGCAGCATCTTGGGCAGTGTGCCCCCACGCCCCCTTTGCGGGTAGCCAAACGGCCGCCGACCGTGAGTGCTGCCTCGCAGTCCGCTGGTGGCAAAAGAACATCATTCTGACCAGAAATGTTTCCAATCGAGACGACCGGCAGAACGCCGGCTGCCCGGGCCAGCCCCGCAAGTTGATGTCCAAGATCGCTCATCTGCTCGGGCTCATCTTCGAGCTCATCGAGGTTCAGCGACATGTTCCAAACCCGTGCCTCGCGGTGCCGGGCAGCCATAGCTTGCAGCATATCAAGCAGATCATCTGGCTTCATCAAGGTGTTGCTGGAGCGATGGGGCACAGCTTGGGCAGTGCCAACCCGAGCACCAAGAGCGGGCAGATCAAGATGACTGTTTAACTCATGCCCATGGACGATAAGCGAGCTGATAGCGTTACCGTGCATCTGATCTGCCTCATGATCAGGTACGATCGGCGGCATGGACCATGCTTCGGCTGCCTTGTAGGCGGGATCGTGCAAGCCTCCATCAATCACGGCGACGACGGGCGCATCATGTAGCACTGGAACCTGCATCGCTGTCACCCCGGGCTGACCGGAAGTCACCCGAACAGGCCGCACCGGGTCGAGTCGAAATACCGTTCCCGAGGCGACAAGACGTAACAGGTCGGATTGGCTCGCAAGTTTCACGACAGCCCGCCCTACGCCACGGGTTCGCCGGTAGTTGCCCATTGCTCTTGTGATGCTCGTCGTTCGTAACCGGGCCCCACTCGCGATGCCGCGCTGAGGCTCCACAGGTGCCTCAGGCTGAGGTGCACTCAGGACCGGTACTATCACGCGGTCTTGAGTCAGACGTTGGAATGACTTGAGGAGTTCTTCTCGCGCCTCGTCATCGTGGTAGGGTCGCAGCCACATCAGGAAGTAGCGTCCGGACTCATCCTCCATCGCCCGGTCCCAGAGCTGGTCGAGTGTTCTCCCTCTCAGTACCTCGCGTTGTTGAAATCTCCTGATTGTCTCAACTCGAGAAATGTCGGCTTTCACAGCCCAATTGGGTGCTTGGGCGACTCGCCTTGCGAGCACCTGCAGCTTTGCAACCTCTACCTCGACGAGATAACCGTCAGAGCGAGGTGCCACAAAGCGGCAGCCGGCTTCTAAGTCAAATAGATCTGTGGGCGTGTGTGTTTGCGCGAGGGAGTCGTCAAACATGCGAACGATCAGAAGAGTTTTGCCTCCGTGGAGAGTGAGATTTTCCCGACGCCGGTCAAGCTGCTGCAGCCGTCTCACCAAGCGTTCCTGCTGCTCCTCAAGTCGGTCCAGCTTGGTTGTTGTTCTACCTTTGCCGCGGCCCTCTACGGGATCCGGTACAGGTTCGATCATTAAGCGCAATGCTGGTCGAAGGAGAGGTTGTCCTTGGTTTTCAGCCATCGCCCCTCTCCTCATTCTTCAGGAGCTTGAGAGCCCATTGTCTCGTGACACCAAGAAGTTCCGCAATTTTTGGAGCGTTGAGACCTTTCGCACTCAGACGCAATGCAAGATCCCGCCTGGCGTCTGGAGAAAGCATTTCTCGGGGAGGAAGCATCGGAACTCCGGACTCACTGTTGACAACTGCTTCAGCCACGCCCGCCAAGTCGATTTCTCGCTTGGTTAGTACAGAGTGCCTACGCGCGGTGTGTGCGATCGTTTCGATATCAGCACCAGAAAGACCATCCGAGATCTCTGCCAAATGCTGTGCGGCTTCGTGCTGCTGATCGGAGAACAGAAAGTGGCGCCACATTTCCGTTCGGACATCTCGGTCAGGGAAGCCGAGGCTAATTTTATAGGGAAACCGCCGCCAGATCGCACGATCAAGCAGTTGCGGGTGGTTCGTTGCACCGATCACGACGGTTCGGTCGTCAAGGGCATCGAGACCCTGCAGCACCGTGTTCACGACACGCTTCAATTCTCCAAGCTCATGACGATCGTCACGCAACTTTGCTACCGCATCCATTTCGTCGAGGAACAGGACGGCACCCTTTGCGGGCGCAAAGTCGAAGATGGCCCGAACATTCTTGGCAGTATCCCCCAGGAGGGACGAAATCATGCTATCGAGCCGGACAACGTACAATGGACGCTTCAGCGCGGAGGCAACGTGCCCAGCCAAGAGTGACTTACCTGTGCCTGGAGGTCCTGAGAGTAGAAGGCATAGGCGCGAAGAGAGGCCCTGGCGGCTTAACTCCTCGACATGGTGCACGTCTGATATGAAATCTTGTAGCGTCGCCCCCGCCGTGCGGTTTAGAAGGATTGGCGTACTTGGCCACCCCTGTTCCTCGACAAGAGGCAGCCGTGACTTTGTGTCGACCGGAAGTTGCTCCACATAGCCAGAGGCTCTGAGAGGCACGCCCTTCTTGCGGAGGAGCGATCGCAACTCGTGCGCAGCTTCGAGATCTCCACCTTCAGCCAGTTCGCGAGCAATCGCATTCGCCGCCCGCCTGACACGGGTGTAATCGGCAGCCAATGCTGCATCGGTAAGCTCTATCAAGTGGCGTGTTTCTGGTGACACGAACGGCCTCTGGCAATGGGACGATAATGGACTGACTGCTTTTGTAAACGAATTTTGTCATATTGACAACTAAAATGCGGAACAGGTAGCCTTAGTATGGGTTGAATGGAAATCAAATATCGAAGGAAGGAATGAGAATGGCAAAGGGAAAGGGTGGCGGGGGCAGCTATCGCAGTGCGATCAGCGGTCGTTTTGTGACGGCGACGCACGGTAAGCGCAGTCCATCAACCACAGTGAGAGAAACTCGTGGTGGGGGATCGACGGGCGGCACTTACCGCAGCGCGAGTTCTGGCCGCTTTGTCACTACGAAGCATGGGAAGGCGAATCCGAACACGACGATCAAGGACTCGTGATCCGTCAGGTACAGGCGACAGGTAAGCATTTGGATTGCTTGCCGCCCAATTTTATTTTCTAGGAAGAAAAGGGCAGGTGGCAGCCATGGGTGAGGCGAAGCGAAAAGCTCAAGCACGAGCCAAGAGAGACGTTCTGAGCAAGCCGCTCAACCCTGCTCGTTTCAACCTGTATGCTCTTGGGGCTCGCATGGCTCCCACGCGGATTATCTCCGAGGAGCGCTCTTATTGGTCGGACCATGAGGAACGGGTGCTCGGCTTAGTATTCCGCGATCGTATCGACAATGACTATGGGTGGATGCTCTTAGCTCGCGACCGGGTCGGCCGTTTCCGGTGTATCAAGGTCGATGTAAGTTTCACCAGCGAACAGCTGGCCATTGAGCGTGTGCGGGAGAGCATCGCGCAGACGATTGAGAATGGGAACATCGAGGACGTTGGCTATCAAGGCGATGAGCCCAACGAGCCGTTTGATCTCTTGAGGGTGGCAGTTGGAGAAGACGAAGCAAAGCTTCATCCCTTCTTCAAAATTCTCCGTGATGATCCAGCGCGGACACCTGCGCGAGCTGTCTTCAAGGAGCTTGGACCTTGGTTGGCTCCCACGGACCCTCACTTTGTACATGAGTTCCAGTTTCAGCAGTTCGATCAGCGCCTCTGGGAACTCTATTTATGGGCCGCATTCCGCGAGCTGGGTTTCGATATTGAGCAGCCTGAAGCACCTGACTTCCTTTGCAGTGCTCCCGGCGTTGCGTTCACGGCCGAGGCGACTGTGGTGTCCCCCTCAACGGCTGGACCACTATCGCAGCACCCCGACCCACAAACAGCGGATGAACTGCGAGAGTTTCTCGCTCACTACATGCCGATGAAATTCGGATCCAGTCTGACGAGTAAGTTGAACAAGAAGAACAAGGCTGGCGAGAGTTATTGGGACCGCGGGGAAACAGCCAACAAACCCTTCATCCTGGCCGTGGCGGATTTTCATAAGCCTGGGTCAATGGAAGAACCCGGATCGATGAGCTACACGCACTCTGCGTTGTGGCCGTATCTCTATGGTCATCGTGTAGATTGGGAAGTAATTGAAGGTAAGCTTGTAGTCAGGGCAACGAAAAATCCAGAGCACCGGTACGGGAACAAGACCGTTCCGTCAGGCTTCTTCGATCTTCCTGGGGCAGAGAATGTTTCGGCGGTCCTATTCTCCAATGCTGGAACATTAGCAAAATTCGACCGGATGGGTGTCGTGGCCGGATTTGCACCACCTGGTCACCGATATCTCCGGGTCGGATACCGGTTCAACCCGGATCCTAATGCGATTGTGGGGATTCCGTTCCAGGTGGAGGTTAGTGATCAGAACTACACCGAATTCTGGTCAGATGAGCTGCAAATCTTCCATAACCCGAATGCGAAGTACCCCCTTCCGCCGGAAACGTTTGCTGGAATCACGCAACATTTCTTCAAGGAAGGGGATCACCATTCGATCACTCCAGAGGGTAGCGTTCTGGCTTCTCAGACAATAATTTTACGCTTCACCAGAGATGAACAGGGAAGATCGGTGGCTTGATCGGAGCACTCAGACTCAGGCGGCGTAATTCTAAATGGCGGATGTGGAAACCAACCAGATCGCCATCACAGATCCCGATTTGAGCTAGGCATCGAAGATTGTGCGGTGTCTGGGTCATCAGGCCTCCAAATTAAGTTTCCATCCTTGAATCATGCGAGCCGGCGCAGGGGCGGGCAAGGTTTATTGCGCTGACGGGTTTCCGCAGTCGCAGGGTCAACCCAATGAGCCTGCATCATAAGCGACTCCACTGCACCTGGGTAAAGGGAAGGAATGACCACAGGCCCAAGAAAGCCCCGATTGATAGGGTGAGGAACCCGTGTCAGTTTTCCTAGATTTGTCATGCCTTTAGCCATTCTCCTCGTCGTCATCCTCATTGTCGCCAGATGGTTCTGGAACACGATCACCAGCACGCCGTGGATCGTGTGGACGCTGATTGGAATTGCTGGCCTGATCACGGCTCTCATCGTCTGGGCTCTCAACGAGAGGCGCAAGTGGTCGAAGAGCCCCGAAGGCCAACGTGCGCTCAAGGCGCAGGAGGAGCAGCGTCGGAAAGTAACACTTGTGCCGGAAGGCTTCCCGGCACAACCGTACCTCGGCACGAAGGATCATGGCTTATTGGCGGTCGATCCGAAAGGACGCCAGTTGGCGATCGGTAGCCCGATGGGTTGGTCTGTGTTCGACTACGAGGACGTTTTCGGTGCCGAGCTCGACATTGGGGAGGGCGAGATCATCAAGACCTCTTCCTCGCGGAGCATCACGGGCGCTCTTGTGGGCGGTGCCGCCTTTGGCGTTGCAGGTGCCATTGTCGGCGGGACTGGCGGAAAGACCACTTCGGTATCAACAAAGGTGCTCCAACGTATGGTTCTTCGCATCCACGTCCGTGATATGGAGAAGCCCGTGCGAGAGATTTCCTTCAATGTGAACCAACATGGGCCTGACCCAAAGAAGGAGCAGCAACTGGGACGGGAATGGTTCGCTAGAATTCAAATGATCGTGGATGAGAACGACAGACTTCCGGCCGCAAGAGGACCGAAAGCGGGAGTCGCATAGGATTGCTGCCTCAAGCATCTTGAGATAAGTCCCGCAGGCATGACAGCAGGTTGGATATACGTTCTCGATCCACACATGACCGTGAACGGCAGGACTGTCGTCAAGGTTGGATTCACAACAAGGACCGTCGAACAACGGGCGCGGGAGCTTGGAACAGGCATCCCGAGAGGCATGTCGATCGCCTACAAGCGGTTCCGTCGCAAATCCGGAGTAGGGACGCGACAATGGCAGGTCTTCGTTACGCGCTCATGCAGCGAGCCGCTCGAAATGCTCGGCGAGTGACAGCCGCTGATTGCAGGCATATTTCGCCTGCTGTTTGCGCATCATATGGATCAGCTCGATGCCGCCCAGGATCACGCGGGCGCTGGCAACGGATTTGAAGCCGAGCATGGGGCGCACACGGCGTTTGATGGCGCGATGATCCTGTTCGATGCGATTGTTCAGGTGGGCACTCTGCCAGATCCTGATTGGCTGCAGCCGGCTCTCGGCATCACACGACAGGATGGCTTCCCGATTGGTCTGGCTGCCGTCGATGACGATCCGCTCGGGTCGGCCGTGCCGCTTGAGCGCCTTGCGCAGAAACCGTTTGGCAGCAACGAGGTCCCGTCGTTCGCTGAACCAGAACTCGACCGTGTCGCCATGGTTGTCGATGGCCCGGTAGAGATACGTCCAACGCCCGCGCACCTTGATATACGTCTGGCGAGTCGCGCGGGGGAATCTCACCCGCGCGCTCCTAGAACCGTACGTGACACTCTCGCGTCATACGGCTCCCGATGTTCGGCCATTTCCATGCAGAAAGCGCCAGTGCGCAAACAGGTGCGGATTGACGCGGATCACCCGCGCCAACCACTCCCTTGCGCCCTTGGGCCGCCGGCGCAACCGTTTGAACTTGTTGCAGGCCCAGCGGATCAGGAAGGCATCGATGCGATGCAAAGTCCAAGTCAGTGCCGACTTGTAGAAGTGACTGTAGTAGTTGATCCAGCCTTGGATGTACGGTCGGTACATCCGCGCCAGATCCGCCAGGGATTTGTCGGTCCGATGGTGGAACGCCCACCCTCGGATCGTCTGCCGAATGGCCTTCAGCGCCTTCGGGCTGGCCGCAGGCAGGAAGGACGTGCCATAGAGACCACCACGCCAGGCTGCCTTTCTCGGCCGAAAGCGATAGCCGAGGAAGTCAAACGACTGGGCCGGATAGTTGCCGCGCCGGTTCGTGTCCTTGCAATAGACGATCTTCGTCTTCGCCGGATGAAGAACCAGCCCGCAGGTCCGAAAGCGGACCTCCAGGGCCCTCCACAGCGTACGAGCTTCCTCTTCGCTGCGGCAGTGGCAGATAATGTCGTCCGCGTAGCGCTCGAACGGAATGGCCGGAAAGCTCCGCGCCATCCAGACATCGAACACATAGTGCAGGAACAGGTTCGCCAGGACAGGGCTGATCACCCCACCCTGAGGCGTGCCTGCCGTGCGCGGGACGATGCTACCGTCCTGCATCTGGACCGGAGCCTTCAGCCAGCGCTCGATATAAAGCAGCACCCATGGGCAGTCCGTATGATGACGAACCGCCTTGAGCAGCAGCTCCCAATCGATGCTGTCGAAGTAACTCTGGACATCGATATCGAGCACCCAGTCGAACCGCCAGCAGCGCTGGCGGGTCTGCCGGAGAGCATCGATCGCCGATCGGCCGGGGCGATATCCATAGGAGTCGTCATGGAAGACAGGCTCCAGGATCGGCTCCAGATACCGTTTGACCACCTCCTGGGCGATCCTGTCGCCGACCGTGGGAATGCCCAATGGTCGGGTCCGTCCATCGCCCTTGGGAAGGTCCACCCGTCTGACCGGAGGAGGAAAGTAGCTCCCTGAGGACAGGCGATTCCAGAGCCGGTAGAGGTTGTTCGCAAGATCAGCCTCGAACTCCGCAATCGACTGTCCGTCTACGCCAGCCGCTCCCTGGTTGGCCTTCACCTTCTGGAAGGCCTCCCAGACTTCCCGCTTCGGGATGGGAAACGGCTTTGCCGTGGTCACAGAGCTCCTCCCGTTACCGGTTGGCTCTGCGCCGCGGCGGAACACTGCAGCCCCTTCGGTCCAGTCCCATTACAGAACCTTCCTCCCTACTACGGGCTGCTCCGCCCCTGTGCCCCGCATCGGTACTCTGATCCTTGCGGGTTTTACCGCTTGGACGTCTCCCTTGGCAGCGGGGCGACAGGTTCTCACGTTCCATACAAGAGCCTGATCCGGCTTCGCGCCGCCTACATGCCGGATGTCGCTCGGGCAGTCTTCAGGACAGCCCCCGAACTGATCCCGGGAGGTAGACGAGCCCCCGGTTTTGACATCATCTTTGGCATTTCGACACGTCATCAGCGGTTCGCTTTCGCTCGCCTCTCCGGATCGTACCTGACGGGATTAGGATCCCGCCTTTGGCTGCAACGCTCACCACGGTCGCTCTTGACGGCCGCAGCTTGCAGGGGTTTGAGGCCGGCACCTGACCGCAGACCTCGAGGGGCCAACCCTCATCTCTTGTACAGCTCCACATCTCCTCCTTCAGAAATGTGTTCGTGACACACCATCGACGTGCCACCTGCCGGTGACGGCTCGCTTGCACCGATTGAACCGCTTCAGCAATTCGGGCGAGTAGCGCACAATCCATCTGTGAATGGTCGCGTGATCGACGGAGATCCCCCGCTCGGCCATCATCTCCTCCAGATTTCGGAGGCTAAGGTTGTAAGCCAGATACCACCGGACGCAGAGCAGGATCACCGACCAATCAAAATGCCTGCCTTTGAACATCCCTGTCTCCGCTCCTGTGACTATGGTCACCGTAGCTGAAACTCTGAAACGAAAAGTTTGCGACGGATCCCTCCGAGGTGCCCGCCATCCGGATCGCGACCAGGGACTTCCGTTGATCCGCCCCGCCGTGCCATAGGTGCCCGTCATGCAAGAGCCCGACCCCAGACAACGCACGAAACTCCTCAGGATCCGAGCGCGGCAATGCCGCTTCATCGTCTCGGAGGACACGCGCAACGCCGTCTGTTGCGGAGCCCCAACGGCTGACGAATCCAGTTGGTGCGACTGGCACCGGCGGCTCGTCTACGTCCCGGCACAGCCCCTGAGGGGCGGGCGCGAGGCGCTGGCGTCGTGAGCCAGACGAGTCGCGCGGGCCGCTCGGTTCCGGGCCGGAGCATGCAAGTGACAGTTTATGCGCGGTCCCCGAGAAGACCGTCCCATTCCGCACTGGACCTACACCCGGCCCTTTCGTCGGATCGCGCCAGAAGACGCGGCTTATCGGCTCTGCCATCCTCCTGGCCTGCCATCGCGACGACCCGAAATTCGAGTGACTAACCAGTCTGCGGTGAGCTCGCTTCAATCGACCTGGGTCAACCGTCCATCGTCGGCGACTTCAACGAGATCCTCCCAGAGACCTCTGCTTCGGACAAGCTGGTCGCTGCAGTGGGATTCCGGCGTGAGACCTGTCCAGAACACACAGAACGGCATGATCACGGGTTTCGGGATCGCCAGTGCCTCCTGAAGCTGCAGGATCGCCTTGACCTCCAGGCACCTTTGCTTGTTGTCGAACCCCGCCCTGAGTTCTGCTCTGCGGTTCTGGCCGAATACGATGCTCGATCCATGCATCAGAGCGATGACGTAGAGGGTGAGGTACGATCTGATCGATTCCAGACGCTGCTCGTCCGCCTTGTCCATCAGGTCGGCCGCGATCAGGGCCGCCTTCAGCTCGTCGAAGACGGTCTTGTCGGTGAAAGCGGGATTCCAAATGAAGCTTCCTCCGAAGTATAGGAGGACCCGCTCCTCCCGCTCGGTGAGAGGCTGCACCTTGTCGATCTTTTTCATGGCCTGAACGGCAGCCGATCTCGCGACCTCCCGCGTGAGCCCGAGACGCGCGTTGACCTGTTCGTTCGAGGCAATGCGCAGGTTGGCCTCGATGGCCGGCTTGAAATCGGCCCAGGACCGTGGCTTGCCCATAAGCGACCCGAGCCAGACGTCGGCGCTTGTGAACACGTCCCGTACGACCTGTGTCACCGGGCCCTTCTTTCGCTCCGCGCGATGCGCCACGAAGTCACCGATCTCCCGCACGCTGTCGCCGGTCCCACGGTTTTCCCGCAATGCGAGGTACAGTTCGTGCAGGTCGTCCCGGCGACGTTCCCCCGACAACAGACGCTCGACCCGACGCTCTAGGCCCCTCTTGATCATCGATTCCTGTTCCAGCTCAAACACCCGGTCCACTCGGCTTCGCCATCGCAGCAAGCTGGGCTGACTAACGCCGGATTCGTCGGAGAGAGGCAAGGGCCTAACTCTGGCCGCCGGAGGTTAGACGAGCGCTGCCGGCGTTAGTCAGCCTTGAGGACTGAACCAGCCATGAGGCTTCCCGTGCCGGCTAAAGATCGAGCCCCGAGACCACCCCGTCACGCGCTACGAGGGCGATCCGGATACCGACCCGTCTGACGAGCGGACGGATCCTCCAGACCTCTGCCAGCCGGCGGAATACAGGCGTGTCCGGCACGGCCGCGACCACGACGTCGTCGGCGGAGACTTCGAACAGAAGCGCTTGGCCGAGGGCTGCCGTTAGGAGCGGATACTCCGGGCTGCCGGGCTTTCGGATGAGTGGGCCCTTCTTGCATTCGGCGACGATGCGGCAGCCGTCGACCGTGGTGACGACGTCACCCTCGCCCGGCCGCGAGTGGACGCGGATGGTCTTGTCGCCGCGCCGATACGCGCCTGTCCAGGCGTTCCGGCAGACCTGCGGCTCCTTGATTGGCTCCCATCCGGTGCCGGCCATGAAGCGCCCGATGTCGAAGATGACGGCGTCCCCGACCTTGATGCTGGCACCGTCGATCGCGACGCTGGCCATAGCTCCCGAGCCCGGCAGCGACAGGATGAACTCGGCCAGGCGCAGGGCCACCTCAGCCTCCGGCATGCGGTCGGTCGGTAGGCCGAGGTCCGGCAGGCTCCTCGCTGGATGGAAGGACCCGCTCACTCGCCTTGTCCATTTAGGAGGGTGCTCCTGACGACATCCCATACCTCGCGGTTCTGGCCGATGAGCAGGCCGGGCCGCTGATCCGACGGCCAGTACTCCGATCCATCAAGGCGGGCGACATGCCCTCCGGCTTCCTCGACGAGGAACGCTCCACGGGCATGGTCCCAGGGCAGGAGACGCCAGAACATCAGGAAGTTCTGAGAGCCCCGGATGATCGAGGGATAGTCGACGCCGGCGCATTTGGCTCCTGGCAGCACCTCAGCGAGCCCGGGCGATCCCACCGCCACCTGCTCCTTGATCTCCTCCGGCAGGAACCGCGTGAGCACGGAGCCGCGGCATTCAGAGACGGTCAAAGATGCCGTCGATGTGTGAACCCGGACACCATCGATGAAGGCTCCATCGCCGCGAGAGGCCACCGACAGCTGGCCGCTCATCGGATCGAGGAGCCACGAAGCCATCGTCCGCCCATCCTGCAGAAGCGCGACCATGACGGAGAAGGCAGCTGAGCCGGCGACGAAGTTGGGGGTCCCGTCGAGCGGATCGACGAGCCAGACGTGCCCCTCATCCAGCCCGTCCATGAGAGACGGATTCGAGGCGACAGCCTCCTCTCCGACGACGCGTGAGCCGGGAAGGAGCGCTGCGAGTTTGGGGCTGATGATCTGCTCGGCCTCCCGGTCAGCGACGGTCACGACCTCGCCGGGCGTCTTCTCCTCGACGTCGCCTGCCAGCAGTTTCCGGTAGCGCGGCAGGATGGCCTCGGCAGCGGCTTGGCGCAGGATCGTCGCCACCTCGTCCATCACGTCTGAGCGCATTGAAGTCTCCCTGGGTGCTGTCACCAACTCGCCGAACCTTTAGCCGATAGCGAACGAAACCGTCAGCTCCGGTCCGGCGAAAGGTCGGTCCTCGCCGCCATGTTGACCGTGCCCGACGCTCCAGCGGCCCGGCCACTGCAGCGTCTCCAGCCCTGTCGCGGAGGCGGCCGCAAGCGAGGTCCATCGCTCCTCGCCCCAAGGCCGGTACAGGACACCGCCCGGCCCGATGTCGGGGTTGATCGCGAGATGCAGGTCGAAGTTTTCGCCGGCTGGAAAGCTGGGACCGATCAAGTAATGCGGGCTCCGGCCCGGCTCGCGCCCCATGATCAGGGTCAGGGTGTGCCGCGGTCCCTGCAACCCGATCCAGATCGGGGCGATGCTTCCCGGCGAGAAGGCGGATAGCAGCGTCTGCGCCGAGCGGATCGTCTCGGCTGCCGTGCGGCCTCGCAAGCGCAACTCGATCTTGCGGCCCGATTGCAGTCGTCCGGTGATGGGTGCAAGGCCCTCTCCTCTGGCAAGGTCCCGCCACCGTTCGGCGGTGAACGGTGCCATCGGCCATGTCAATCGTTCCCGCGCGGTCCCGTCCGTATCGAGGACTTGATAGCGCAGTCCATGTTCGTCGAGAGCCGCCTGGACGCAGTGGAGATACTCGACGCCTTCGGGCATGCGGTGCGCCGTTCCCGCTCCTGCCGTGCAGATCTGGAGCACGCCCCGATGCACCTGCACGTCGAAGGCCAGGATATGACTGCACAGGTAGGCGAGCACGTCCGCCTCCACCAGGATGTCCCAGAAGCGGCCGGCATGCTCGGGACCGATCTCGCGCTGATAAGGGCCTGAGAACCCGTTGACGGGGTAGACCGGATGATGCCCCAGAACCAGCTTGTGCCGGGCCTCCGCATGCTGGCGCAGCACGCCCTCCAGCCACTCGGTCTCGACGTGGCCCTCCCCGCCCAGGCCAGTCCAGAGTGTATGAACGAAGACCAGCAGGAGGTCACCGCGGCGCACCCAGTACGACAGACCCTCCTGCCCGGGCGGCCCGTTCCGGGGCAGGTCGAGCACTTCCCGGAACACGTTCTCGCTCATCGTGTCGTAAGTCGTGTGATTCCCCGTGGTGTGCCAGAGTGGGATGGTCGCGCGGTCGAGCCAGCTCATCTCGCGATCAAGCCAATACCGCCATTGCGCCCGCAGCGCGTCGGCATCGGCTGTGAGGCCAATGATCTCGTCGCCCGGGAACAGGATGAATTCCGGCTGTGGCCGCAGCCGCCGGATCACTGCGTTGACGGAGGCGAACGTCCTTTCATACAGGGCACCGGGCACGCCGGAGCAGGAGTCGCCGTAGAGGACAAACTGATGACCTCGAGCGCGCGGCAAGAGAGCCGGGATTTCGTCTATTGGCATTGCCTCAGCTCTCCTGACGTAAAAGCGAAACACCCACTATGTGCGATGGGGTGAGAGCCGTTCTTGCTGGCGCGAACAGCCGGACGGCCTTCATGTTCATCCACGAATAACTACTATGCGCGCATGCCCTCACGACACCGCCAGGGAAGGCTCGGCATCGCACGCTGACCAGGCCGCCTCACGATAGCGCTCGATCGCATCGCGCAGCCCGACAAGGCTTGGGCCATGGCGAAGGATTGCGCGAGATACCGAGGGGAGGACGCGTCCCTGTGCGCTGCGAAACTTAGTGCCCACCTCAGCCATGTTAGCCCCTTGCGCTCCGACGCCGGGTGCAAGGATCAGAGCCTGCGGCAGACGATCGATGATGGCCGTCGCCGCCGGATCAATCGTTGCACCAACCACGGCGCCCAGCACACCGATACCGGCCCCTTGGGAAGCGTTGAAGGCCGTGATGTCGTCGGCCAAGGCTTCCGCCACTGTGCGGCCGTCCGGATGACGGGCATCCTGGAGCAGCCGCCCGTCCGGGTTCGAGGACTGCACCACCACGAACACGCCCGCCCCCAAGGTGATCGCGCGACTGAACATCGGTTGCAACGCTCCGAACCCGAGATAGGCGCTGACCGTCACCGCGTCACCACCGAAACCGCTCCCGGCACCGAGCATGGCGACCGCATAACCTTCCATCGTTCCGGCGACGTCGCCCCGCTTGGCATCGATCAGGCAGAGCGAACCCTGACTTCGGATCTGCGCGGTCGCGACAGCGAGTTCGTTCAAGCCTTTGGGACCAAGGCGTTCGAAGAAGCCCATCTGCGGTTTGACGACTGCAACGAGGTCGCCCGCCGCCTCCAGCACCGTCCCACAGAACCTGCGCAGGCCCTCGGCATCATTCTCGAGGCCCCATTGTCCGAGCAATTCCTCCGACGGATCGAGGCCCAAGCAAAGCGGCGATCGACGACCTGCAAGATCAGTAAAGCGTTCAACAAAGCTGGCCATGAACTGAGTTCCCCTGATGCGACGGTGTAGATGATCAGGCCTTCTATTGTCCTTGCCGTTCACTCGGCAATCGATTAAGCCGCCCCATGCTGTGAGCTGAGGTCACATGGTCAGACGTCGCCTTCCCTCTCTGAGGGCTCTGCAGGCTTTCGAGGCCTTTGTCCGGGCCGGTTCGATGGTGCGCGCGGCAGAAGAACTCTGCGTCACGCATGGCGCTGTGAGTCGTCAGATCAAAGCACTCGAACAACAGTTGGGCGCGAAACTGCTGACAGGGCCGCGGCACAACCTCACCTTCACGCCGACGGGACGTGAACTCGCCGCCAGCCTTTCAGCGGCCTTCGACCAGATTTCTGCGGCACTGCCTGGAACTGACGCGAGCGAGGACCTTATCATCTCGTCACCAGGCACATTCGCAATGAAGTGGCTTATTCCGCGCCTTGCGAATTTTGTTGCATCAAACCCGGAGATTCAGGTCCGGATTGTGGAAGACGATGGACCGGTGGAGTTTGGCGATAGCGGCGTCCAGGCCGCGATCCGGCTCCATAAAGGCGCCGCTCCATCTGGGCTCAAAGCAACGGCCTTTCTCGACCATGCCTTTGGCCCCGTGCTGTCTCCCGCCCTTTTTGAAACGGCAGGAGGCACGCCGATGCAAGTTCTTCGCCTGCCGCGGCTGCATAGCGAGACGTTCCCCGGGGGATGGGACCAATGGGCCGCAGATGTCGGCCTCGCGCTCCCGCCATCGGCTGAGCGTTCCTTCGAGCACAATTCCTACCTGCTGGAAGCGGTGGCCGGTGGCCTCGGCGTTGCCGTGACGGCTTGGGCCTTCGCACAGGCCGACATTGAAAGCGGCCGTCTGATCGCGCCGTGGGGCTTCAGAGCCCTTGCCAGTCGATTCACCTTTCTGCGTCCCTCCCTTGCCAAACATCCGATCGCGGATCGATTTGCGATTTGGCTTCTGGCCGAAGGCCGGCGTTCAAAGCAGCCACCGCCGTCCTTATTCGAGACTGGGACCTTCTCGCGCCTCGTTGTATGAATGAATGCCCTGCCAATCAAAGCAGGATCGTGCGGAGGTCTGTTCGGCTTGCGGATCGAGCGCTTGCCTGGGCGGGCGGTTCACCGGTGATGGGGCCGTCGATCGAGCCGGCATCTCCGGCATGTTCCGCGAAGCTCAGTGCAGGGTCGCCGCTGGACAGGATGGAACCAAACTTAGCAACAAAGTGTTACTCCCTGTTGGATCTAGCGGGGATGTAATGTTACGTGTGGTACAGGGGGCAGAGACCGTCGACCCAATATTCACCTTGAGCGACAGAGGGCTCGAACTCTTCCCGGCCCCTGCATACCTATGCGCTGTGGACGGACGCATTCTCCGGTACAACGGTAAAGCCGCCGAACTTTGGGGCCAATCACCATCTGGCAGTGGGAACCAGGTCCATTTCTGCGGCTGGGAGCGCCGGTTCTGGCCGGATGGCCGCCTCATGGCTCCCTCGGAGACGCCTGTTGCCGAGGTTCTCCGGACGGGAGTCGCCGTCAAAGATCGTGACCTGACGGTCGAACGGTCCGACGGAACCCGTCTCTGGATCTCGGTCAGTTGTGATCCGATCCGTACCGACGCGGGCGCGGTGGTGGGGGCGATCGCCTGCCTTCAGAATATCACCGCGCGACGGAAAGCCGAACTCGAACTCAGCCAAGGATTCGATCAGCTCATCGATTTCTTCGAGAACGGAGCCTTCGGCCTGCATGTCGTCGGTTCCAATGGTCGGATCATCCGGGCCAACAAAGCCGAGTTGGCCCTGCTCGGCTACACGGCCGAGGAGTATATCGGCCGCCCCATTGCCGAGTTCCACGTCGATCAGGATACGATCCAGGACATCCTGAACCGGCTCGCACGCGGCGAGACCATCAAGAATTACAGGGCCCGGCTGCGGGCCAAGGATGGCTCGATCAAGCATGTCCAGATCACTTCGAGCGGCCGCTTCGAGGATGGACAGCTCAGCCATACCCGCTGCTTTACCGTGGACGTGACCGAGCAGCATCTGGCCAAGAGGGCCCTGCGGGAGGGGCGCGAGCGCCTCAGCGTTACCTACCAGTCCATCCCGGTGGGGCTCGCAGAGGTCGACGAACAGGGGCAATACGTCAGGGTGAACGACGCCCTCGTCCAAATCACCGGCTTTGCGCAGGATGAGCTTCTGGCGCGAACCTTCCTCGATATCACTCATCCCGACGACAAGCGGGAGGACGCCGAGCTTCATGCACGCCTGGTTCAGGGCGAGATCGAGCGCTACAGCGTTCAGAAGCGCTTCATCCGACGTGATGGGGCCGTCGTCATCGTTGAGATCGTGAGTTCGGCCATTCGGGATGAGGATGGCCGCTTTCGCTACGGCATGCGGGTGGTTCAGGATGTGACCGAGCGCCGCCGCGCTCAGACGATGCTCGAAGAGAGCGAACGCCGCACCAGGGAAATTCTCGACGCGCTTCCCGTTGCAGTCTACAGCACCGACGCCGCAGGACAGATTACATACTTCAATCCGGCAGCGGTCGATTTTGCCGGCCGCCGCCCCGCGATCGGCGACAAGTGGTGCGTCACCTGGCGGCTGTTCTGGCCCGACGGCACGCCCCTGCCCCATGACGAATGTCCGATGGCGGTCGCACTCAGGGAGGGACGGCCGGTGCGAGGCGCGGAGGCTGTGGCCGAGCGGCCAGACGGAACCCGCATCCCGTTCATCCCCTATCCCACACCGCTTTTCGACTCCTCCGGAGCCCTGACCGGGGCCATCAATGTGCTCGTGGACGTTACCGAGAGCAAGCGTAGTCACGAACTGGCCCAACGGCTTGCCGCCATCGTCAACACCTCGCAGGACGCCATCGTCAGCAAGGATCTCTCGGGCGTCATCCAGACCTGGAACGACGGCGCACAGCAGCTTTTCGGATACAAGGCGGATGAAGCCATAGGGCGATCGATCACGATGCTGCTCCCGCCAGATCGCCTGGTCGAGGAAGAGATCATCCTCGGTCATATCCGTGAGGGCAGAAGGGTTGAGCCCTACGAAACAGTCCGCCGCCGCAAGGATGGCAGCTTTGTCGATATCTCGCTGGCGGTCTCGCCGATCAAGGATGCCTCAGGTCGCGTGATCGGCGCGTCGAAGATTGCTCGCGATGTCACCGAGCGCAGGAAAGCCGACGAACAACAGCAGCTTCTCATCCATGAGCTGAACCACCGGGTGAAGAACACTCTGGCCGTTGTGCAGTCGTTGGCGCATCAAAGCTTCCGGTCCGAGCGCGCGAACGCAGGGTACAGGCAGTTTGAGGCGCGGCTGCTGACGCTCTCGGCGGCCCACAACGTCCTGACCGAAGAGCGGTGGGAGAGCGCCCGGCTGGATGAGCTCGTGACGAGAATCGTGGCACCCCATTGCGCGAATCCCGAACGGGTGCATACCAGTGGTCCGGCCGTTCGCGTGCCTCCATTCATGGCTCTCGGACTTGCGATGGCCCTGCACGAGCTTTGCACCAACGCCTCAAAGTACGGCGCCCTTTCGAGCCCAACCGGACATGTCCGATTGGAATGGGCGGTAGCCGGCCGCGATGGAATTCATCGTCTTCGCGTCCATTGGGAGGAGATCGGCGGACCACCGGTTACGCCGCCGGCCCGTGCCGGGTTCGGATCGCGGCTTCTGCTCCACGGGCTGGCCCGCGAACTCCAGGGACATGTGCAGCACGAGTTCCGGCCCACAGGGGTCGTCTGCATCATCGATGCGCCCTTGCCTTCCGGCTTCCCGAGGGGCGAAGTTTATGGCGAGGGTTGAACCGATGAGAGAAGCCGTTCTTTGCCGGATGAACCGACACGGCCCGGACTCGGATCTTCCTCCTCGCATCAAAAGCCAAGAACGCGAGACCCAGCGCTCCAGCCCCAGCAGGATCCCGATCGAGCCGCGTTACAAGTCTGAGTGATCCCACGATTTAAGACGGCTGACCGCGTTGTTTTGGCAGAGTTGGCGGTCTTGACGACGTAAAATCCTGTTCCTAACTCGAAGGCTGCCAAGGCTCAGACGAGCTTGGCACACGGGCGCCGGCGGTGTCCGGCGCTCTCGGATCCATGTTGCTCAAAGAGGATATGGCTATGAGAACCTTCGACATTTCCCCCCTGTACCGCTCCACGGTCGGGTTCGACCGCCTGTTCGACATGCTCGATCAGTCCGCGCGCGTCGAGCCCATGACCAACTGGCCGCCTTACAACATCGAGAAAGTGGGCGACGACCAGTACCGGATCACCATGGCGGTGGCCGGGTTCTCCCCGGACGAGATCGAGCTTACCCAGCACGGCTCCGCCCTGCTGGTGACCGGACACAAGGCTGCCGAGGAGGACAAGCAGTACCTGCACCGCGGCATCGCCACCCGAGCCTTCAAGCAGACGTTCAACCTCGCCGACCACGTGAAGGTGAAGGGTGCGAGCCTGGAGAACGGGCTGCTCACGGTCGATCTGGTGCGCGAGGTGCCCGAAGCCTTGAAGCCGCGCCGGATCGAGATCGCCACGAACGATCAGCCTGTGATGGCGCAGGACAACGCCAAGCAGATCGAGCACGAACCGCAGAAGACCAAGGCCGCGTAGGCGAGCCGGCAGCGAAGTAGCCTCGGGCGCCTCCTGCCCGAGGCTGGACCGTTTGGCAGAATTCAGGAGGGATCCATGCAACACACCTTCAGAGATGACATCGCGAGCGAGCTTACGTTTTCCCGTCACAGATCCAGTCACCCTTTCACGCATCCGCAGCAGGTGCTCGGGCATGCCCTCCTGTCGCGAGGCGAGAAGCGGGCCCTGCTGGCCGAATGGGCGTCGGACGCCTGTTCGGTCGAAGGCCGACCTGGATGGCGGCAGATCCCCGGGTCGGGCGCCGTTGTCGTGATCGACGACATCCTTGCTGCCCTCAGGGCGCTGGACACCAGTCATAGTTGACCGAGCGTGGGATGAGAACCGAACCCTCCGTCCCGCCCGCCCCAGGCGCCATCATCGGGTTGCCTTGGCTCCCTGCCAACGCTCGTCGCCACGAAGTCCGTGCCCTGCCCGACCTGGATCGCGCCCTAGTGACCCCCGCGTCCGTGTTCGCGTCACCCAACGACGTGGTGCGTCATCCCCGTCTCACCCTTAATTGCAAGCGTGAGATCCTGTGGCGCTGGGCCTGGGACGAGTACCTCCTCGACCTGGCGCTCGCCGATGGCATGCCCGAAGGCGAGCCGCCGCGTCTGCCGGAGGTGAAAGCGGCCTTGCCTGCTGAACATCGAATGGAGCCCAGATCCCGCAGCGCCGGCGATGCCCATCCCGCAGGTCGAGCAGCACGAGCTTTGTCTTGCTGCCTGAGCTCAAGGCTTCATGCCAGAGCGCCCAAGCAAGCACCGTGCTCGACCCAGGGCCCTCCAGCGATGGCGGGCCCTGATCATCTTTGGGTATGTCGGAGGCGCTGATGAGAAGCCCGCAGCAGGTCGGTCACTCCGGCACTTGGATACGGAAACCCTGTCAGGCGGTATGGTCTGGCACCACGACCGGGTGGAGGACGATCTTGCATCTCTCCAAAGCCATTGGATCCGTGCTTTCCCCACTACCAAACATCGAAAGTCGGTAATGGCTCATCCGAGGAGAATGCGAACACCTCGGGAATGTCTGTTGTCCCTTTCGTCAGCAGACATTCAGTCTACTTCGCAAATGTGCCAATTACGGTCTTGAACACGCGCCATGAACTTTCTCTAAAGCAGACGTGCATGGGACCCCTTGTTCAGGCCGAGCGAGCGGGAGCGCGTCGAGAAGATCGCCCTTCCAGCAACGGTCGTTCCTGATTCACACTATATGGCCGTGCGTGGACATGAACGTCCAGAAGCCGCCCTCAGGCCAGCGCCGAACGGCGGAGTAGATCGGTACGAGGCGCGCATGACTGTGCTGCCATGTCGCGCGGATGGCAGCGGCGTAGGCAGGCAGGGCAGAGTTGTCGCCACAGAGAGCACGGTGCGCCGCGCGGCCGCCGGCCAGGCCCGATGCCAAGGCATTCGCGAGTCCTTGTGAGGCGAGTGGATCGAAGCTCGCCGCCGCGTCTCCCACCGCGATCCAACCCTCTCCGGCGGCCTTATCGAGAAGCGAGCTTGACGCGTCGACAAGGCAGATTTCGCCTTGCTGGACGACTCGCTGGATCCGTAGGGCAAACGGCCCGGCCTCGGCGCACGCCTGGAGCAGCCGGCGACGCGGGTCGCTAGCCGAGGAGGAGGACAGACTAGGGGCGAAAAGATAGCCGCAGGCGAAGGATCGCTGAGGTACCTCCACCGCGTACCACCATCCGTCCGGTGCCGCCGCCACCGATAGATGCGCGGCCTCGCTAACCTCCTCGGCGAGGCGGCAGAAGGCGTGGATAGCCAGCAGGCGCTTCGGTCGCCCCAGCCGCGCGCCCAGGCGGCGGGCCAGGACGGCCGGGCGCCCGCTCGCATCCACGAGGAAGCGCGCTTCGACCCGGCCTGCCGCTCCCACACTGAGTCTCCACTGCCCGGCCACACCGTCCAGCCCGTCAACCCGGATGCCCTTGCTCAGCACGGCGCCAGCCGCGGCGGCCCGGCTCGCCAGCAGCGCCTCGAAGCGCAGCCGGTCGATTGACCAGCCGCGCCCACCGGGATGCATTAGAAGGTCGTCCCGCTCAACAGTTTCTGCGGCCCAGGACCGCTGGATCGACAGGAGCGGCATGGCGAGTTGGTTATCAATGGCAAGCTCATCGAGAAGGCCGAGAGCTGCGAGCGAGGGCACGGCATTGGGCGTCAGCACCTCTCCTGGCTTGCGCCGCACCATCCCGTCGCCATCGAGCACGACGACACTTCGGCCGAGCCGCGCCAGCTCTCCCGCCGCTGCCAGCCCGGCCGCTCCAGCGCCCACGACCGCCGCGTCCCACTGTGGTGCCCGGCCCTCCGCCAATCAGATCTCGCCCTGTCGGAACCGATGGCGGGGCGGCACATGCACCTGCGGCCCCGCCGGCCCCTCGCTAGGCGCCGCGATTGTGGGCGGCGTCACGTCGCCAGCAAGGGCCTCGATGATCGCTACGAGTTTCGGTTTCTGGTCGGTTCCCGGATTGGCGTCGTCGCGCCCGGTTTCGAGATGGACCTCGGTAGGAAAGCCGGTCTGCACTAGCCAGTCCGGCGTGGGCCTCGGCTCCAGCACGCCCAGAGTCGCCCAGAGACGGACCATGTTGTCGATTCGCTCGAAATAGGTGCGCCCGCGAACGTCTCTCAGCCAGTCCTCTCGGTGGAAGGCATGCTTCAGGCGTTGTAAGAAGGCCGCGTTCCCGGGCGTGGCCGGCACCTCAGTCACGCGGGTCCAGGACTCGCTGCTCAGCACTTGCTCCGGCACACGCGCCCCCCAGAAACTCGGCATGGAAAGGAAAGTGCTGGGCTCGTAGTCGGCACTGGAATTGCAAGACGCCTCGTCAGTCTGCCAGGGCACGCCCAACCACCGGGTCAGCGCGCCCGGCCCAGCTGCTCCAGTCGCCCCATCCGGCCCAAGGCAGACCTCGGGCGTGAGTGTCGCCCCGAAATCCTGGCGCACGGCCTCTCCTTCCGCGATCAGATTAAGTCGGTAAAGCCCTCTCTCCGCGATCTCCGGCCGGTGGTGGAGCGCCCAAAGCTCAGGGCGGCGCAGCGGCCAGGAAATCTCGATGCCAGGGTGGAACGGCCCACCCAGGCACTCGCTGAGGCCCGCGCGCGTGAGCTGTGCAACTTGCCCCTCGGGGGTGTGCCCGGCAAAGTCAACTGGGATCGGGGGGCCGGCCCAATCGGAAGCGAAGTCGCCTTCTTTCCAGCGCCGCAGGTGCTCATGCATTGTCATCGTCACAGAAAGCAAGGTAAGGACGGCCTCCCCGGATTCGCCGTAGAGGTCGCCATAGATGTAGGGCAATTGGAGAAGCGGCGCCGGACCCAGCGGACCTGGGGCGCGGAATAGGGCGAAGACGCGCTCGCGCCAGGGGCGGTTTTCGGCCGATGCGTCGGCAAGGCGCGTGACGACCTCAGGCGACGCGGCATTGAGTGGCGAGCCGATTCCGTGAGCCACAAATAGCCCGTGATTGATCCATTGCAACCGCGTAAGGCGCTCGAAGATCGGCCACACGTCAGCCGAGAAGTTCGTTTCAGTCGGGCGCGGCAGCCAGCCCTGCGCCATGAAAGTCTCGCGCACCGTGTCGTCCATGGTCACGAGGCCGCTGAGGCCCGGCGCATAGTTGGGCGGAGTCACAACCACATAGCCGGGCTCCGCCTCGAACGTCGTTCCGCCAATCGTCACGCGGGCGCGCACGGGCCCATCGGCTAGGTCGTCGTGCCAGCGGTCGTTGTTGGCAAAGGTAGTGGGCCGCATCCCCGGCGGAAAGGAAGCGGACACGCCGCTGCCGCCGAGGAAGAGGAGTCGGCCCGCCTCGTCCGTGCGCAACTCGCCGAGGGGAACGAAGCTGCCCAGGAACTGCCCATCGTCGAACCTGTAGGCGGGGCCACTCAGATTCGTACCGCCGATGACGCGCCGCACCGGCCGGATGTCCAGGTCGGCGCGGGGACGGTGGTCGGCATTACGCCACTGCGCTGACTTGGCAAATGGCGGCGGCAGATCCATGGCTTGCTTGAACTGGTACCAGCCCGCCTTGAGGTTCGCGACCTCAACGCGCCACTCGATCGAAACTCCCTCGCCCGCAGTCAGCTCGGCGAAGCCCCCCGACCGCAGCTTCGCATAGAGGCGGAAGCGCGCGGCCTGGCGCTTGATCGCGCCGTTCGCCGTCTGGTAGCCGCCGCGCGCATCCGGCAGGCCCCCGATGGTCTCGGGGGCGAGCGTGTAGTCGTCGACACCCGGCGCGTTTCCGACCCGGGCAATGCCAATCGGGGGATACACACCGACCCACTCGACATCCGAAGCCTGCACCGCCATGATTCGTCCTCTCTGAAGGCTGCCTATTCGCCGAAGCGGAGATCTACCTCCTTCTCGTCTATGACCTCGCTGTCGAAGCCGGTGCTGCGTAGCACGCGGACGGAGGCGCTCGCTGCGCCCGGGAACTGGTTGCGATCGAGCTGGAAGTCCGGCGAATTCTTGCCCACGGCGATCGTTTGCCAGGCCTGATGGCCCTCCGGACGCACCTGGACGGTGTAGCTGACCCCAGGTTCCCCCTTAGACACGCCCTCCACGGTCATCTCGCGCTTCTCCGGGTGGCCAAGCGGCGCAGCGCCCATTGCAATGGCAGGGCCTGAGGCCGGCCCGCCTGCCGCCACGGCGGCAGGCGGGCCGGCCTCGAAAACCGCAGCCTCCTTGCCGGCATACAAAAGGACGAGGCGCCGCATGCCCTCGACGAAAGGGATAGCCACGTCGATCATTCCGTCGGTCGGGTTGTCCCCGGCCTCGCTCGGCAGCAGGATCGGAGGCCGGAAGCGCCCCAGTTCTCTTCCTTGCGCGCTTTGCGCGACCAGTTCGAACGGCCTCGGGGGAGGTGCAGCGGAATCCGGCGATCCGGATGCGCCGGCATTCACCCCGGCGGCCGGAACCCCGCCGGCCCGGATAGGGTTGACATAGAGGAATTCACCGGTCCCCTGCTGCAGGTCGACCGTGCCGAGCACGTGGATAAGCCTGTCCTCGTTATCTTCGGCCATGGCTGCCCTTCCTTCCGCGGCGTCGCGCCGCCTGCTTCTCAGCCCACTTTCGGTGCGAACAGTTCGTCTTCCAGAAGCAGCCGCTCGTGGATCCCTTCATAAGTATGAGCCGAAAGCCACTGATTGTCCGCATAGGTCATTACATCGTGGTACGTGTTCCCCGGCAGGGCACGCCTCGGAACACCCAGATCCGGATCGCCGATGTCAAAGCCGACGAAGATGTTGTCCGGGGTGCTGATTAGCCCATCCGGATAGGGGAAGCCCGTTTCGTCGGGGTCGTGAGGCTGCCCCGTCCCCGTTTGTGGATTGTAGCGCGGGAAGCCGGGATGCCGGCGCTGGAACGTATGGCCGAGCTCGTGGGCACCGTACCAGTCCGCAAAGCTCGAATCAGTATCCCAGCTGAACAGAACCCAGCCATTGGTTTTCGGAACGCCACACGGCCCCGAGGCGACCATCTGGAATTCCTTCGTCTGCTCATTGTAGTCAGCCTGCCCTCGCATAAAGTTGACTGTGGCACCGTTTTTGCCATCGACGTCGACCAAGCCGTAATAGTGCGTCCTCGGATCGATATGAGCCGTCTCGGCGCCGGAAAGGTTCATGCCGAACACCTCGGAGCCGCGCAGTGCCGACAATTGGGCGTTCACGAACACGGCCGTCGCTGCCCGATTCGGCGGATCGAAAGGCAGCGTCAGCCTGGCATTGCCATCGATCACGATCTGAGACCATTCGAGGGCAGAGACCGGATAGGCGCGCAGAAGATAGGATTTCAGCGCATTGAAGTGTACGGCGTCAGGCGTGACTGTCACGGGAGTGTTGGCCCTGTTGCGGTAGCGCAGACCGACCACACGAATGCGGAGCGGCGGGGACGGCCGGAAGGTCAGGCGGATCACGGGCTGAGGCGCTAGGGGAATGTCCGGGCCGCCCGGAACCATTACCCGGTTCAGCCGCAACTCGATGTCCCCCGCCGCGATCGCCTCGTTGGGAAGGGAAAAATTGATGCTTTGATCGATGTCGAAGCGCTGTTCGTCTATCCCGAGCGGGTTTGCGGGATTCATGCGCACCCGGTTCATTGCTGGCCAGTAAAAGGCGCCTCCTCCCCCGCGGCGCCAAGTAATTTCCGCCGTCACAATCGTAGTGCCGGCAAAGCTTTGCGGATCGAGGTAGACCCGCACGACGGTCGGCTTGTCGGCGATGAGGCGCACCGTGTTGTTCAGCGACTGGACGACCTGGGTAACTTCGACCCCACGGACAGCGATGCCGACGGCGGGCGCGGCTCCGAGGCCGGCAGCAAGGCGGGGGGCGCGGGCTCGCCTGATCGGCGGCTGGAAATAGTGCGAAGCGGCCGTTTGCCCGTCGCCGTCTCGGCGGGCCCGCGCCCCCCGCCTCCCCACGTCTTGGGCGCCGCTGCCGCGGTTTGCCATATTCGCCATTCGATCTCCTCCCTGAGTGAGCTTCAGCCTATCTCCACCTTTCTCTGAAATCGGTTCACTACCGGGTGCCGCGCAGCCACCGTTCGACTAGCCGCTCCTCAGAGGACAATGGCGCGCCCATGCCCGCGCCGGCCCCGATCTGCCCACGGCAGCCGACCGTCGGCTGCACCATGCTCTGCCCAATCCGCGTTGCGACTGCAGTGAGCTTCATGGTGATCGTATCGACAATCTGTGCGCCGAAGCGCAGCGGGCGGTTGTTGATGTTGACCTGCGAAAGCGTGAAGCCCGCGCCAGCGGGCGCCTCCACCACTGCCCGCACGAACTTGCCGTTCTTCCCCCGCGTGAAGCGCCACAGCCCCGCAGGATCGGAGCCGTCCGGGGTTTCCCATGCTGCGAAGTCCACGCGGGCGAAATAGAGGCCAACAGGGTTGGCCAGTGTGACGTCGGACCTAGCCCGTGCATGCGCGTTGACCTTGGCGCCGATTGTCGGGTCACTGTGGCGCTCGCGCTCCCCGTAGCCGCTGCAATCGATGAGTTCGCGGGTTCCGGTGAGCACCGTCCCGTCCGGCCGGGCGCGCACGATGCTGGCGCCCGCCGCGAGCTGGATCTCAGCGCCCAGCGTATTCGCCCTCTGAACGAGGTGCATCGCCCCACGTGTGGTGCTGTTGTTCCACTTGTTACGCGGCCGATAGTTGCCGGCCCCGTCTCGCAGGTCGTCCGGCATTACGCCCGGATTAACATGCCGCCGATAGAGGTCGACGACGAGGTCGAAATTGCTCTCAGCCAAAAGTTCCCAATACTCGGGACCCTCGCAAGTGAAGAACACCCGGACGATGTTGCCGTCCTGCCGTTCGACGCTCCATTCGCAGTACTCGTCTTGGACGTCGCGGCTGCCGTCAGCAACCGACCACCGCTCCTCATCGCTCCCGCTGTCGATCTCAACCTGCCGCGGAAAGGCCGACCATTCGATGTCCTCCTCCACGGCATCAGCGCCTGCGGCGGTGGATGCGGGGTTGAAGAACTGGAGCCTCGGCCCGTCGTTGTCTTGCGGCGAACCTTCCCGAGCGCGGTCGAAGATCCGCGAGATAATGCCGTGCCATCGCTGGCGTCCGGCAGCGTCCAAGTCCTCGAGATGTCCAGGCGGATCGAAGTTGAAAGCCATGGCTGGATTTCCCTCACTGTTTGAGATTGAGCCTGTGACTCGCCCGTCGGCTTTGAGGAGCAGAAGCGGGGCGTCCGGCGCCACAGTGGCGAGCCGGGGTAGGGTCAGTCCGAACTCGCTTAGCGGCCGGCGGCGGAACTCGCGGCGCCGCGACTCCGCCAGCCGCATCAGGTCGTCAAGGCCAGCATCGTCGGCAAGCCGCTCCGCGACCGCCGCCATGAAGGTGCTAATGCGCCCTGCCGCTGCGTCCCGCCATGTAGAATCATCGGCGCCCCAGTGAACAAGGAATTCCGCTTCGGGAGAGGACGGATCTTCCGCAGCCGCCGCCTCCAGCGATTTCATCATCAGATTTTCCAGCCCGGGGCCGCTGGCCGCCACGCCTCCGGGGACGTGGCGCATCAACGTTTCTCGCGACTTTGAGCCCACAGGATTGGGAAAATCTACCATGAGGAGCGCGCAGGCGAAGCGTTGGGAAAGTACGCCGCGCCGCAGTAGATGCGCTAGCACGTCGATGTCCTCAAAGGCAGGCTCCGGCACGGCCCAGGCAAAAAGCACGTCGCCGTCGCGCCGAAAACCCTGCTTGGAATCGACCAAATGGAGGCCGAGCCTTTTGGCGGAGGCCAAATAGCGCTCGCGGCTCACCTGCGGCCGCTCGACCTGCGGATGAAGTCCGAGTAGGTCAACGAGACAGCGGGTGTTGAAGAAGAAGCTGCGGGGGATGCGGATCGGCGCGCCCGGCGGTCCGACCGACGTGTCGGGCGAGCAGGCGATGTTGACGGTCGTCGTGGTCAGCAGGTGACGCATGAGTCGGTCGGGTTGCGCAATCGTGCCGTCTGCTCCGACAGCCAGCGCCAATCGTGCGCTCGTCCACCGGTCGATCCCATCGACGACCAGTTTCTCCAGCGTCTCGCCCCCTTTTGCATCGGTGAAGAATGGATCGGCGGCAAGCGGGTCGTCCGGCGCCATGGTCTCGGCGGGAATCGTGTGGCTTTGGCTACTCCAGTGAAGCCACGGGGCCCGCAATTCCTTCATTACCATCGAGCCGTTGACATGGCTGTCGAAGGGGCCTTTGCCCCGCATGTCTTCCTCTAGCGAGTCCCATGAACTGCCTGCCCAGAACCAGCTGCCGTTGCGGCGCTCGTAGAACTGGAAGGCGCCTGCGGCGGCATCCCAGCCCAGCACCTGCAAGAACTGATTGGCGCTGTCAAACGGGGCCGCCGTGCTGACGAACAGATCGGCAACCCCCTCCTCCTGGCCGTAAGCGATCACGAAGCGGAAGCCGCGCTGCAGCGCCGGCGCTTCATTGAACGGGATGGTGCCCCCTTCGGCGACGACGAAGGACAACCGGTGCGGCAGCGTCCCGTCAGCTGCGAGTGCGGCATCCAGTTCTCCCATCGTAAGGGGGAAAATGCCTCGGCGCAGGAGTAATGTCGCGAGAGGATCGTTGAGAACCTCTTGCTCGGTCGAATCCATGCCGTTGGGAAAGGCGTCACGCCCTCGCCGCAGCCGATAAAGCTTTCCCGGCGGTAAAGTCAGCGCATCCACTGGCGGCGGCCCGCCACTATGGTAATGGATCTGGCTATCTAAATTTAGACGGGTCGGAAATACTTGATGCGCCATGCTGCCTCGCCGGTCGCTAGTCTTGAAAGTCTGTTTTGCTTACGCACAAACGATCCTCAAGATAGGCCCCTAATCTAGACGTTGCCAAGCGTATAGAGTAAGCAGACAGTGCTTGAGGCTGGAACTAACCACAATGATCCATAAGAAGCCAAGGAGCGGGTGAGCCGGTCGGCCTTGTAGACAACTTATGGTGAAGCTGACCTTCGCCAGAGGCGCCGCTTGCCGATGTGGTCCGCCGGGTCGCGGCTAAGCGAGGTGAAGGGCAACTCCCACGACCGTCCATCTCCTTGCTTCGACCCAGAAGCGCGCCGCCGCGGCGAATTTGGCGGCCACCGCGGCAGAGGCGCGGGTAAGTCTGGCATTGTAGCCAACTGATGATCGAGACCGAAGGGATGAGTTATTGATCCGGCCATGCTGACAAGAACTCCCGCCCCAAATATACCATTGGAAGAGGATTGGGAGCTTCCTGCACAGATCTGATCGCGGATCGACTTTAGGTTTCCACGCAAGAACAAGCAAATCAGTTGTGGGTGTGTTTTTGCTTCTTGGCTCCTAAGCTGAAGGTACCTATCTGTGCGCGATTTTCACGACTGTGGTTTCCATCCCCCGTCAGGACGCGGGCCTAGCCGTCGCAGCCGATTGGGGCCTCCCCTTGCGTCTGATCAATCCGATGAGACCTTCGTCTACAAAAGCTGCGCTGGAAAGAGAGGGGGCCCGAGCCTCACGTTCCAAGAACGCAATGTACTCAGCCCAGATTGGCTCGTTAACAAAACGATGAGAGCGGCAAATCTGGAGCAGGTGGGCAAGATGCGCCCGACGCTGTTCCTCTTGGCGGTGGGATAACAGGATCTCGTCATAGCCGCTTGCTATCGAAGCGCTGGCCAAGGCTTCGCTGAGCCCGGCAGCAAGGCCTTGCGAGGAGAGCGCGTCCCGCGCAAGGGCTGCGGCCCCGATAAGGATCGTGCCCGGTGCCGCCGCGCCCCACTGCACCGTAGCGCCGCCGCCTGCCACCGGCATCATATCCGACAAAGGCGGCATGCCGCCGAGAAGCCATGGAGCGTGGCAGCTGAGATACCGATCAATGACAGAGGCGCCTTTGGCGATGGCGGAGCCGCGCCCGACGAGGCCGAGCGTGACCCCAACTGTGCTGGCTAGGCGATACGCGTAACCGTTCGGCGTGGCCGCGATGGAGAAGGTCCCTGGCACTGTGGTCGCGCGCCGCGGCGCCCAGAACAGTCTCCCGACCCATGGGCGCCGCGGCCCCGTTCTGAGCCCCGACGTCACAGCTTGGCGCCCGGTCGCGTCGAGGACGCGTGCCGCGCCGAGATCAGTGGCGCCGACGCCACGGGCAACCGGCACGTCACAAACGGTTATGCGGGGCTCGGTGCGCACCAGATCAACGAAGGCACCTTCAAGGAGAGTCCGCTCGATATGGACAGTCGGCCGCCCAGGCAGCGCTACCGGAGCCTCCGCCGCCCAAGCCCCCCAACGATCTCCGTGAACCTCGCCGGCACCGACGCGCCCAGGCGTGATGCCGTATCGTGCTAGAAGCGCTAGCGTCGAGGCAGGAATAGCCTCGACCCGTGGCGCGTGCATGGTGTCGGACCTCCCTCGGTTAAAGGGGTAGCGCATCACAAGGAGGACGCGGCGCCCCAGGCGCGCCCCCTCGGCAGCGGCCGCGAGGCCGACGGGCCCGGCCCCAAGCACCGCGAGGTCAAAGTCAGGCAAGGCGCTGCGCCACGGTGGGCGGCGTGATCGGCTCGAACCGGGGATCGCCGTCCGGGGGAGAGAATATGGCGAGGAAACCCTGTGCCGCGACAGCTTTGGCAGCCCCGTCAAATCCGTCAGGCGCGAGCATAAAGGCGCGGGCCCCGTTCACCCAAGGCGCGCCGGTGGGCATGCCGACCACATAACCTTTGTACAGAGCGGCGAGGAGCTCGGCGTATCGGTGCCGCAGGATCGCGCCGGCCTCATTGTCGTTTGGTGGCGGGGTCAGCGTGACTGCTCGGAGGTAATCGCGTTCCTGATGGCGCCCGAGCCACTCGCGGATTGCACTAAACGTTTCATAGTGGTCGTCCCCTTCGAACATGATGGAGCGTACGGCCTGCACCTGTTCGTCAGTGCCGTATCTCTCCAGGTAGGCGAGGACTGGTGCGTAGAGGCCGTCGACGGATGTTGACGGGGCCTCCACGGCGATGAAATCGTCGATCACATCGAGGGTCGCGGGGCGGGCTTGTATGGCACGAAACTCGCCTTCCTTAATGCTGGGAACATGCGTAGCAACCCGCAGGGCTGGTTTGAAGCGGGCTGGCCCCTGAATGGATCGGAGTAAGTCATTCACAGCTCTCAGGTGCCGCATCTCTCCAATGGCAATCCGCAGGATCTCCGCAGTGGCAGCCCGGACGTCGTCGCGCAGCGGCAGTTCGAGGCCGGCCGAGTCGCGAAGCGAATACATGGCGGTGAGGTATTCAAGCATCACCCCAAGTTCGACACCAGCAGCGTAGTGGAGGCTGGCCTCTAGTTCCTCCTGGGACGCAAGAGCCGGAACTGCCTTTGGCCCGGTGGCGAGATAGGGTCCAGTCAGCTCCCGGCTCTCGATGACGAAGTTCAGAGCCTCCCAGGCACCATTAATCTCATAATGATCCATTTCGAAGCGCCGCGGCCGCTCGTTGCTGGCAGGTCGCGGCTGGCCGGTTCGGTCGCTGCGCTCCCAGACGACCCATACGTCTTGTTCGCTCGCGGGATCGGCCCCTTCGGCGCCAATGGCGGGAGTGAGAGCGATGTCGGGGTGGTTGGACGCCCAATAGAAACATCCGCAATCGCGGAAATCGTGGGTCCATGGACTGCAGAGTGATTGGGTGAGTTCACCTGGCACGAATACCGGAGCCAGGGCTCCGCCGTCGTCAAGGTATCGGAGGCGGTTGCCCCTGAGCGTGAGCTCTCGGCCGTCGTCGACCCGCTGAAGGATAAGTTCGACAGGCGATCCTTCCGTGAGCATGCGCACGGCCACCCATGCATCAGGTGGGCGGCGCCCTTCACCTATGCTTGGCGCCTTCAGGGTTCCAATGTCGAGCCTCTGCTCGCCCAACTCGCCGAATCGGCCAGCCATTTCCTTTACGGTCCAACTCTGACCCGCCCGGAGGTCATCAGAAAGCTCGGCGTAGACAGCCCGACAGGCGTCATCGATCTCTTTGTCCTCCGCCACTGCCAGCGCGTCGACCGCGACGAGATGGATGGCTTGGTCTGAGATATCGACCTCCACATGTGGAAAGAAGCGTCGCTCTAGATTGCGCAGATCACACTCAAGGCCAGGGAAACAGTTGCCGACCCCCGATTCCAGTCGGGTCGAGACAGGGTTGCCGAGAATGGTGCGCAAAGCCTCTTGCGGATCGCGGCCGCGCCGCAAGGCCGCAATATTGCGCGGGTGGAGCTTCAGTATGTGTTCCGCACTCATGCCTGACAGACTCCGGAACGATGATCTGTGATGGCTTTGGCCGAGGGACTAGGTAGCTCGCACGCGGTGGCGAGGCAAAACTCGAGCCATCCCCGGACAAAGTCGCACGATTCTAGGGACCGGGTCGCTGCCTCTTGATGGCAACCGCCTGAGCATAGGTAGCGCGCCCAACAAGCACCGCAGTCCGCCTTGGCATGGACGTGCCTGGCACTGAGGAACGCGCGTCTTTTGGCTTGATCGAGGCCAGTATTGTCGCCGAGCTCGAAGTCGGGCTCGCCGACAGCACGGTGGCAAGCGTACCAGCGGCCGTCTGCCGCCACCGAAAAATACCCGCCTCCGGCGCCACACGGGAAAGGCGAACTCGCGCCTGCACCAATTTGCTTGAGAGCCACCGCAAGGTTCGTGAGGACGAGGGGCATCCCCGCGGTTGCCGAGCGGATCTCCGCCTTCGCGACGCGGATCAGAGCGTCCAAGTAGACTGGCCAGTCCTCCGCGCGGAGAGCGTCGCGGTGAGGGCGGCCGCTGACGGCGCGAAGCGGTGCGAAGCCGATTTCCGCGAAGCCGAGCTCGCGGAGCTCGGCGAAGAGCATGGGCAGATCGAGATCGTGCCGTGTGACAGTGACTCGCGCCGCAACCTGCGCTTTGCCCGGCTCAATGAGGAGGGGGCGGATGTGTTCCCGCAGTCGTCGAAAGCTGCCGCGCCCACTAGCGCTCGGACGCTGCCGGTCATGAGTACCCTCTCCACCGTCTACACTTACCGTGACCGCAAACCGGTTAGAGCGGACGAGTTCGAGGTCAGCCGAGTTCAGTAGGGTCCCATTGGTCGTCACCGAAAAGCGCAGATCGAAGCCGCGCCGGCGTGCCGCATCCGACGCGTAGGCAACCACTTGGTGGACAAGTGCCCTGTTGACGAAGGGCTCTCCACCCAGAAAGCCCACGGTCACGGGCCGCTCTCGCCTTGCATCTGCGAGAAGTCGGTCGACCGCCGCGTTCGCGACCTCAGGTGTCATCGCTGCGATCTGTGCGCTGCCAAAACTGCCGCGGCCGGCGTAGCAGTAGGTGCAAGCGAGATTGCAGGAGGAGCTCACGTTGAGGGACAGACTCTGGGGGGCGGGCTCCGGTACGACGTCTAGCCGGTCCTCGCCAAGCCCGGCTTGGCCAAGCGTCATGGCAAGGGCGAGCGCGCCCGCCTCACCTTCGTCGAACCGCGCCGCAGCGTCGGGCGGCAGGTCGAACAGTCGACTGTGGGGCACCACCAGGAGGTGTTCGCCCGCAGATGATGAGAACCTCTTCCACGCTGGGGCTAGGAGTGGCTCTGCGACCTGCTGGACCACGCTCATATGTCACCCTCTCCGTACTTATTGGCCTCGCGCGCGAGACGCTCAAGGACGTCCTCACGCCGCTGTTGGGCTAAGCTACTGAGTTGTCCGACTGGGCTAGAAGCCGCTACGCCTGACGCCGCTGCGGGAGCCTTAGCAGCGGCTGCCCGCTCGGTCTCCTCGACCCAACGCATGAGTAGGTCATATTGCCAACTTGCGAGCGTAAGAGGCTGCGCGTTGGACTGGCGCATGAATGGTGGCATGCGCATTGTAGTCTGGATGGCCCCCTCATTAGCCTCAATCTCGAAGGCACGGCGAACGAGTTCCTTCACACGGCCTGGATGACGCTGCACAAATGCACGCAGCTCCAACACGTCCGACAGAGCACGGTGCCGCGTACGCGCATGCTCGGATAGGGGCAAAGGCTCGTTGGTGGTGGGGTCAAGGATCGTGAACTCCGGGCTGCGAAGCGGGTCGCGGCCACCCATTGCTCGCCCTGGTTCCGAAACCTTGTCGCCCGGGATGGACATAGCGCGGAGTTTGTCGGATGGGACAGTGGCAGCCCTCCGAGTGCGATACCAGTCGACATTGAACAGGTAGATCGTCTCGAACACCCGCTCAAACAGGTCCTCCACCCATTGGTCGAGCGCGACACCCGTCAGCGCCGCACTCCGCTCAGTCGCGTCGCCTGCGCGATCGTTCAACTCGTCTGCGAGGGAGAGGAATGGGCGTCGGTCCGGCGCAAAGTCGGGCGGTCCCACGAATACATTTGCCCGTGCAAGAAGCTCGGGAGACCCAGGGACGGTGAGGGTAACCTGAATGCGAGCCTCGCACGTGTCGTCGATCACGCCGAGCGACGGTCCTACTCGGCCACTCTCCCCCGGTGCCTCAGCACCATCGTACGTGTCAGATGGCTCGACCCGCCCTGCGTCAGGATTGCCATATGCGCCAACATCGCTCGCACCAAACCAACCAGCCGAAGGGTCCAAAAATGCATTCTCGACTGGAACAGCCGGAAACGGACGCAAGGGAGTGGTCTCTGCGGCGGCCGGTGGCCCGAAGATAAGCCCTTTTGCGGGCGTAAATCTCAGGCGGACAGTCTCCACATTTACTACCTCGCTCCAAGAGCGTTCCGTTGGCTGCATTCGACTGCGCAGGAGTTGCACGCTGCCCAAGGGTATGCCTCTCCCAAGCGGTATCATAGGGCGGCTTGAGGCGGGCGGACTCGTTCCATAAAGCGGGACCGGCGCATGGTAATCACCCCGAATGTGGACGGCTGGAAATGTCCCGAATACCAACTGAGGCTGTCCAGTTCTCCGAGCGGCCTTGGCATTACGTGCGTCAACTGTGACCACGAGCGCGGTAAGGTTGGTACCCTGCGCTGCGAGCAGAGCCGGTGTGAGGGGTGCGTCTCTCCAAGTCGAAGGATCGGAACCGTTCTCGCCCAAGCGTACCCAAACCTCGAAAAATGGGGAAACCGGACGGACTTGCGGACCGTCTCGGAAGCGCAACTCCCCAGGCAGGTAGGGTTCAACTGAGCCATCGGGCAGTACGCGCAGGGTCCAATCCGGTATAACTGCGGTTTCACCATGGGCACGCGGATCAGGCGACCGGGCCCACATAAATCCCTCTTGTGACTCGGAACTGCTTCCGAGGCGCGCCACAGCAATGGGTGGGTCGATAAAGATCGTTTGAATGACCTCAGCCATGACGCATACCCGTGTCCTCCGGGGCACATCAGGAACGGCAGGGCACGTGCGCGATATGACCGTGACCAATTCTGCCGAAAGGATGCAAATGCAAGTGACTCGGCGTCAAGCTGCAACAAAGGGGTGTGGCGGTGCGCATTCGAGTAATGCCTGATGATAAGGATAAGGAGGGTGGTTCAAGAATATTCTGGAAATGTCTACTTTCACGTCGGTGCAACCGCACCTGCTGTCTCTAGGCAGCCGCACATGATCCGCGCACTTCTTGTTGCTGCCCCTTAAAGAGTGGACACAGCTTCCTTGAATTGACAGGCCGCGATGAACTCGCGAGGTGAATGATAGCCGTGAGTCCGATGCGGTTGAAGCTGGTTGTCATGAGCAAACCAGCCCGGCAGTGCGGCCATCACGGAGCGGGCATCTGGACAGGAACTGACACGGGTATAATCGCGCTTGATCGTGCGCACGAAGGCCTCAGCCATGCCATTCGATTGCGGGCTCTCCAGCGGTGTGGTACGCGGCTCCAGTCCAGTCTCCCGAGCAAACGACTAGGTCGGCCCCGCCACGTTGCAGCTCTCGCTGTCAATCAGCTACTCGACCATGTGCGGCAGCCGGTTCACAGGCCCGAAGCGATGCCCGACTGCGCTGAGCATCAGATTGCAGACATCCTCGCCCTTGATCCTCTCTGTGGTGGCGACATAGCCCAGCGCCTCGCGGTCACAACAATCAAGGGCAAAGGCCACCCGCATCTTCTCGCCATTGTCACAATCGAGCTCAAATCCGTCCGAGCACGATCGGAGATTGCAGTGCGCGACCGCGATGCGCCCGTCGTGCTGGCGTGTCCCGACGCCGCCCGCATGCCGCTGGAGCCGCAGGCCGTGCACCTTCATCACGCGATAAACCCGCTTGTGGTTGGGAGGGACCCGGGCCCTGCTCATGCGCTCGGCGCGCCAGAGCGGCATGCACCTGCCGATAGCCGTAGGTGGGCATGGTGGCAATCACAGCCTTGATCTTTTCGACCACAGCGGCATTCGGTAAGGGCGGCCGGCCGCGCGGGCGGGAGGGTTGCGGCTGTGTCTGCTTGACAAGGTTCGAGCGCACCACCTCGAGAGTGTGGGCCACGGCCCTTGGCGGATCGGACTACCTTCCTCAACGGCAGCCACAAGGTGTTGGAGCAGGTCGAGAGACAGAGGTGCCTTTATGCTGAAATCCCTCTTTGCCAGCCCACAACTATGGAATCAAACCAGGTGAATCCGTGCGACCTCAGACTGCTCTAAATGGCGCGACACCTAAAATAAAACTCCGAATCTATTTGTAATTGAAATTGGTATATAAATTGCGCGGTCGCGCGCTCATTCGCTACCCAGCGGCAAGCCTTCGGTGCGCCGCCGTGTCTCCCGGTCGATCCAAAGGCGCAGGCCACTTGACAGATCGTTGCGTGTATCGAGCATTAGCTTCGAGCGGACTGCGATCGCCCAGTCAGGCGTCGAAGCGAGATCAGCGCGGATCCGGCTGCGGTGAAACGCAATGTTCGTGAAATTTGCTGAAAAGAAGGTCGGCATCACCAGCGCCGGCTGCGCGACCGCGGCAACGTCGAGAAGATCGTCACGGAATTGAAGATAGTCGATCGCGACTGCGCGAATCTCTGATTGGGGTGAAGCTAGCCTTTCGGCAACTTGATCTTTAGTCCCGAACAGGGTGATGAGCGCGGTGCGCCGGGTCTCATCCGAAACAGCCCCGGCCAAGGCGCGCATGATTACGGCGCGCGAACTTTCGTCCTTGTCCAAAAGTGTCAACAACGCGGGAAGGAATTCAGCGGTGGGGTCATTCAGCCGCGCCAGAGCTGCGCGCAACGCGCCTTCGTGATCGCTCGAGGCCTGCCATAGGTAGGCCTCGACCTGAAGCTCCACCTCTCCGCGGCTAAAGAAAGGGTTGATCGGCGCGGCAGGCACCTTCAACAGGCGTAGCTTCCGCAGAATCCGTGACTTCCAATATGCATCGAGATTGCCAGCAGCCAACTCCTGAAGCGGCGCGGCTTGGTCTGGCGCCGTAATATACTCGGCCAGTTGAATAGCGTCGATCGGTACGTTGCTGGAATTGAAAGCAAACTGCATTACGATTTGCTGCTCTGTTCCTTGCACAAGTGCGATCGACCACTGGGCGCCGGGTTGCTCTGCAGGGATCAGGATCACCGTGACGCCTTTGCATGTCGCAGCCAGGTATGCGGCCAAACGCGTGCGCTCGTAGCGGAATGCTGTCGGGCTTGACACGCCGTCGAGCGCCGCCATGAGTTGTCTGAAACGGCCAATGACGCTCTGGCGCGCCGGCGCGGACCCTGTTTCCGTGGCAGGCACAGGACAGTCGGTTTTTGGCAAGGCAAGCCCCATCTCGACGAGGCGATCTAGGATGGGGAATCCCTTCTGCACTACCCCGTGGTCACCCTCGGCAATACGCGTGATCGTGACTGCAATCTCACCTTGGATATTCTTGGCAAGTGCCCCTGGCGTTTCGCCGCCCAGCGTTGCCCAGTAGGTTGCGACCGCGCCCAGGTAGGCCCGGTCGGCGGCCAGCAACGGGTCAAGGTCAATGGTACATTGTGTATCCAATGCTGTTTCGAGTGTCGCGCGTACGAACTGCTTATAAGACATGGCGCGCTGGAACTTGTTCAGATAGTCCCGCAGCGTGTCGTCGCAGGGCCGATCCCAATACTTCAGCGCGTTGACATGGATGCCGGCCTGATTCATGTCGAAGCCTCGCCGGGATAGGGCCTCGACTGCGTCAGTTCGTTTGAGCCGCGCCAGCGCCCGCAATGCGGCCTGAACCACGGAAACATTCTGATGTCGGCTCAGTACCTCAAGTGGCGCTATGTCCGCAGCCGTCGCGTTGGCAGCGAAGAGTTGCGCCAATTCCGCCCAATCGTTCGGCCGGTCCGCACCGACGGCGTCCATGCCCGCCTTGGCCCGGCGTCGTGCTTCTTCCTTCTGACCAGCCCAAACCCACAACATGGACTGGCCTGCCGGAGACAGTTCGGCCAAGAGGGTGGCGAACGGAGGCTGGGTGCGTCTTGCAACAACCGTTTCGTTGTTGACGAGCGGGCTGTCGGGCTTGAGGAAATTGCGCTGTACTTCAGCAGCCCAAAGCAGCTTGGGATACCCTAGACCACTCAAGCCAGGGTAGCCATGATACACGGCCGTCGAACGGTCGCCTGCCTGAAGAAAGTAATGTTGATCGAGCACGAGCCAGAAACCGCCAAGTCCGAGGAGCAATAGGCTCACAATGAGCAGAATGGTGAAGCGAATGCGCGCACGCACATAGGATTGCGAATACCGTTGGACCTTCACGCGGATCTGCTTCAGCGTCTCCCCAGTGTGAACGAAGATCAGCGGATCGTCGATGTAGCCGCCATTGAACACCGGCTCCTGTGGGGGCAACTCCCCACCTGCGTTGGCAATCTCCTCAGCCACTGAGTTACGCAAGTGCCGCAACAGGTCATTGAAGTAGACTTGGCCGGGTGTGGCAGAAACCTGCGTGGTCCCTTCCACGACATCGATCAGGTGTTTGGTAAAGACGGATCCGCGCGAGGTCTCCCACGACGACTGATCGACCCGCGAGGCGCTCAGGAGGATGCGGAAATCGTGCTGCCCAACCCGCTGCATGAAGGCGGGCGCATTCTCTGCTAGCGCCGCGCCACCACAGCAATCCAGGATTATCAGTAGGCCCCGCGCCCTGCAGCCAGAGAAAATTCGGTCGAGCTGGGCGCTGGTCAGCGCCGTCCGGGCTAGGTCGGCCTGTCGCGTGTCGTGCAATATCAGCCCGAAACCGCCTTCGATCTTCTCGCCGTGCCCTGCAAAATAGATGATGAGGATTTGATCCGGCGTTGCCGCTGAGCTTGCCGCTTGCAACAACGGTATGACCTGATCCAAAGTGGCGCGTGCGTCGACGACGACATCAACGTTTTGATCGGGTATGCGGCATCCAGCCGGGTCCGTCAGCGCCGCGCCAAGACGCTCGGTCTCCGGCGCGCAGGCCTTGAGTTCCCGAAAGGCTTTGTCTTCAAAGTTGCTGACGCCGACGAGAACGGCGCGCGTCAGATCGCCGAACGCTGTTGCCTGGATTGATCCACTCAACATGCTGGTCAAAACCATGGCGTGAAAAGTTGCCGATGGCCGGGTGCCTGGGAGGCCTCGCGCGTAACGTTGCCTGATCGCGCACTCGCGTCACGTACCGGCGCCGCTCCTGAGGCCACACCGGCCGCGCCGGTCGCACCGGCTGCCGAGCAATACACTAGAAAGCCGTTGATCACGCCGATCACATAGTCACTGCCGACGCCATGCGATTGATAGACCACACCAAGGCAGACCAGTTGGGCAATCAGGAGCGCGAGCCAACGCGGGTTATAATCGAAGGCACGTTGAATGCCGTTTGCTACGACGAACGTCGCACCCGTGGCGCCGCCGAGCGTCATCATGCTCTCCAGCGTGAAAAAAGCGTTTGTTGACGTGCCGACCGGATCTTCCACACACGCTCCTTGTACTCTCGAAAGCAGAACGGACCACGCCAAAGTGCTGCGTCGCTCGCCCGCTTGGCGCAACCGTATATATATAGCCGGTTAACCGGTCGACGGCATCATTGGAGCCGACAGCTTACAACTACAACTAGTTCGAACAGTTATATCCGGGGGGCTGGCACTTGCAGGTTACTCTCTGGCTACCCGGACAACTCGCCTGGAAGGGGATACCATCGCATATGCACGTCGCCGTATCGGCCCGCGTAAAGGGGGCGGGCGTGGCGTTCTCAAGCGCTTTCGGCGGTACCAACAGTGTCTCTCGAAGGTGCGCCGTCACGCTCCCGTCCGCAGCGTGCCCCGGCGATAGCGCCGCTACGGCAAGTGCCAACGCGAGCAGCAGACTTCTAGATCGAATCCACATCTTCAGCCTCCAAAAAGACATGGCATTGGATAATCAATATATAGTTAATATTGAATTCTAGCAACTTCCCCGAACTCGCGTTGCCTTCGGGTGCAAGCTGCGATTGGGTGTCTAAATCACTCTTTGATTCTTCGATCTAAGAACTGCGAGTGGTCTGGCATCCAGACAAGTAACTTCCAGGTTCACAGTGCCAACGCACTGGGCATTTTGATGTTCCGCAGAAAGCTGTAGCGGTATCGGAAGATGACTAACGCGAACCCCTATAGGGCCTCCACAAGTCGTAAGCCGTGCATCATTCTCTCCCGTTTCCTCAGCGAAAGTTTTAGTTCTCAAATAAGGTATTCGGCTTGGCGCTACCCTATAACGAATATCCCCGTGAAATTGAAATCTCGGTGGCCGCCATGCTCACCTGGTTACCGTCGAAGAAAGCGGCGATCTGTTGACCGACGTCGCCGTCTAGCATCGTCGGGCTTGTAGTTTCCTTACGCCTGCCTTCGTTGATCAGGCGCAGAATCTGCCATTCGTCATGGCTGCCGAGGCTGAAATTGGCGCTAGCTCGCAGGCCGTAAAAACGGAGAAAGTCGAACCGAAGCTGAGTCCAATGGTCCTGGGCTCCTGACCTAGCCGAGGCCCCAAAGTCGATCTCGGGCACGGCGAACTGCTTGCGAAACTCAATGTCGCAATCCATTTTACGGGCGAAATAATTCTGAATCCCCGCCGTCATCGACTGTGATCCATTTTCTGTGAAGAAGGAAAAGACGTCTGTCGGTCCTAGGAAGTAGAATGCGTCGAAGTTGTGCCCGAGGTTGTTAGCTCCATCTTCAACCAGCACTTTGGTCCACATGCGGAGGTAATCACCTCCACTAGGATAGCCACTAGCTAACAGTTCATCGAGGTCTATTCCAAGACGCTTAGCATGGCCGACGATTAGACCTGTGCCGGCCTTTGATTCAAGCTGATATTGTGCGGGATTGAGTACCCAAAATCCTTCGCCCCATCGCTTGAGTATTGATCGCTCGACATGGCGAGCAATGTCGACATTGGTACCTGACCATCCACCGCCCCGGCTGCTAATTGGGCAGCTCAGGTAAAGGACGATGCGCCCGTCGGCCCGAGCTCGTGCGACGTCGGCCTTCAACAGTTCGATTTGCTCGTCGAAGATATCGCGCCATTTGTCCGTTCGCCAGGTGAACTTGAGCGGAAAACCCGGGACTGGCTCGCCAGTCTGCACGGGTGGTGTGGTAGCTTCGCTAGTCACGATCGTTTCCTTTCCACGAAGGGGAGTCTCACGCCGCCGCTGCGTCAGCGAGAATCACGTCGCTCGCTTTTTCGGCAATCATAAAAATTGGTACGGCGATGAACAGCCCTGGGATGCGTGGGAACACCGAGGCGTCGACGACTCGCAGCCCCTTTATTCCATGGACGCGAAATCGGCTATCGACGACTGCAAGTGGGTCGGATGCGGGCCCCATCTGGTTGGTGCACGATGCATGATGTCCCCAAGCCTCGTTGCGGATGAAGTGGCGCAAATCGTCGTCGGTGCGACACTCTGGCCCTGGACTAATCTCCCCAGGTACCGAGCCGCCGGTTACGCCTCCAGCCATGCGGCGCGCCATTTTAATGCCAGCGAGCAGCGCATCGAGGTCGCGGCCCGCTGTATCGGTTCCGTCCTCAAAATTGTTGAAATTGATTTCGGGCGTGTCGCGTGGGCTGTCCGAGCGCAGAGTGACGCGTCCACCGCGGTTCTCTGTATGGCCAGAGAGAACGAACCAAGTGAATTCGTCCTTACCCGAGGGCGGTACGCGCGTCGGGTGGTAATACCCGCGGAACCGACCGGTGAAGCCGAAAATCATGAGATTGGGCACCTCTCGGCTGCTACTAGAGCGTGCGAGCATATAGAATTGCCTATTCAGTCTCGTGCGATAGCTGGCATCAGGATTACCACTTTCGAAGTCTGCTTTACAGGGGTCACCTTCGGCACCGAACATACAGCCCTTGTGAAGGTTGGGCTCAAATGGGAGCTTACACACTACGCCGGACTCGAGCCGGTCCTGGAGGTTGCGACCCACGCCCTGCCGGTCGGCGCGCACCTGGATCCCATGACGCTCCAGCTCTTCCTTAGGTCCGATGCCTGATAGCATGAGGAGCTGCGGACTATTGAAAGCGCCGGCACTCAAGACAACCTCGCGGCTTGCGAACGCTTGGCGTCGAACTCCGGCTCGGCTCGAGAACTGTTCTGCGTACCATGAGGCCCCATAGAGGTGCGGACCCTCGAGATACTCGACGCCTATGACGCGCGTCGGATCATCGTCAGCGAAGAGCAGCCGCGTCACCAAGCAATCGGTCTGAATTCGGATCGCCTCGGGATGCCTTGCGATGGTGTTGAGGAGCAACTCGCGCGTGCCGCAACGCGCGCCATTGTCGGCGGATCGGGGCGGGTCGATCAAACCGACGCGCCGCTCGCATACCACGCGCCAGTCATTCGGATCGACTCGAAAGTCGCCACCCGTTGCCGCAGCCAAGGCAACCTGATCACCACCCGGCTGGTCACGCAAACGCGACACCAAGTAATCGGTGAGCCAGTTGTCCTTGAATAGGTTACCTTTCATGCCTACTTGCTCAAGCGGGAGCCAACCGTCCCTGCCATGGCGTGCAGGAGCGGCGGCCGCAGCATCTACATAGCGTGCGTTTTCTAATCGGACGTAGTAGTCGCGCATTGCGCCGGCGTCCCAGCTCGCGTCGCCAGTCAGTTTCGCGATTGCGTTCCAGTCATCATTGTCCGGGTATAGTGCTATCATCGCGTTGACGGTGGTGGAGCCCCCGATCGACGTACCACGCGGATAGTAGAGACCTTTTCCCGGCACATAGAAATGCTGCTGGGCCCTCTCCGTCTCATTTAAGCGGCTGTTGACCCAATAAGCCCAACCAAGTTCCGGATCAAGGCGAGCGTTGCTGCCGACTACTGAGTATTTAAACTCGGAAGTGGGGTTCTTGCCCGTGCCCCCGGCCTCTAATACCAGTACGCGCTTACCCGCGTTCGCGAGGTTCGCGGCGACAGGTCCGCCACCAGCGCCAGTGCCGATAACGATATATTCGAATTGCTCGGATGAGCTAATATAGGGTACCATCGAGTTCCGGGAAGCATTGTCTCCCATGGCTATTTCCCCTTCCTGACCGGGTGCGGTGGCATCATTTTCCACCACTGCCGCCAAGCCCTCACAAGCACTGCGGCGAGCCGCTCATCGTCATCCACAGCATCGTCAATCGCCGCGGCTAGCGACCGCGACGCTAGGTCCTTCAGGGCGCTCAATCGAGCTGACAGGAAGCCGGCGTCGATCTGCAACTTGAGCGCGAGCACGCCCTCAAAAGTCGGGGTCCTAGCGGCTGCAAGGCCTGGATCGTCTATGTACAGACCGCTAACGGCTACTGGAGTGCTGATCGACGAGGTCACATAAATGCCGAATACGCCGAAAGCTGCGAGTAGGCGCGACTGTTTGACCGAAAGGCCACCTGCCCAGAGAATGTTGACGCCTAGCTTGGCGCCAAATGCCTCGATTTCCGCCACTTGTTCAAGCGTCAGCAGACCCTTGGGATCGCCATTCTCCTTCAGAAGCTTCCATCCGCGCGCCTTGTCGACAGTGTCGATTAGTACTAGATGGACGCCGTGAGTTGCGACCATCTTGAGCCACAGCTTGATACCGGGAACAACGGTCTCGCCAGCATAAAGTCGCTCGCTCGTCAGAATTCCTTGATCGACATAGAAGACTGGAGCCGCCGTCCAGTCTTTAAACCAGTGCTGAATGCGCCGGACCACACGATTGCTCTGCTCAAGTGTGAGTGGGAACAGCCCATACTTTCCCATATTTAGGCCAAAGCTTCGCGCCGAGTTGAGCGCGCTCCAGATGTCATGCATAACGGCGTCTGGGTCTATCCGATTAGCTGGAACTAAGCGAACGCCTGCGGCCTTTGCACTGGCGATGAGGCCCTCCAGAGCCGCAGGCGCAACGAGGCCGAGCAAACCCGGCAGCGAGATCGATTCACTAGCTGCGATGCTGGTTTCGCCAGCGATTGAGATGAACGAAATGCGAGCGGATATTGCAGTTGCGATGCCCTGTTCGATCAGTTCTACGGCTTCCACCGGACCTGGCAAATCTAGATGGAGGGCAAGAGGATAAAGCTTATGCCATTTGCCTTGGCTTTCCCGAATATGTTGATTGAGGCAACGCAGGATTGTGGGTTGGCCAGACGCTCCCGCCGCGAATCTGACAGAGACCTGAAGCGGCCGGGGACCGCCTGGCGCTTCACGAAAGGGCCTGATCGCAACGTCAATCGCTGCCTTCGCGACCTCCACATTGCCACTTTCAATATCAATGACTGGCGCGCTCTTGTAGAGTCGCACATTAACACGGCTTCCGACATTGGTGGTGGTGAGGAGACGTCCCGCGCAGCCGCGCCACACCTCCGACATATCATTCGGGCCCGCAGGCACCTCGCCGGCACTAGACAAGCGCTCGGCATCGACTGCAACGCCGACACCAACCGCGTTGCGGCGCTTGCCGAGCGCAATCGCCTTTGGCGAACGGAGCGCTGCTGCGGCGATGACAGTGGCGCCCGATCCCTCGTTGCTTATCCCGAGGAATGGACCGAGGCGCCAGTGATTATATGCAGACAGCCCTATAGACCATTGGTCGCCTTGACCGCCCAGGAAACGTAGAGCGTCGTCGGCGAGTTCATGCCATATCTGGCCGGTCTCGGCTCCCGAGGACTGCAGTTGTGCAAAGGTGCGTAACACCTTGCGGTAGGCGGCCGGGAGGCGCGGATCCCAAGTATCGCGATCCCAAGCTGCCCGAGCCTCTCTGACCTCACCCAATAGAGGGATCGGTGGCGCTTCCAATTCCATGTTCATCCCCGCTTTGGCTTCCCCTGAAAGTCAGTGCGGCCAGGCCATCCAGGTCACATGTCAAGGTCCGCGTAGATCGCCGCATGGTCCGAAGCCGCCTCAACCTCCTTCGTGATCTCAGGGAAATGCGGGAAGAGTGAGCCGTTTGCGCCGCCCCAGACGCCTTTGCGGTAGATCGCTCCTCCGCGCACACGTTGGAAGAGATTAGGCGACAGAAGAATATAGTCGATTTTCTGGCTCGCCGTTCCGTTTGCATAAGTGCCAGGGCGCCCATCGAACGTGAACGATGGATGTTCACTGACGTCGCGCAACAAGCCGTCGCCGAGCAGTGGAAACAGTGGGCCGCTATCAGGTGTGTCGTTGAGGTCGCCGACGATGGCGATATTTGATATCCCCTGATCTATGAGATCGTCATAGATCTCGCGCACGCGCATAGCCTGACGCTTGCGCCTAGCGTTTGAGTCACGGGGCCGTCCATAGCCCTTGCTCTTCAGATGATTGACTAGGATGACTAGCCCATCGCCGCTAGGCAGACGCATGTGATACTCGACACAGTCGCGGCTGAAGATGCGGTTGGTGCCATCTCGATCGTCAACATGGCTGCGCATGAAGTCGATCAGTATTGGGTCTCGGCAGAGTATCCCTACGTCGATGCCGCGATCGTCATTACCATCGACAAGCATAATGGTTTGGTAATTGAGCGCAGTGATAGGAGTAATAACTTGTTCATTAAAACGAAGAAGAGACGTCCGGTTCTCGGCCTCAACAACTGCGATGATATCAGCGTTGATGTTTCCGATGACCCGTGCGGTGTTTTGCGTCGCGACCTCTGAAACGGCCTCGGTCTTCATCTCGATCCAGCCAATCCAGTCGTCGCGCCCGTCGGCGGCAACAAAAACTGGACCGTTTTTGGGACGCTTAAGCAGATGTCCGCGATTGCGGCGGAGAATTAGAAACTTATTCTCATCCGTATCAAGTAAATCAAGCGTCTCTAGGGCGTTGAGGATCTCTCTCTTGACTTCAGATGTGTACACTGCCTGGGCGAGTAACCCATTCAATTCAGCAACGGCATCAAGGATTTCTCGCGCCGCCTCCATGCGCGATGTACCCTTTCCGTCTGCCCACTCATGGCGATCTAAGATCTTCGCGCGTGCGAACAGATTCTCGACGTTGTAGGTGGCAAGCCTAATCATAGTCGCGCCTCCCCGAGGCGAACCAAAAAAACGACCTGTGTAAACCCTCTCTAATTTACTTGCCAAGATGGACGTTATTTTCTTTTTAATCAAGTCGCATCAAGACCGTTATGGACTGCATTCATCGTAATTGACTGAAATTTCTTATGGCCGATCCAACGATCAGGTGCGTTCTAGACGCCGATCCAACCGAATAGCGATTCGAGCCGTCTCTATACCGCTCTTTGGAGGTAGACACTTCGGTAACCGGTGTGACGGCTGATGCATCTTCAGTATCTGCATACCTAGCATCTATAACATCCTTTAAGAGCAGGAACTTTATTCGTTGGTTTTGCTGCGATTGAAATTTTGATCAACTAATACTGGACGTTGAGCGGCCCGGGCGATCGAACAAGACGCGTCCCATTGAACAACCCTGTTCCATGGACAAGCAAGTTGGTAATCGAGGCTACGTAGCGCAAAAGCCACTTCGGCGTTTGATTGAAGATTCCAAACGTGACTCCAAAGCCGCTTCCGCTTGCTGCTTTGCATTGCTAGGCTTTGGTGCCGCGGTGATCTTCCCCCGATTGTGTGGACACCGGATCAGCGCGCTTTCCGCTCGGCCTGTTCGGGTGTGAGGTACCCGAGCGCCGAGTGAATGCGCTGCCGATTGTAATAGCCCTCAATGTAGCCGAACAGATCCCGGCAAGCCTCTTCGCGCGTCATCCTTTCCGCTGATGGACCAGCTCGACCTTCAAGGAATGGAAGAACGACTCGATCGGGGCATTATCATAGCAGCAAGCCGTTCGGCTCATTGAGGCCTTCGCCTTCATCAGAGCCAGTTGTTGGGCATAGGCCTCGGCTGCGTATTGGACGGATTCAAACGGTCGTCGCAACATGGATTCTGTTGATCTCCCGCAGCCATTCGTCAAGCGCCTCTGCAGGGGTTTTCCAGCCCAACGTCTTTCTTGGCCTTGAGTTGAGGGCGGCCGCGACGGCCGCAATCTCCTCGGCGCTGTGCGCGCTCAGATCAGTGCCTTTCGGGAAGTACTAACGCAGCAGCCCATTCGTGTTCTCGTTGGTGCTACGCTGCCGCGAAGAGAACAGAATGGCCGGTTGAACCGGATGTCGATCCCGCCGCCAACGAGAATACAAGGGGGCAACGGCCTGCACTGTCGGTGCAGGAAGCTCTTGTTCTCCGGCTTTTAGCGGCGGGGGTCCCGACCAGTGACATCGCAGCCCGGCTCCCGGTCGACGAGCCAGAGGTCAAGCAGCACATTAAAGCCTTGCTTCTCAAAGCCCGGGCTCAGACCAAGCCTCGCTTGGTGACCAGCCCAGCCAACGTCTGATCTAGCCGTTCTTATTCATGAGGTGGCTAGAGAAGGACTGGCGGACGTAGCTTAAGCACTTGAAGCAGCGTAGGATTTGGTTGCTGACACCCGTCCTGCAACCCCTTCAAAGCTGCCACACTCGCCAGGACGGACGATACAACCCCGACATTCCCGTTTCCAGCCGTGGGCCGCAAGAAGAACACCGCTGCTTTCGACGGTGGGCGCCTCTCATCAGAGGATGGCATCATGCTCCTGGCTCAGGCCGAGCAGCTCGCTTGCTTCATCCCGGACCGGCACGATCCGACCCATGTTAGCCAAAGCGAACTCGCTCACCTAGCCGGATGCCGCCGCCCTGCGTAACGGCGCTGGTTGCCGGATCGTACAGATGGCCAGTGCAAAATAGCTTGACGGGCAGATGAGGGCACCAGGAGGTTGGGCGGGAACGTGGAGAAGGTCTTGAACACGTGCTGGAAAAGGCTTGCCACTGCTCAGGTCAGGAGTGGATGCTTCGGACACTCGCCCGAAGAGCATTTCAGCTAGCCCAATGAAACCGAAGCCATGCGCGGTCGTTCTGCTCCATCGGAGCAACCCGCGCATGGCGTCCCAGCATTCGTCCAAAAAGGTCATCTACGCGGCACTGCTTGGCAATCTGCTGATTGCGATCACCAAGCTCGCAGCCGCGGCCTGGACCGGAAGCTCCGCCATGCTCAGCGAGGGCATTCACTCCCTCGTGGATACGGGCAACGAGGTGTTGCTGCTCTACGGTCTACACCGTGCCGCGCGACCGCCCGATGTGACGCGGCCATTCGGATACGGACGCGAAATCTACTTCTGGACGTTCATCGTCGCGCTTCTCGTCTTCGCCCTGGGTGCGGGCGTGTCCTTCTATGAGGGCATCGTCCACATGCGCGATCCGGAGCCTATGGAGAGCCCCATCGTCAATTACGTGGTGATCGGGCTGTCCCTGGTGTTCGAGGGCGGATCCTGGTGGTTCGCCCTGAAGGAATTCCGCCGGGCCAAAGGATCGCTGGGCTATTTCAGGGCTGTGCACGAGAGCAAGGATCCGACGACCTTCACCGTTCTGTTCGAGGACAGCGCCGCGCTGCTGGGGCTTCTCATCGCGCTGATCGGCATCAGCGCGGCCCAAACCTTCGACAGGCCCGAGCTTGACGGTCTCGCATCCATCGGCATCGGCCTCGTTCTGGCCGCGACGGCGTTCGTGCTGGCGCGGGAGACGAAAGGGCTGCTGATGGGAGAGGCGGCGCATCCCGACGTGCAGGCCTCAATCCTGTCCATCGCCCAGGCCGATCCGGCGGTGGAGCGCGCCAACGGCGTTCTCACGGTGCATATGGGGCCGCAGCAGGTGGTGGCGGCCCTCAGCGCCGATTTCGAGGATGATCTGACCACCGCGGACATCGAGGCCTGCGTCAAGCGGATCGAAACCCAGGTGAAGGCCTCGCATCCCGAGATTACCACGCTCTTCATCAAACCCCAGAACACGGGAACATACCGTAAGAGACAACAGGCGCTCGAGGAGCCGGTCCGGATTCGGAATGAATAAGGCGAGCTAGGCCGATTCCGCCTCACTGGGGATTGCGCTTCACCACCCGCTCGATCATCTCGATCATCTCCGGCAGCCGATAGGGCTTCGGCAGAAACGGAACACCCGCAGACGCACACATTCCGTGACAGGCGCGGGGGCGGCCGGACGTAAAGACAACCGACAAAAGCGGTTGGAGCGTCAACGCTGATGCCGCCAGGTCAAACCCGTCCCGGCCGCCGAGATCGATGTCGGTAAAGAGGACGTCCACGGAAACATCGGCCAAAATCACCTCGGCTTCCTCGGCACTCGCGGCGGTAAACACCTCGAAGCCGGCCTCGGTCAGGGCTTCAGCTGCAATCTCGCCGATGATCAACTCATCTTCGACCACGAGAACGCGCTGACGCAGATTCTTTGGAAGGCGAGCTTTAGCCGGGGCTGGGTGGCTCCAAGAGGACAGGATCGGTGTCATGTACGCAACCTCACTGAGCTAGTCCGCTTGGTTAACGACGCGCCTGCCCAGCGGTTCGGCTCCCGGACCGACGAGTGGCCCGTATGGTAAGTAAAGGGTTATCGCGCTCGTTCGAGCCGACGAAGAGGGCTGTCGTCGAGATACGACGGCCCTTTTTGCTTGGCGCACTCCCACTGCGGAAAACCCCAGAAACATTAATCGAGGACACCTGAAATGACCCAGGAATCGCATGAGGCCTTCGGGTTCAAGAAAGACGACGTGGTTCAAATGCTGGTCGGAACCAGCGGCCTGGATGCCGATGACAACGAGCTCACGTTCCCGGTCGGCGCAGTGGCGATCATCGATCGCATTGAGCGCCTCGAGGGATCTCAGGGGATCGCACTGACCCTCGCCATCGAGGGCAAGATCGTCAACGTGTTCGACGAGGGCGATGGGCTTCCGGCCAGGAAGTTCTTTGAGCCGGTCCTCACGGAACGAGACGACACCAAGCGCCCGCTCACACTCGCCGACGTGAAGGATGCCGACACCTATACCCACGCCGCCATCGTTCACGGCGAGAATTCGGAAGGTGACCATGAGGTTGGCGATCTTCAGGACCTGTTCCGCGCCGCATGGGACCTCATGACGGAAGAGCAGAAGGTCGACGTCCTCTTCACGGATCAGGCCAAAGCCGTTCTGTCCGCTGCCCACATCCTCACCGAGTGATCCAACCTCAATCCACTTAGAAGAGGGAAATCATGAACCGCGCTCGCCCGACCCGCGCCCAAATCAAGTCCATGCACCAGCTCTTTCAACGCCCTCCAGATGGCAGTCCGAATTATCGGGCTTTCCGGAAGAGGTTCCGGCTCCTCTCATTCGACAGCGTCTTCGGCGGAACCTGGCACGGGATGTTCATCGGCATCGAAACCGACGGCTACCGGCACTCGTGAACAATGCTGGGGAGGCCTGATGGAAGAGTGTCGCAGAGCCTTGGATCGACGATGAATTCGCGGCATCAAATCACCATATCTCAGGCTCCCCATAGCGCCCGGAAACCGGGCAAGGACATCCCTTAGGTTCACACATGAGCGATCTCTTCCAGACGGCCACGGCGCGTACCCGCCCCAAGCCCCTTGCCGCTCAGATACGGCCAACCCGCCTCGATGACATCGTTGGTCAGCGCCATCTCCTTGCCCCCGGCACGGTGCTCCGGAACATCGTGTCCTCCGGGCGTGTGGGCGCATTGCTGTTCTGGGGGCCTCCGGGCACGGGCAAGACGACGATTGCGAGATCCATCGGCCAGGAGATCGGGAAAGAGTTTCGGGAACTCCACCCCGCGCACAATAACGTCTCCGACATCAAGGAACTCGGCCGGGAAGCGCAGGTTCGCGACCTCCTGGTCTTTGCCGATGAGGTGCATCGCTTCAGCAGCAGCCAAAGCGACTATCTTCTCGGCCTCGTCGAGGACGGCGTCTTTGACCTGATTGGCGCGACGACGGGCAATCCGAGTTTCGTCCTCACCCCTGCCCTCGTGTCACGCATGACTGTCTTCCGGCTTGAGCCGCTGACCGTCAACGACATGAAGGACGTTGTCACTCGCGCCGTGGCCCACTTCGAGGAGAAAGGAATTTCGGTCAACGTCGATGAAGCAGCTCTAGCACAGCTCACAGCTCACGCGGGTGGAGATGCCAGACGCGTTCTCACGGCGATGGACCGGCTTACGGCCCATGCCACCGCGGGCTCAACGCTGACGATTACTGGGGAGATGGTCGCAGACCTGTTTCAGGCGTCGCCGGTTCTGTATGATCGGAATGCCGATCAACACTACGACTCGATCAGCGCCTTCATCAAGTCAATGCGAGGGTCTGACCCCGACGCGACGCTCTACTGGCTGGCTAAATTAATTCATGCCGGCGAAGACCCGAGATTCATCGCTCGGCGGATCATGATCCATGCCTCTGAGGATGTCGGCCTCGCGGATAACACCGCCCTGCAGACGGCTGTCGCGGCGCTGCATGCCGTGCAGCATATCGGCTATCCTGAGGCCCAAATTGTCTTGGCGCATGCAGCTCTGCATATCTGCCGGGCTCCAAAATCGAACTCGGTCTGCCGCGGGATTGGACAGGCTATGGCCTACGCCCAGTCCGCTCCGCCAATCCCAGTTCCGCTGCATCTGCGCGATACCCACTATGCCAGCGCCAAGTCCTTGCATGGCTATGGCGGGTACATCTTTCCGCATGACGACGCGAGAGGCTGGGTGGAGCAGGAATATGCCCCAGGCATCACACCCGGCCAGTTCTATCAAAGCGACAGCCGGGGCCCGAATACCTTTGAGGGCCGAGCGGACCAGTTCTGGGCGGAAGTGACCGGCCGGGAGCAATCGCGGCATCCGAAGAAAAGTTAATATTGATTTTGCCACGTTGTTGCCACGGTTGCCTTGCCCAACTAGCCTCCTTCGCGTGATCAATCGGTCACCGGAGGGCGGAGCAGGACGCTCCGCCGGAGGGAACTACAAGGGACTAGAGACGAGAATGGCGACTGGGACGGTTAAATGGTTTAACGAAACCAAGGGTTACGGCTTCATACAGCCGGACAATGGCGGCAAGGACGTATTCGTCCATATTTCAGCCGTGGAGCGCGCAGGCCTCCGCGGTCTGAAGGACGGCCAGAAGATCTCCTTCGAGATCGAGCAGGACCGCCGGACGGGCAAAGAGTCTGCGGCCAACCTGCAGGAGGTCTAAGACCTCTCACTTTCGCGGATCGACCCGCCTTCACAACGAGCCGCTCCATTGTGGGGCGGCTTTTTTTGTTGTGCCTGCCAAATCGGAGAACCCCATGACAGAGACATCGCCCCCTGCCTTTCTCCGCGACGAGCGCTTCATCAATGAGCACCGGAAGGTCTTCGTGATGTTTATGGGGCGTGATGGCTACTCGGCGGAGATGTCGACGGAAGAGTTCCCTCGCCTGCGGGAAGCCGTCAAACTCGATGCCTGCCCGAAGGCGTATCTGCGCCTTCAACGGACCAGATCGCGCTTTGCGCTCGACCGGCGCAAGAAAATGGACATTGTGGAGATCTATCATAAGGCCGGAGAACACGCTTACTACGGCTACTGCCTTGCCCTTGGCATCAAGCCTGAGTGATTGGACCTGCCGACTTCGCAGCGCTACCAATCAGCGGGTGTGAGTGATCAAAGACTAACACCCCTGTACGAACCGCTTGTAAGGAGATGCAGTGACCTCTCGCCTTATGCAGATCCTGGATCGTGACGCCGCGATCATGAGAGAGAAGATGGCTGAAGTGATGCCGGCCACTGATGCCGAGTCTCAACGAGCCAGAGAGTTAATGATCCTGCTCCATACCGGGCTCTTCGTCATACAGCGGGACGAGACCAGCACGGCCGAAGGGTTGCGAGCCTTCGCCGGTCAAATTCTCGATCGGACGCGGATCACCAGGCAGTAGCAGCCGAAATAATCCTGTGAGTTTCAGTCCGCGGAAGTCTTTGCGAGGCAGCTGGTAACCCCAGTCGGCTACCCAATCTCTTGCAGTCACATAGGAACCCGCCGACTGCCGGATAAGGGAATGTTTCGCTACCTCTGGAGACACAAGGCGTTCAGCGCCGTTCTGCTCTTCCTCCTCGGTATCGGCTGGTATATCCAGCCGGTTGCCGCCTGGATCGGGCTGGCCCTGCTACTGTTCCTGCGCCTCACCAAAATCCATTCGGTCCTGCTGATCTATGACCTGACGGACCGGGCGGCACTGACACATGTCAGGACGCTAGCGACGAAACGCGCCCATATGCTCTCACCTGACGAATATGGGAATGTCTCTGAGGAGGGGTGGGATAAGCACCTCAACAGCTTCATCAAGAAGACGCTCGTGCCGGAATTCCAGCGCAGGAGGATCGATCATCTCCTGGCCAAGGATTCGAAGCGGTACGCGGCTCGCTTGAGGACCCGGATCAACCGGATCATCGATCGACACCAGCCACCCGAGTCGACGGTTGTGCTCGACGACACAATGACCGGCAGGGAATTTGAGCTCTACTGCCGGGATGTCCTACAGGAGGCCGGATGGCGTGCTGCGCTCACCCCCGGATCAGGCGACCAGGGAGCTGACATCATTGCCGAGAAGGAAGACCGGCGGGTTGTGATCCAGTGCAAGTTCTACAACGGCACCGTCGGCAACAAGGCGGTTCAGGAAGCCTATGCCGCAGCCGCCTTTCAGGATGCACCCTACGCAGTGGTTGTCACCAACTCGGTCTTCACCAAGTCGGCTCACCAGCTCGCGCACAAGAACGGCGTGCTGCTGATGCACCACACCGATCTGCCGCGGCTTGAGCTGATTGTCGCCAGCGGCGCTGGGTCTAGCTGATACAAGATTCCATTTAGTCGTCGGAGACTTTGAGGAAGTCGTCGATCGACAACTGTGCAGGACTGGCCGACTTCGCTCTCGGCTTTTTCGGCGCTTCTTCGACACCTGCGGCCACCGGCTGCTTGCGCGGGATCGGTGTATCCTCCGACTGCATGCGCTTCATCCGGGCTTTCGCCTTATCTCGCGCCTGAGCCTCCTCGGACTGCGAATCCTCAGTGAGCCACTTTCCGCGCTTGATCACCTCGTTCACTCGACCCTGGTTGATCCCAAGCTGGAACGCGATCTCCTGCTGGGTCATGTCGGTGGTGCTATGAAGCTCGAGGATCTTGCGGGCGAGCTCTGGTGTCATTTTGCGCCCTGAGACGCGACGGGCCGGAGCGATCGACCGGGTCTTCTTCTCCTCCTTGCGCATCTTCTCCAGGATAGCCAAGGCCATATTCATGCCTTGGGCGCGCAGGGCTTCTTCAAATTGCTTCAGCGTAGCCAAAAGAGAGACTCCTGAACTCCTGCCCCGATGCACTCACCGGTTCAGACAAACTTTTGAACGACGAAGAGGTGATGAGCGTCCTACCAGCCCCGCACGGCTATTGGACATGTCTGCCGAATTAAGCCGACCCGAAATAGAATGAGTCCATGATTCGAGTTTTTCAAGCTCGGCTATTCTAATTGGTTGTTGATTTGTTCCATCTTCGCCGTTCCCCACGATGAGCGGGCGGGCTTGCTCAACCTATAGTCGGTACAAACCCCGTATTTGGCGATACCCGCTGCTCACGGCACAGCCACCGATGGCTTTGCATACTCCTGCGAAGGGCAATTAGCCTCTGAGAACAGGTCTCTTATTTCAGGGGCGGGTTCACGGCGCCTTAGATCAGGCGCTCACCGGATCGCCGTTCACACGATCCTTCAGCTTATGGGATGGGGTGAAGGTGACAACGCGGCGAGGTTCGATTGGGACCTCAACCCCCGTCTTCGGATTTCGACCGGTTCTCTCGGCTTTCTCCCGAACCACGAAATTCCCGAAGCCGGAGAGTTTCACGTTCTCGCCGCGCTCCAAGGTATCGCAAATCTCGGCCAACACTTGCTCCGAGAGCGCCACCGCTTCGTGGCGGGTCAAACCAACAGCCTCGACGACGGCCTGGGCCAGATCCACTCGGGTCACGTTCCTGCTGGTCATCAGATCATCCACCGTACAAAGGGGGCCCTCACAAGGGGCATGGCCTACGGGGGATATGTCTCCTCAAGCTTGAGCACAAGAGCTTTCAGATGCTCCGGCATGTCGGCTGCGAGCACATCATCGTACAGGCTCTTTAGGGAATGCCCGATGAAGAAGACCACCTGCTCCTGGGAAAAGTTCAAGCTGCTGGGGAGGTCACGCGACCAATCCCGAGTGTCATTCTGCTGCATGGCATAATTCTCAAGGCTGTGCCCTGCATTGCCCCTGATTAACCTATGTGAAGAGGCAACTCACGCTCGTGTGATGGGTTTCAGCGGGGCCGTATCGCCCGGAACACGCCTGCAAAAGCTCAGCTGGAGGCCTTTGGACCTTACCTTAAAAGCGTAGCAAGAGCGAAGCTGACGCTCGCCATACTCGCCAGGAACCATGGCCACCAAGCTGGCAAAGGCCTGTCGCTGCGTCCCGTCATCACTGCTACCTGTCTCTTCATTGGGCCCAGTCTGGCTAACGGCCAAGCCGGTCGCCTTGATCCACCCCAGCAAAACCGATCGGCTCGATAGCTGGCAATAACCCTTTCGTCGCGGACCCGGTCTCAAGCCGGTGAAACCATCCGCCAGGTCCGCCGTTACTCGGGCGAGGACACATCCTCCTCACTTCAAGGAAGCCTCCTCACCTCCACGGCAACGGCGGGTGGGGAGGCTTTTCTGTTCATTCTGGTTGGTTAGGGGCCTTTGGCCGCAACGCCTTCAGGGCCTAGGCATGCCATAGGTTCCCATCTTGGCCTGAAAGATGGTTACACCCCTGATGAGCAGCCTCTATCACTACCCCGCCATGTCGGCCCTCAATGAGGAGACAGAGCCGGACCGCGTCTTCCGGCTCCACGAGGCCTTCGGGGTGATGTGTGCCATTGCCCGAATGATCTGGCGTGAGGAAACGGGCTACGACGCCAGCTCAGCTGCCTCACCCACGTGTGCAACGACAATTTTAGTGTCCGGGTAGCGTCAACTACGATGACCGGCTTTTTCGTGCGGGCTTAGGCTGGTGCAGGCGGCGCCGGACATTGGGCTTGAGGGCGTTCCTGACGTCCTTGTCGGTGAGCGCCAGATCGAACCATTCCGGGTCGAAGTGGCCGCCGCACCAGATCCGGGTCTCGGTGTGCTCAAGATCGTCCGGGTCGGCCATGATGGCGAGAAAGCGCTCATAGCCACTCACGCCGCCCACATCCTCCGGAGGTCTGGCGCGGGCGCCTGCGATGCAGGTCCCGAAGCGAGGAGGCGCATCGAGAGCCAGCAGCTTCTCGATCTCAACCGTATGAAGCCAGCTGTCCCCGAAGTCATAGAGGTAGGTGAATGACGTGCCCGGCTCCCGGTCGAAGTCGCGCAACCGCACCTCTTGCTCGTCGAACACGCGCGGGTCATCCTCAAAAGCGCCGTCCTCGAGCAGCTCCGGATCGCCATAGCGCAGGCCGCCAATGCGGAACTCATGCAGGTGGTAGTCCCACCAGTTGAACGCCGCCTGGATCGCAAGATGCAGCTGTCCCAGATGCCAGGTCCACGGCACCACCAGCCGCCGCCACACGGGCGGCTCGATCTCGGCCAGGGTGATCTTGATCTGGAGCGCGTTGGGATCTTTCCAGGACACGCCCCAGTGGACCTGTCACCGGGGGCGGCGTCAACTAGCCGGACGCGTCCGACGACAATGAGACCGCGGCACTCTTAGCCTCCGTCGCGGTCCGGCGTCGATAGCTCTCGGTGTTGAGCTCCAGAATGGTGGCGTGGTGCACCAGACGATCAATCGCCGCCACCGTCATGGCGGGATCCGGGAAGATTTGATTCCAGGTGCTGAAGGGCTGATTACAGGTCGTGATCAGAGAGCGGCGCTCATAGCGCTCGGCAATCAACTCGAACAGGACGCTCGTTTCCGCCTGATCTTTGCGCACATAGCCGAGATCGTCGAGGATCAGGCAATCGAAGCGGTCGAGTTTGGTCAGGGTCGCCGGCAGGCTCAGATCACGCCGGGCGGCCTGCAGCTTCTGAACCAGATCGGTGGTGCGCGTGAACAGCACCCGCTGGCCGGCCTCGATCAGGGCGGTGCCGATCGCAGCGGCGAGGTGCGTCTTGCCGGTCCCAGAGGGGCCAAACAGCAGAATGTTGGCACCTTGGTCGAGCCAGGCATCGCCTTCCGCCAGGGCCAGGACCTGCGCCTTGCGCAGGCTCGGCACCGCGGAGAAGTCGAAGGTCGCAAAGGTCTTGCCATGGGGCAGGACGGCCTCGGCGAGATGGCGGGCAATGCGTCGACTGTGTCGCTCATGGATCTCGTGCTCGCACAGGGCAGCAAGGAAGCGGGCCGATCCCCAGCCTTCCGCATCGGCCCGGGCGCCGATCTCCTGCCAGAGCCGCGAGATGGTCGGCAGACGCAAGGTGGTGAGCAGGACCGGCAACTTCGCCGTGTCGACCGGCGGCGCGGCGGATGAGGATCGGGTCATGGTGCGGCCCCTTCTGAAGCAGCGATGGGATCGACAGGGATCAGGCAGTCGTACACGCTCGGATCCGGCGCCCTCACATGGACAACCGGCGCCTGGACGTTCAACGGCCCGGCCACGACGGTCCGGGCTTGGTCGAGATCCGGGAGGCCGCCGCCGGCGAGAACCCTCGCGAGATGATCGGCCAGCTGGGCCTCGCAGGCGTGCGTGGCCGCCAGATGCAGCAGGCCGACATAGACCCGGCACGCCTGTCTTGGATCGAGCCTGGCATCAAGTACCTCCCAGGCCTGCCGGAAGGCGGTCTGCGGGAACAGATCCTCCCGGAAGACCGAGTGCCGAAAGGCCTGCGGCTTCTTCACGAGAGCATGGACCAGATGGCGGTAATCAATGACACGGACACCGGGACCGCCGCGTTTGAAGTAGCGGCGCGGGACCGTCAGCACCGGGCTCAGCCCGAGATGGCAGACAAGACGGTCATCGTAGATGTGCACCTTGAGGCGACAGCCGACGAGGCGCGAGGGCACGGTGTAGAGGACGTTGCGCACCGAGATCGTGCCGGAGCGTGTGACGGTGACAGTCGCCACCGAGTAGTCGCTGGTGCGAAAGCGCGGCAAAGGAGCCAGCGCCTTGCGCTCGATGGCAAGTGCCGCCTGCACGGCTGCGTTCTTGCGCATGGCGAAGTCCTGCAGAAAAGCCTGGTACGCCTCCAGGTCGGCGAAGTCTTTCGAGCCGCGCAAGTCGAGAGCTTCGCGTAATCCGAGCTTGAGATGGCCATGGGCGGCTTCGACCGATCCATTCTCGTGGGCGATGCCGGCATTGTTGCGGGTGGGCTGCAGACCGTAATGGCTGCAGAACGCGGCATAGGCCTTAGCCTCGTCCTCGCGCTCGGCGAGGTTGCGATAGGCGGCCGAGAGCCGGTCGGTGCGATGCTCGCGCGGGACGCCGCCGAGCTGCCAGAGTGCCTCCTGTAGGCCTTCGGTGAGAGCCGTGAAGCTCTCTCCGCCGCAGATGGCTTTGATGAAGCGCCAGCCGGAATAGGCAAGCCAGAAATGGTAGAGCAGATGGGGAAAGGGTCGGCCGGCGATGGTCACGCCGAGCTTGGCGCCATTGGTAAAGTCCGAGAGAGCCTGTCGGCCGGGCGGGTGCTCCTGTCGGAAGATCAGCTCGCGCTCCGGTCCCTCGGTGGCGCGCCAATGGGCCACCCGGCGCTGCAGCGAGCGCAGGTGGCCGTCGCCATAGCGCCCAGGATGCAGCCGTTGCAACTCTTCGAGCAAAGTGGTGGCCCGGATCTGGGGCGCGGCCTCCAGCATCGGCACGAGTTCGTCGCGCCAGACTTCGGCGAACGGATCCGGACGCGTCCGGTAGCGCCGTCCCTCGCGCTGGCTGGGAAGAACCGGGTCGGCTTCGATGCGCCGGCCGGTGCGCTCGCTGAACCCGGCCCGTGCCGCAGCGGCGGCCTGAGAATATCCGTCCTTGCGTGAACTCATGGAGCGCCTGACCTGGCGGTCGGTGACGTGAATGCCCGGCATCAACCTTCTCCCGCAATCGGGAGAAGAGTGATGCATCCCACACCAAACCGGCCATCTCTGTCGTCATCAGGCGGACATCATAGTTGGCGTCGTACATAATGCGCTTTTTGACCAATTCTTTACTGGCGCGTGAGGATGTCGAGGATGCGTTCCCGCTGCGCGTAAAAGTAGTCGAGGACCTGCTCCAGCCCGTGAAGTACGGCCGTGGCCGTTTCGGTATCAAAACCCTGCTCGTTCATCCGCTTGATCCGGGCGATCTGCCTGGCGACGAGTCGTTGGGTGTCGGCGATATTCTGCTCAAGCTGAGCGAGTTCCGGGTGCAGCTCAAACATCGTTTCAGGGCGCAACTCAGACCTAGTCAACGATCAATTATGGGAGCAGGCGTGGGTTCCCCAACAGACCCGAACAGACCCGAGGTCGCGGAACGGGACGTTATGGAACGCCGCTGAGTGGGGTTCGACCATTGCCGGTGGACAACGGTTAACAACCTCTTAACAGTCCTCAACCGGCCTCCATAATGCGCCGCGACTCTGGAGCCCGAGGCACTGTGCACGTTTCGACCCAAATTGCCGATCAGGATTTCACATTCTTCGCCTGGCGCGGAACGGTGCGGAAAGTCGTGTCCTTCGGACGCACCAACCGCACCCGCGAGATCCTGATTCAATCGCGGAACGGACTTCGCCGCACCATCACCGTGCAGCCGACCATCCGCATTGAGCCGGATCATGAGGTGTCGCTTGTCTACGCACGCCGCGCCGGGATCCCGAGCGGCGTCCTTGTCGGCATGATCGACCATTCCAGCGACCGATATTGCGCCATGCCACAGGGCCATGTGCCGTTCCAGCTAAGGCCGTCCCTGTTCGCGGACATCATGAAGGGGATCGAGCGGTACTCGTTCCCAGGAAGCGCGTTCCTCCTGTCCGTCTCGGCCGCCGCGTGCCTGTTCTGTGCCGGCGTCACCTATCCGTTCCTCACCTGGCTCATGATCGGGAGCGTGCTGACGGTTCCGCTGTGGGCCTTCAACGAACTCGCAACCTGGCACACCGAGGCGGCCGACACTCTGCTTGTCGCGACCACGGAAGACATCTTGGAACAGATGGCGACCGCCGAGCGGATCGCCAACAGTCCCGAACCTTACGACAGCTACGGCGCGACGTGGGTTCTGGACGGCGAGAGGGCTTGGAGCGCCCCGGCCCTTGCACCAGCTCGGAGCCAGCGGACAGGACAGACGGAGACCTATGCGCCTCGTAGCGGCTACGGGGTCTTCTGACTTCAAGTGCCTGGTAGCTACTCGCCGGAAGCTTGTCAGTTAAGCGTATCTGTTAAGTACTTCAGTCGCAACCTGCCCCCATGGTAAAGCCAACGATCAGTCTGCTCAGGTACCGAGGTCTCGAACCTGAACGAGGTCCGCGGGGTTCGGCCATAACTCCGACTCCGGCTCACGCGCCTTAACAGGCCCCACGTAAGTCACCCTACAGTAGGCTTCTCGTGGAAAGAATGCGACGGGCCATTGATTGCCCCTGTCGTAATTCCAAAACACAGCCGTCCCGTCGTCGTCGGTGAAACCAACGAAGCTGGCGTGGATCTCCACAATGTCGGGTTTAGTTGGGTCGAACGTTGGTGAAACATACCACGTGGTTAAGTCTTTCGAGGCGGTGCATTGCTTGTATCCAATCGGTGAAAAGATGTGAGTGAAGAATTTGGTGCCGTTAGGGTAAAGGTACTGGAAGCACAAGGCTCCGCCCTTCGAAAAGACCGTCGTATTTGCGGCCGATATGCCGATAGCGCTACTGCCCTTACCGTTTGGCCTATAAACTTCAAACTTCACCAAAGTCGGGGCCATGGCTGTGACTCCCTCCCGGCTCCTCAGTCTGAGCCGCGATCATCATTGTATCAGCCCCGCTTTTTGTGTTTTCCGCCATACAAACCGGTCCAAATCTGCCCACAAGGCCCTCAGCGCACCTCCGGCGCTCTCTGAAGGCGCGGAGGCTTCGGGCCTGCTTCGCTCCGCTCCCGGCGCAACTCCCGTATTCGGGCCTGGACAGCTTTCGTGGGAGGCCATGCCTCCCCATTCACAAAGCCGCCGGCGCCGGCGACATCCTCCACCTACTAGGGCAGGCTGGCGTATCGATTTCGGACAAGGCTGTTTCTGGAACCCTGCCTGCCTTGTGACACCCTGGCTCTATCCCGCAGCGGAATGAAAGCATATAAAGGGTTTTGGTCGCCGCTTCTGAATCGGCAGGCTTCGGCTTACGCCACCCAGCCCCGAGCGCCTCCAGCACTCCTGACTGAGTGCACTGGAAAGGTACAGGGGGCAGCATGACCACCGATAGACCCACCCTCATTCTGGTCGTCGAGGACGAAGCCCTGGTGCGGATGCTCGTCTCCGACATCCTGACCGAGGAGGGCGGCTACAGGGTGATCGAAGCGGTTAACGCAGAGGAAGCTCTGACCCTGCTGGAGGCCCGGGATGATGTGCGCCTGGTGTTCACCGATGTGGACATGCCGGGCCCGCTGAACGGCTTTGCTCTGGCGCGGATTGTGGCCGAGCAGTTTGCCGGCCTCAAGGTGATCGTCACCTCAGGACGGACGACGCCGGACATGGAAGATCCGCCCGCGGCGATACCCTTCCTGCCCAAGCCTTATGCTCCTTCCGTGCTGATCCGGTTGGTCAGGGACGCGCTTGGGGAGACAGCAGAGCCAATCGTGCGGCCGCGGCCGGATCAGGCCGCGGCTGCGCCAGGATTTTCGGTTCTGCCCACTGCCATCAAGATCGATCAGCTTCACACGGGCCTTGGTGTGGCAGGCGGCCTCGCACAGCCTCTGCCCGAACCCGAAGGCTAAATCCTGCGCGGGGGCGCAACGCGCAGGTGTCCCTTTACGGAACCGGATGCGGTTGATGATGTCCTCTGGCTGTCTAGATATGCCCGTCATGACTACGAGTAGCATGACAGTTCTGGTCGTTGAGGACGATCCGTTTGTCCGAGACATGGCCGTGATGGGGATCGAGGAAGCCGGGTATGATGTCATCGAAGCGGCCAGTGGTGGACAGGCTCTGCGGCTTCTGCACAGTGGGATCGCCGTGGGTGCCCCGCTGACCGACATTCGCCCGCCGGAAGCCACGGGCTGGGAGGTGGCCAGGGTCGCCCGTCAGTGCCTCCCGGATCTCCCGGTCGTGTATGTGACCGGTTATGCGGAGCAGATGCATCCTGTTCCTGGCGGCGTCATCCTGTCGAAGCCTTACAGGATGTCCCAGGTGATTGGCCTCCTGAGGACATGGCTCGCGTGAGAGAAGCACGGCTTCGGCACACTCTCGGACTGAAGGCATGGGGCACAGGCCGGGTCGCAGATGGCATCGACCGTTAACCCAGGTTGTTGCCTCGATGCATCGATCTGGGTACAAGATCCGAACCATAACAGTTTCCAGCATCTGACCACGCTGCGGTCTCCTGCCATGCGCACACCCAAGAACCCCAGTGATCACTCCAAGCCGAGCCCTTCAGAGCAAAGCCGGCGCTCCTTCGATCAGGTGGTTGATCAAGCCACGCAGGCGATCGAGCAGACCCGCGCCCAGATTGCCCGGTCACGGGCGCTGAGCCAGACCGAGGCCGCCCTCGCGCAAGAGATCAACACCCTGAACCAAGAACACGATCGCGTTGCCCGCAGGCACAGAGAGCAGGGGCCATCCTGACGCGGGACTGGCCAGGCTCCGCTTGGATAAGCTGCCTTCCCAGAACCTCGAACAATCCTTCCTTCGGTCAGTTTGTATACACCGATCAGGAGTAGGACGGTGCCGCTCTTCTACTTTGATGTGATCGAGGATGAAAAGGTCATCCGTGATGACCATGGCGTTGAGTACCCCGACCTAGAGGCTGCCGAGAGTGAGGCGGCTCGCAGTGCAGCTGAGATCGGGCACGACCGGTTCACAAAAGGCAACGCTCGCGAGATCACGGTCCAGGTCAAGGACGAAAACCGCTACCTGCTGCTGACCGTGTCTGTTGTGATGACCGTTCGCAAAACGGTTCGCGCGCTGGCGTGAAACCATCATCCGCTGCTCCCGAGGAACGGGCTTCCCGGACGCCTCGTGAATAACGGAAGGTACTTACCTCGCTTTTGCCGCTGATGGGGGAGCCCGCAAGGTGTATCATGGCAGGTAACCATGGCACCGTCCCCTTAGGCCCCTTGACCCCTGAGAGCTACCATGGCCAGGCCCGGTGGATAAGCTCACGCCCACCGGGCCGCGGCTGTGTTCCGCCCCTCCGTCAGACCTTATCCGCTGTCCTTTGCGGCGAGCAGGGCTGGCAGCAGGTCAGCAATCCGGGCCGGCTTGTCCAAGAAGATGCCGCCCGGCACCAGGTCCTGCCCGTCTTCGACATACCCGGATGCATACACAACCCCAATTGACGGCGAGGCCGCACGGAACCGGCGCGCCAGCTCCCAGCCGTTCACGCCACCCGGCATCCGAATGTCGGTGAACAGGACATCAATCGGCGGTGTCACGGTGAGGTAGTGCAGGGCTTCTTCGCCGCTCGCCGCCTGCACAACCTCCAGGCCGTCGTCCGTCAGGGCTTCGACGAGAATGTCCCGGATGTTCGCGTCATCATCAACCACCAAAACACGCATGGTACATCGCTCCTTTCCGCACCTGCCCCATAACGGGGCCGGTGCCTGCGGAACCTCGGCCGTTTCGGTGCATTGTCCGGCCTCTAGCATGCTTCAACGGAGTTTCAACCATGCGCCGGATTCTGATTGCCCTTGCCGCCACGACGATGATCGCTGGGGCCGCCTCCGCCCAGACCGCCGTGACCACGACGCAGGAGGTCTTCGTCAAGGCCCAGCCGACCGACGTGCTGAGCAACAACCTGATCGGCCTCAACGTCACCAACGAGGCGAACGACACCATCGGCGAGATCAAGGACCTGATCCTCTCGAACGGCGACCTGACGGGGTACATCGTCTCGGTCGGCGGCTTCCTCGGCCTGGGCGAGCGCTATGTCATTGTGCGCCCGAGCGCCGTGAAGGTCACTTACGACGAGAACGGCAAGAAATGGCACGCGGTGATGAACGCCAGCAAGGACCAACTCAAGGCTGCCCCGGAGTTCAAGTACGAAGGCCGCTGGAAGCGCTGATCGCCAGCCGGTTCACAACAAGAGAGAGGCCCCAAACGGGGCCTTTTTCGTGTCATCGCACCACGGCTGGCGGGCGTATCAGTTCTCACCACCCGTCTCATGGAATGCCCTCCAAGCCAGCCGCATAAGCACAGCCCAAACCTGACCACAAGGCCCTCAGCACCCCTCCGGCGCTTGATGAAGGCGCGGCGGCTTCGGGCCTGCTGCGCTGCGCTCCGGGCGCTACTGCCGTTTAACGCGCCTGGACAGCTTTCGCGGGAGGCGACGCCTCCCCGTTCGCAAAGCCGTCGCCGTGGCCGGCGCAGACGTTCAAAGAACAATGGTTTAGGGGAGGAAAGAGAGGCGCACGGCCCTCTCTCCCCACGCAACCAGAAAATCCGGTCTCCCCATCCTTCGGGCCTCAAGGCCCTGCCAGGACCGCTCTGCGGCGGCCCTCCGGGCGCTTGTCGCGCCCTCCGGGTGGGTGATCCCCCTCCGGATTTTCAGGTTGCCCCCCTCCCTCCCCGCTGTTCGCCACGTGGCAGGGGCGCAGGCGCAGGCGCTTGCGCCCCACACCAAGGAGAGAGCCAATGACCATTTCCACCGTCACCCTGTCCAAGCTGATCCCGAGCGAGGCCAACGTGCGCCGCTTCAACTCCGAGGCCGGGATCGAGGCCCTGGCCGCTGACATTTCCGCCCATGGCCTGATCCAGAGCCTCAACGTCAAACCGGCAGGCAAGGGCAAGTTCGAGGTGCTGGCCGGAGGACGCCGCTTGCGCGCCCTCAAGCATCTACAAGCCAAGGGCGGCACCATCCTCGGCGTCAAGGTGACGAAGGACTATCCCGTTCCCGTTCTGTAGGGGTTGGCCGAGGGTGTCACCGAAACCGAAATCTCCCTGGCTGAAAACTTCCAGCGGTCGGCCATGCACCCCGCCGAGGAGATTGCCGCGTTCGGCAAACTCAACAAGGAAGAGGGCATATCGCCGGAAGAAATCGCCGCGCGGTTCGGCATTTCCCATATGACCGTTCGCCGCCGACTGGCTCCTGCCGACCTCTCCCCGCGCATCTTGGAGGAGTTGCGCCAGGACAACATGAGCTTGGAGCAGGCCCAGGCGCTCACCCTCACGCCCGACCACGACCGGCAGGAAGCGGCATGGTTCGGATCGCAGCAGCCTTGGCAGCGTGAACCCGGCCACCTCAAGCGCCGTTTGTCCGAGGAGCGGTTGCACCCGACCGATAAAATCTCGCACTTCATCCGCGCGGAGTACCTTGCGGCCGGAGGCGCTTACGAGAGCGATTTGTTCGCCACCAAGGAGCAAGTTTATCTGATCGACAAGGAGCTTGCCTATAGCCTCGCCGAGCAGAAGCTTGAGGCCCACCGCGCCACCGTTGCCGCCGAGGGCTGGAAATGGATCGTCGTCATCCGCATGACCATTGATGCGGGCTTGACGTACGAGCTTGAGGGACCGTGGATCGAGCTGCTTGAAGCCCTCTCGCTTATCACGGACGGCATGAGGACAGCGAACATGGACCTTGCGGGATTGCAGGAGATCCACGGCGCGCTGGTTTCCCTCAAAGAGCGTGTGGACAATGCGTTCCTTCGGGCTTCAAATCAGCAAAATATGAACCCCAAGGAGGCTCAAAATGAGCCTCACAATACTAGCTACAACCGAGCCTCTTCCAGTAAAAGTAATGGATTGCGGCGTGTCGCTATCGCGCCACGACATGAAGACTGGAGCGCCTACGGCGCAGAAGGCTTTTCGAGAAGGCCTGTGAGTGGCTTTGCCGGATCGCAAGCCCTTTCAGCGCCGCGACCGGCACAATCTGACGGCTCAAGTTCTAATTCAGATTCTGAATTTTCCCTTGGCCTTGTGATGACCGCATGTCCTCGGATGAAGGGCTTCGCCCGAGGCATCGACGGATGGTCCGATCTGGTTGCGGCCGCGGACCAAGCTTGCCACGAAATCGGAATTAACAAATCCGCCTGGATCGAGGCACGCGAGGCCATTGGCGAAATTGCGGCCGCAACTGCCGTTGCGCTCATTTTCGAAAAGCGCATGGCGCAGGAGTGCGGAAGAACAGGGGGCTATCTCCGAGCCATGACGAGCCGCGCACGCAAGGGCGAGCTCCACCTAGCACGGTCGCTGTTCGGCCTCGCGGAAAGAAACGCAGCGGCGAGGGCTCACTAATTTGCCCTCCCCTCGCCGCTTCACTCTGTTTCTAAGGATCAGGCAATGAAAACGGACGTTCTCCCTTCGCCCCACGATTCACTCGCTGTTCTGCGAAAGGGCATCATTGAATCGGTGATTGCTGATGTTCGCATGACGGACACAGGCAATCAGGCCCTACAGCACCTTGCCATTCTCCTGATCATCTATGAGTTTGCCACCGGCGAAGCGCCTATTACAACGGTTCGCCTGGGAGAGTTAACGGGTGTGACCACAGCATCACTCATCCGGCTTACGGCCCGGTTGGAGAGGCTTGGTGTAATCACACGGAAGCGTACCAAAGGACGGCATGGCAAGGGTAAAGCCTGGTCCTATGCTCCAGGTTTGACGGGTGATTTCTCACATTCAGACCTTCTCGAACTGTTGGCAGCAGTGAAACTGACAAGTCTTCATAACGCTGCAGAGTCATGACCAGTGCCGTTTGCAAGGGCTAACTCAACCTCATCGGACCGCTTCACGGTTATGCCGAGCGAACCGCAGCGGCGAGGGCGCACTATTGATCCGGTCCTCATTGTCTTGAGCATGCGGCGTAGCGGACGGGTTTGTGGCTGAAATAGCTTCGGACGCGCCGGGGCGATTTCGAGAGGCGACGCATATGGCTGACCGTTGCCCGCTTGAGCTGCTGTTTGCTGCGCGCGGGCGCCTGGCGGGTGACAACCTGCTTCAGGTCGGCGTTCAGGCACTCCTCCGGGTTCAGCTCCGGGCTGTAAGCCGGCAGGTAGAAGACCTCGATCTTCGCCCGATGCGCGGTAAGCCAGTCGCGGACCCGGGCGGCGCGATGCACCCGCAGCCGGTCCAGGATCAGGAACACCTTGCGCTTTGCCTCGCGGATCAGGCGTTGCAGGAAACGGATCAAGATTGCGGCATTCACCGCCGCGTCGACAATCATCCAGCGCAAGGCGCCGCGATTGCTCACCGCCGCGATCAGGCTCAGCCCGGCGCGCCGATGGCAGACCCGGATCACCGGCGTCCGGCCCCGGGGCGCATAGCCGCGGCCGCGCACGTCGTCGGCGCGCAGACCGGTTTCGTCACCCCAGAAGATGGTGCCCCGCGCCTGCCGGGCCGCCGCGACGATGGCCGGGTACTCCCGCCGCAGCCAGTGCCGCACCGCGGCCGGGTTCTGCTCGTACGCCCGCCGGAGCGGCTTCTGCGCGGTGAAGCCCCAGCGCGCCAGATACTTGCCCACGGTTCGCACGGCCAGCGCAATCCCACAGCGCTGCCAGATCACCGCACGCACCGCCGCCCGGCTCCACAGGGCGAACGGCAGGTCCAGTTCGTCCGGGGTGTGCCGGCAGATCAGGCGCTGAATCTCGGCCTCCTGGGCGGCATCCAGCAGCCGTTGCTCATCCGGCTTGCGCCCGCGTGGCTTGCTCACCAGCCCCTGCGCGCCCTCGGCCGCAAACCGCTGGCAGATGTCGAAGACCCCGGTTGGCGACAGCCCAACCTGGGCCGCGATCGCCCGGTAGGTCAGCCCGCGCTCCCGGAGCCCAATGACTTGCCGCCGGCGCTCCTCTTGAGCCGCCGCCGGCAGCTTGCGCATGTCCACGTGCTTCATGCTGATGAAGCTGGAGCCAACCAAGACCCTTTCAAGACAATGAGGACCGGCTCAATAATATGCCCGGCCCTCTCCTCTCCGCCCGGTTCTGGTGGATGTTGCGCCGGCAGAAGCCAGCAGCGCCCTGTGTGTCGAGATCCGCGCGAGCTGCATCCGCGACGATCGAGGGCGCGGTTGCGACGGAGCTTCCATCGGCAGGCGCCAACGCACCCGGCGCGGTGCGAGGGCGACGTTCACAAAGCCGACGGATGAGGCAGAGCGGATACCACGGGCCAACCCAGGAAGCGAGTTCCGGCCTTTCGCCAGAGTGGCGGCCAACCCCTCTTGCTCTTGTGAATCCCTATGCCGGCACCTTCGGTCCCGAAACCATCGCGGCCGGGAAATTTCCCCTGCCCTTCGGGCATTCCTCGCCATCAGGCTCCGCCTTGCAAATTTCCCTTTTGCTCAGGTGCACCGTTTCGCTCCGCCCCCTTGAACGGGGTTCAGGCCCGCCCGCGCCGTCATGGCCGGGTTTCATCGCAACGGGGTCTCAGCCCCACCTTCAAGGAGAAAGACCATGAGAAACGTCGCAAAGTTTGAGATCCGCGGTCAGGTTGTCCGCACCAACCAAGTCGGCAAGGCCCTGAAAGTCACCATCGCCGCCAACTACCAAGTGAAGGATGGCAACGAGTGGAAGGATGATCCGCACTACAACACCGTGACGATCTTCAATGAGCGGACGCAGAAGTACATCGCGGACCATATCGGGACCGGCGATCTGGTCCAGGCCGAGGGCCGCCTTCGCCAGGGCAGCTTCGAGAAGAACGGCGAGACCGTCTATACCGTCGATCTGATCTGCGACGACTTCTCCCGCCTGTCCCGAGCTTCCAGCAACCGCGAAGAGGGCTAACGCCCTCAAAGAGCGGGGGCATCCCGCCCCCGCTCTTTTCACCCCCTGAATGGACGCTCCCATGTCGAGCCAAACCGCCGAAGTCCCGCGCAGCACGCCCCGAACAGTCGCCGTCGAGATGCGACTGTTGCCGGTCGAGTGGCGCGCGGTCCTGTTTGGACTCGGCTCATTTATCCTGGACCTGCAACACGCGGCCCAGGAGCTAGAAGAGGCAGAGGCAATCGCCCTGCCGACCCTCGCGACGACCCTCACCGCGTTTCATATGACGATCCGCACGACGCTTTCGCTCCGTGCTGCCATCGAAACCGCTCTCGAGCGCAATCAATCACCGCAGCGGTACAATCGAGCAAAGGCCGGCACGGTGGGCCGCGTGGCGGTCCGCCACGCGTCTTTGAGCGTCCTTCCCTCGATTTTAGACGACGCCGCGCAGAAGCTCAGAGACACCGGCCACGCCGCGCAGGCCGAGGCCATGCGCGCCGTTTTTCACAAAGTCCAACTTGCTTTGTCAAAGTGAGCAGCGGTTACTGACAACATAGTGTCCGCGAAAAGCATTGAGCCGCCTGCTCAACCATTGTGAGGAGAGCGAAAGATAGACTTCCCCTGCACATTCTGATGACGCTCTGCACTGAAGGGGGCAGCGCATCATCTGTGTCCAACGCCACGGCAACGAAGTGCGTAGCACAAATGCACCTCCCCAGCCGCCTAGGTGTGAGTTCTGATCAGGTTGTTCCGGCGAGAGCCTGAGCCGGTGTTCGTCGACCGAGACTACCATGCGGGCGCTGCTGATTGTACCAGGTGAGCCATCGCGGCGGATCAGCAACTCGCGCATGCGATGAGCTGAACGGGATCGCATAGGCCCATTCCCGCAGCAGCGTCTGGATGAAACGCTCGGCCTTGCCATTGGTTTTCGGCGTGTCGGATCTCGTGCGGATGTGCCGGATCCCAAGTAGCCGCAGCGCCTTCCGGAACAGTCGCGCGACATAACCAGACCCGTTATCTGTCATCACCCGCTCGACCCGGATGCCGCGCGCTCTGAACCAGCGCAGGGCCCGGACCAGGAAGGCCGTGGTGGAGCGACCGGTCTCATCCGGCATTACTTCGACATAGGCCAGCAGAGTGGCGTCATCGATGGCCACATGGAAGCAGTCGTAGCCTGCCCCAGCACTCGCATGGCGCCGGTCACCCGTAATGCGATGACCGATCCGCTCGAAGCGAGCCAGCTTCTTGATGCCGAGGTGGATCAACTCGCCAGGGTGCTGGCGCTGATAGCGCCGCGGCGGGTCCTTCGGCTCCAGAGCCGTCAAGCGACCCAAGCCGCGCCGGTGAGCCAGGCCACCAGGGTGGAGCGGGCAAGGTTGAGCTTGCCGGCGATCTCGTCCGCGGTGAGCCGGTACTCCCGCCGGAGCATCTTGATCACACCGATCCAGTACTCGGCCGTGCGGTTTGCGACCGTTCGTGGGCAAGAGGAGCGATTATCCAATCCGCTCAGCCCCTCGGCTCTGAAGCGGGCCAGCCACTTGCGAGCGGTGCGCTCGCTGATGCCAAAGCCTCGGGCTACCTCTCGAATAGGTTGATCATCCTCAATGATGCGGCGGATCATTTCCGCTCGACCCAGCCGGGTCGTGCGGGCATTCTGATGCGGGTTGTTGATTCCTCAGGTCCTTGGGGTGAATCGTCTGGCAACGACCACCCTCAGGCCCTCAGACGGGATGAACAACCTCCTTAGATCTCACTCTAGCCGCCGAGAAGCTTACGATTGGCAAGCGCCAGGGTCTAGGTTCAAGGCCGAATAACACGCAGGGTCCACGCAACCCGCTGTCAAAGCGAACTGAAGATGATGGTGACAGGCGGTGCGCTTCTGCACGCCTCGAGCAGTTCCGACCGATATCCTATTCCCCAGGTAGCGCCGGCGAGGCTTCCGAGCTGGTGCTAGCCTTGGGACCTAAGGGTCGTTATATGGACTTCCAATGGCGAGCACTCGTATCGAGCGAAGACTGGCCGCTATCATGGCGGCCGACGTGGTGGGCTATTCACGCCTCGTCGAGCAGGACGAGGAAAGCACGCTTATTGCCTTTCGGGACATCCGAGGCAGCGTGATCTCCCCACTGCTGGCCGAGCATCGCGGCCGCATCGTCAAGTTGATGGGTGACGGCGTGCTGGCGGAGTTCGGCTCCGTCGTCGACGCGGTCGCCTGCGCCATTGCCATTCAGGAAAGGACGGCCACCTCGCAAGAGCTGGTCGCGCCGGAGCGCCGGATCGTGTTCCGGATCGGGATCAACCTCGGCGACGTGGTGGTCGAGGGCGAGGATCTGCTTGGCGACGGGGTGAACATCGCCGCACGTCTGGAGCAACTCTGCACCCCGGGTGGGGTGATGGTCTCGGGAACCGCCTACGATCACCTGAAGGGCAAGCTCAATGTGCCCTTCGACTTCACCGGACAGAAGCGCGTCAAGAACATCTCTCAGCCTGTCCGTACCTACGCCCTGAGAATGGCGGGAAACGAACAGGGCTGGCGGTGGCGCAGCCAGATCATCCACCATTGGCCCCTCGTTGCCCCTCTTGCGGTGATGCTGCTTCTCATGGGGGCCGGCCTCTGGTGGTGGTCTCAAGGGACCAAGCCCACGATCCGCGAGCCTGCCGTCGCCGAGACTGCCATCGGCAATCCCATTATCGGCAAGCCTTCGATCGCCGTGCTGCCGTTCGACAATCTCGGCGGCGACGATGCGTCGAGGCGCCTGGCGGCCGGGATGACCGAAGACATCATCACGGACCTTTCCCGCTACCGTGACCTGGACGTCATGGCAAGCAACGCCACCGCGGCCTACACCAGCAAGCCGGTCGACATTCGGGCAGTCGCTAAGGCGTTGAATGTCCACTACGTGCTGGAAGGCTCAATCCAGCGGAGCGGCGAACAGGTCCGCGTGACGGCGCAGTTGATCGAGGCTGATCGCGGCACGCACCTGTGGTCCGACCGGTGGGACAGGCCTGCCACGGACGTCTTCGCGGTACAAACCGAGGTGGCCGAGCAGGTGGCCACCCGGCTGGCGGCCTCCGGCGGGGCGATCCCGGAAGCCGAACGGGCGGCTGGCCGGCGTGCGCGACCGGAGGACCTGAAAGCCTACGACCTCTACCGGATGGGCCAGGAGGAGATGGCTCACCTCACCAAGGAGAGCATCGAGGAGGCGATCCGCTTGCTCGAGCAGGCGGTCGACGAGGATCCGAAACTCGCCCGCGCCTGGGTGGCGCTGGCGGCCGCCCAAGACCTGACAATGCGTTATGGGGCTGATGCCGACACGGCGCGGGCGGCCGCGATGCAGGCGATCCGGCGCGGCGTCGAACTCGATCCCCGGGATGCGGCCGCCCATGCCACCCTTGGCCATATCCTCGGAATGGCCGGCGATCTGCCGCGGGCGCAAGCCGAGTTCGAGACGGCATTGCGGCTGAACCCAAGCGACGTTGGCATTCTCACGAGCTATGCCGGGTGGGCGAGCAAATTCGGTGAGCCCGAGCGCGGCGCACAGGCAGCGGATCGGGCCATACGCCTCAACCCGAACTACTCGGCCTCGGCTGCGGGGTACTACAGGCTTGCTTACATGATGGCTGGCCGCTATGAGGATGCCCTGCGTCTGGTGGAGCATGAGGATCCGCTGACCCGCACGCGCGGTGGCTGGGTGCAGGCGGCCGTGACCTATGCGGCGCTTGGCCGCCAGGAGGAAGCGAGGGCGACCGTCCTTGAGGCGCTCAACCGGTATCCCGACCTGACGACCGAGAGCTTTGCCCTGAACAGCCCTGGCTACACTGATAGCGAGCGGCAGCGGCTGGTCGAAGGGATGCAATCCGCCGGCTTCCCGCCTTGTATCAAGCCTGAGCAGTTGCAGGCCATGCTGGCGCCCGTCCACCGCTTGCCGGAATGTCAGACGGTGTCCCCACAGTAGCGGTGCGATTTGTCCTATATCGTGCTTCCACGAGAATGGCGGGAAGTGTCGCAAACTTGCCGGGAATACCCGGTCAGGGAATTGCTGACGCAGTGAGATACGGGTAGGCCGTCAATGTTGTGAGACGCCCTGTCTCGTCGAGGAGCCGGTTCCAGGCGCGGCAGACCGCGTCCAACACCGCTTCATAATCGTCGAGCATGCGATGCGAGAGATAACGCTCACGCAAGTACAGCCAGACCCGCTCCACCGGGTTCAGCGCAGGTGACGCCGGCGGCAAAGGCAACAGCGTGATCGTCTCTGGCACGTGCAGGGCCCGCGCGTCGTGCCAGCCGGCCTGATCGAGCACGAGCACCGCGTGCACGCCGGGCTCAAGCTGGTGAGCAAAGTGCGCCAGAAAGATCGTCATCGCGTCGGCATTCACCCGCGGCAACGCCAGCGCGAAGGTCTCATCCGTGCCGGGACGGCAGGCGGCAAACAGGTACAAGCTCTCGAAGCGCTGATCGACCACGCCGGGCGGACGCACGCTGCGTTCATACCAGACCCGTGTTGTCCGGCCTTTCTGGCCAAAGCGCGCCTCGTCTTGGCACCAGAGTTGAAGACGGGCGTCAGGGTGCTCGGTCGCGAGGGCCTGCAGCTTTGACGGGAGTTCCTTTTTTGAACGCCGCCTGCGCGGCCGGATTGCCCTTCGGGTGCGAGGGCCGGGTCTTCTGGCGTGACAGGTTCAGCCGCTTGAGCAGGCACGAGAGCCCCCATTCGCTATAGCGCACCCCATAGACTCGTTCGACATGCTCGCGTAGGTCGACCAGGCGCCAGGCGCTCACTCCATCGCGCTCCGGCTCAGGTCCACGCAGGATGTGGGCTTTCAGTGTCGCCTGCTGGCCCGCAGTGAGCTGCTCCGGGCGGCCAGTCCGATGCCGGTCGTGCACGCCGTCAGGTCCCTCAGCATTGAAGCGCCGAATAGCATCGTGCAGAGCCTGACGCTCCATGCCGGCAAGCCGGGCGGCCTCGGCCCGGGTCATGCCTTCCAAGGCATTGGCGATCGCCAGGAGCCGCAGGGCGGCCCGGCAATCCTTTGGACTTGTTTCGAAGTTTGAAATGGAGGTGTCGACCGCCCCGTTGGGGGAGACCTTGCCCCATTTGTTCCAGTGTGCAGGCTATGTCGCGACCTGATTGGCGTCGAAAGGAAAAACCTGAAACTCTGGAAAATCGATAATCACCAAGCGCTTAGCAGCCGATGCACTCGCTCGGAATACCAGGATTCGAATGCACGGCAAAGATCCTGCTCCCTGAGATGGCGAAACGACAACGATGCCCTAGTTCCATTGCGGTTTGCAGACACTCCCAGCGATACACGAGAGGAACATGGAAACGGCAGTTGTTTATACCAGCCTCAACGACAGCTCCGAGGCTGGGCGTGAACTCGGCTCCAAGGTCAACGCCGCCCTCAAGGGCCGGCCGGACGCGCTCATCGTCTTCGCCGCGCCCAAGTATGATTATGAAGCGCTCCTTCACGCCCTTCATGCCGAGTGCCAGCCCAACGCCATGGTCGGCGCATCCTCGGCGGGCGAGTTCACGCACCAAGCCAGGGGCGAGGGTTTGGCTTGCGCCATGGCGTTTAAAGGCGGGGACGCATACTTCACCGCCACCGCAGGCCGAGGCATCAGCAGCGATCCACTCTCAGCGGCTCGTCAGATGGTGTCCGGGTTCCGTGGCCGCTCGGACCAAAGCGTCGGCTATCGCTCGGCCATGATCATGACAGATGCTCTTGCAGGACATGCGGATGCCCTGGTTGAAGAGCTCACAGTCGCCTCTGCGGGCCAGTACCAGTTCTTCGGCGGCGGGGCTGGGGATAATGCACAGTTCCAGCGTACTGTCGTCTTCCACGGTACTGAGGTTCTGACTGATGCGGCGGTGGCGCTCGAGATCCTCTCCGAGAAGCCGATCGGGATCGGTGTAAGCCATGGCTGGCTGCCGGCCAGCGAGCCCTTCAGGGTAACCGAAGCCCGTGGCATGCACCTGATCAGCCTCAACGGCCTGCCTGCAGTTGAAGCGTTTCAACAGCATGCCGAGGCGTCGGGACAAGCGATCGACATTGCTTCACCCCTGCCGTTCTTCCTGCACAACATCTTAGGGGTCGATATCGGAGGAAGCTTCCGTCTCCGAGTGCCGCTCGCGATCAATGCCGATGGCTCGATCCTGTGCGCCTCTGAGGTTCCCGTCGGCAGCATCGTCCGCATCATGCGCACCTCTAACCGCTCTGCAGTCGATGCGGCTCAGACAGCCACTGATGCTGCGCTCAAGGCCTTGCGAACCCATCGACCCAAAGCGGCCCTCTTCTTCGACTGTGTTGCAACGCGCCTGCGCCTTGGGGACGAGTTCGATTTCGAGCTGGGCGCCGTGAGGGACAAGCTCGGTCCGGTTGATCTGGCCGGCTGCAACACCCATGGCCAGATCGCACGGGCTGAGGGGCAGTTTGAAGGGTTTCACAATTGCACGGCGGTTGTGTGTGTGTTTCCGGAATAGCGTATGTTGAGCGGAAACCACGTTGTTGAGCTGGTCAACGAGCTGTCCGATGTCCGGCGCCGGAGCACAGCCGCGGCGGCATTGGCCCAGTATTGGGGAGCTGAGATGCTCCTCATTCTTATTCAGGATCCCGAGGTGGGCGCTCTGAGGCCAGCACCGGGGTTTCCCCAGACTCTACCCGGAGGAACAACATGGAGGCATTTCCTGGCCTCCTGTCGCGCGCCGGGCGAGTTCAAGGGGGAGATAGCCTATCCCGATCGAGCTACCCTCAAACCGGTGCATGCGTTCATTGGACAGGATGGGACCGTTCTCGCGCTGATCGGCGGATCCTCGAAGGTAACGGTATCATACCTCGATGGGGCAGCCTTTCCACTTTTGGGAGCGCTTCTACGGACCGAGAGTTCCCGCGAGGCTGCACTCGGGGTTGCCGCAGCCGCGGGGGATGCAACCAAGCGTGCCGTTGCATTGGCGAAAGCCCTTGATGGTGCCCGTGCCGAGATCGAAACCAAAGCAACCGAGCTGCAACACGCCTTAGCGGAAGCTGCACGTTTGAACGAAGACCTTCGGCATCTGAATGAGACGCTGGAGGAGCGCGTTGCCCAGCGAACTCGGGAACTGGAGCTCGAGGTTGCCGAGCGCCGCAAAGCTGAGGCTGCTCTCGTTCAGGCTCAGAAGATGGAGGCTGTTGGACAGCTGACCGGAGGCATCGCCCACGACTTCAACAACCTGCTGACAATCGTGATCGGGGGACTTGATACCATCGGGAGGCATCTCGGCTCGCTGCCGCCGTCATCGGTCACCAGTCGGATTGAGCGGGCCAAGGACATGGCCCTCGACGGTGCCCGCCGGGGCGCAACCCTGACACACCGACTCCTTGCCTTTTCGCGGCGACAGCCGCTTGACCCTAAGCCGCTTGATGCTAATGCCCTTGTTGCCGGCATGTCGGAGCTGTTGCGACGGAGTCTCGGTGAGTGGGTGGCGCTGGAGACCGTTCTCGCTGGCGGCCTCTGGCGCACGAAGGTTGACCCAAACCAGCTAGAGAGTGCGCTTCTCAACTTGGCCGTGAATGCTCGCGATGCCATGCCGGACGGCGGCAAGCTGACGATTGAGACAGCAAACGCCTACTTGGATGAGGCGTACGCCGCGCAGGCCGCGGAGAAGGTCTCTCCCGGACAGTACGTGTTGATTGCGGTCGCTGACACGGGCACCGGCATGGACAAGGCGACACTTGGAAAGGTGTTCGAGCCCTTCTTCACCACAAAGGAGGTGGGGAAGGGGACGGGCCTTGGGCTGAGCCAGGTCTATGGCTTCGTGCGCCAATCCGAAGGGCATGTGCAGATCTATAGCGAGGTTGGCGAGGGGACGACGGTCAAGGTCTACCTGCCCCGCTTTATCGGCACAGCAACCCATTCCGCAGAATCCCTGGAGAAGAGCTCAGCAGTGCCGTCGGGTTTTGGAGAAACCATCTTGGTTGTGGAGGACCAGAGCGATCTGCGGCAGTTTACGACCGAGTCACTGCGCGAATTGGGATACCGCGTTCTGGAGGCCTCTGACGGCCGTACCGCTCTAGGAATTTTCGAGCAGCATCCCGAGATCGATCTGCTCTTCACTGATGTCGTGTTGACAGGAGGGATGAACGGGCGCGTTCTGGCTGACGAGGTCCTTCGCCGACGCCCCAATCTTAAGGTCCTATTTACCACCGGCTATACGTCGAACGCGATTGTTCATCACGGACGGCTCGACCCGGGAGTACATCTGATCGGCAAACCCTACACCTATGCCGAGCTTGCCTCCAAGGTAAGGCGCATGTGCGACGGGGACTGATTCAAAGCGCTTAATAGTGGTGAGCCAAGGTGCGAAAATGGCCCAGCCCGGAAGTACGCCAAGCGTCAGCAGTGAGACCGAGAACGGACAGACTCCATGGTTCGACACGATATGAGGCCGCCCGTGTGGGCAGCCTCCTGTTTCGATCAATACGCAAGAGTGGTGTTCAAGGTGAGTGCTTTTTCGTCAAGCGCCTTGATCTGAGCATGATGGTTGGCAAGCTCCTCGCGAGCCTTGGCAAGCTGCTGCTCATAGCTGGAGATTTGCCGCTCGACGTGCTGGATCGACTTTTTCGTGTCCTTGATTTCGTTCCGGACGATCAGGGCGATATTGGCCCGAACTGAGGCCCAGGCGGCGACGGCCGCCCGAACGACGTCCTGAACCTTCTTCGGTGAAGCGACGGTGTCTGAGTAGACGCCGTTTCGGAGGAGGTTGTGGTTCTGGATCTCCTTGAGGCCGGTTTCCTCGAAGGTTGCGTAGGTCATAAACTCATAGTGCTGCCCGTCGACGGAGAACTTGCCCTCGACGCTCTTCACGTTGCCGATCCGGAAGCAGCCGCCAATCAGTATGGGTCCATACGGCGTATCGACCTGGGCCGTCTCCCATTCGAGCGGGTCCTTCGGCTTAGTCTCCTCCTCTTTCGGTTCTGGCCAGAGCGGCTTCATGCCGACGGCAAACTCGCCAGGTGGCCAGATGGTCCCGTTGTAGCTGACCTTGCCAACGAGCTGGCCGTTCTCCCGTATCGCGCCGCCGGTCCAATTGCCGCCGCCGAGGTCATTCTCCTCGATGTAATCCCGGCAGTCTTTGGAGGCTGCTGCGAAATCCTCCACCGGAACAACCTTCCGAACGGTCCCGGGTAGCCGGCGCGACGGATCCTGGCCCCGATCCGGGTTACCGCAATTGTCCAGGATGACGGTGTAGCGAGCTTCAACTTTGTTCGGTTTCTTGGTCATCGGACTGGTTCACTCCGCGGCGGCAATGAATTCGGTTTTCAGGAAGGGAGCGGTGTCGCCGGCTTTGGCGGCAGCCTCGTCCATCCAGGACAGACGCTCGCAGACCCGCTTGAGCGACAGGCCTGCGGCATGGGCCTCTTCGACGGTCTTCAAGATCAAGCTCGCTGCGAGTTCCCGGATCGGGCGGGGAAGGCGGGCATCGAGCTGAGTGCAATAGCTGCTGTCGGGCACGTCCTCCCATTCGTCGTTGTCACCCCTCTGGGAGACATCGAAGCGAAGGATGGGACGGTCGTTGGGATCGACGGGACGATAATCCCCATCCTCGCCCTCCCCGATCCATTCCAGACTGGCCCGGAAGGTATCGCCGGTCGCAATGATCTCGGTCGCCAGGGTGCCCATGTTGACAGGGACCTCGCCGCTGTAAAAATCGGCGTCCTCCGGCTCATACCGGATGAGCTTGCGCCCGAGCAGCCCAACTTCGGAACAGGAAGAGACATAGGTGGCGTCGGCCGCGATGATCATTTTCGCATCGGGCTCGTCGCCTCGGTACGAGCGAACCACCACGTTGCCCTGATCGATCTCGATGTCGACCACACGGTCGGAGCCGTCCGGCGCTTTCAGGGTAAGGGTGAGGCCGTGATAGGCAGAATGCGAAACCTGGACCAGCCAGTCCTCTGTCTGGCGTCCGACCAGGTCCTCGGCGCTGTCTTCAGCAATGCGCCAGTCCCGAACGTCGGTCTGGCACAGAATGGTGGCGTTCTCCGTCATGGCAATTCTCTTGGCTAGGAATGATCAGGTTTGAGAGCTTCAGGCGAACAGGGCGTATTGCCCGTTGTCGATGCGTGGGAGGCCAAGCCTGCCGATCGTCTGGCGAATTTTCTCGCGGAAGTGAGGGTTTCCCTTAGCTTTGGGATGGTCCTCGAGCGCTGCGTAAATGTCCTTTAGCTTCGCCATGCCGCCGAGATTCTTGATCGCGTCGCAGACTACCTCGCGCCAATGCGGCATGGGCTGCTCGAAGTTAAGCACCATGTGCAGCAGCACCGGACGGGTCAGGCCGACGAAGGCGCCCTCGAGGCCGCTCTGGATCAATCGCTCCACATCCTCCTCGCCATAGGCGACGAGAACGCTGGGAGCACCGGAATTGGCTTCGGCTCTCCGGCCGTCGGGGTAATGGAAGTGAAGACGGCCCCTGAGAAAAAGGAGACCTGATGCGTAGGGCCAGACAAACTCGTGATAGGCCTCGGTCTCGGTCCGGGCGAAGATCAGAGCCGTTCCCTTGTTGTGACGGCTCATCTTCTTGAGCCAATCCGTCATGGCGCGTCCATAAGGCGGGTTGAGCCACACCCTGCCCTCCCAGGGCAGCCTCAGGCCATCCTGCTCCGGCCAGGTGTAATGATTCCGGGCGGTGTCCCAGGGGCGCGACTTTGGAGCAGCACATGGATCCAAGTCGAATGAGGACGAGCTGCCAAGCGCCTGGATGATGCCGGGCGGGGTCAACCAGGTCTCGGTCATGGCGGCCGCCGAGTGGTGACCGCCCATTCCTTTGTTCAGCGTCATGGAAACCTCAGGCAAAGAGATCGGCCTGCTGGGGCCGACGCGCGATAGCGGGATTGATCGAAGGGCCGGCCTTGAGGCCTGGGATGTGAGATTCTTGAGAATCGTGGATGGACTGACGCTCAGCCCTGATGTCCTTGAAATCCGCGCAGACGATCTCGGTGCGGGGTGACGTTCCACGCCAGAGGTGATCGTAACCGGAGGTATCGAGGCCGCAGTTCGGCTGCAGCGAGATTCCAGTCGATTTGATAAATGCCTCGTATTTCTGCGAGGTCGCGTGCCTGAACGTCTGGGTTCCGCTCAGATGGAAGGGTGCCGACCCCTGCGGAACGATAAAGACCCCGTAATCGGCCAGATCCGATGCGAGATCGATGACCGCATACTCGAAGTGGCTGCCCTTGTACCGCGGCGCCTTTGTATCCGTCCGGATCGCTCCGAACGGCGGATTGCCGATGGCGCAATCGAACGTGCCGAGAGCGAGCTTCGGGAGGTCAAGCACGTCGGCGTGGATCCACCGAGCCTCCGGGAGAATCTTGCGGCCAACCTCGACGTAGTCCTTGTTGATCTCGACGCAGGTGAGGTCCAGCGGCTGGCGGGAGAAATCGGCCGCGACCTTGATCAGGTAGGACAGCCGGCCGATGCCAGCACACAGATCAATGATCTTCCGTCCTGTGACCTCGACAGCAAAGTCGCGGGCGAGCTCCAGAGGCGTGAAGAACGCACCGGCAACCGAGTTCAGGTGACGTGCGCCCTCGTGCCAGTGTTCCAGAACGAACTCGCGCTCCGCGACGGTGAGGACATCCTTTTCGAGAAGCTTCTCCGCCTCCTGGTGGCGTGCGGCTTCTTCCTTAGAGAGCTTGGGCATCGAAGGACGCTCCTGTTGAGAATCTGGACGAGCGAAGCCGACGCGCAACTGATAGCTGCGCGGCCGGCCGTCTGGTGCGGAGGGGTTCGGGGTTAGGCGAGGAACAGAGCCGTCTGGCCGACGGGCTCTGGCCGTGCCGCTTGTGGGGCGGCCCGCTTCTTGGCTTCCTCGATGCGGCGCTCTAGCAGGCGAGCGCCGACGGTGGCCTCGTAATGCTTGCGGCTCCCGCGGAGCGTGAGGCGCAGAACGACATGGCCATTGGGCCGGATTTCGGAGATCTGGGCTGTCGTGAAGATGCGGTGGTCGAACTCGAGGCCCTGGAACTTCTGATACAGCGCAAAGCCGTTATCCGCGATCGCCTTGAGGTCGCCGGCAATCTCACGCTCTGCCTCGACGGCATGGCGCATCGTGTAGATCTCATACCCGAGCACACTGCGTTGTGCCTCAGCGAACGGCAGCGGACGATCATAGGTATCGTGAGCGACACCGATCGCGAGCTTGCCTGTTCCGTCGCTGAACATCAGCGTGTAGCATCCGCCCCCATCCTACTCCTTGTGAATGATCGCCCAGGATCCGCGGGGAAGAGCCCTGACGCGAACTTCCAGATCCCTAAGTTCCTGAAACGAGGGATTGGTGAAGGTGCCGATCAGATTATCGACCGCTTCGTCGAAGGGAAGGATCTGCGGAATGATCCGGTCTTGCAGGTCACGCTCATAGAACACGCCGGCGTCGAGCGCCTCCTCGACGAACAGCTTGAGCTTCTGGTTTCGAAGCTGGGATTCGGGCGACGTCATGGGTGATCCTCAGCTGGCGACCGACTGGACAGTCGCCTGGGTGTAGCAGGCGGCGATCCGCTGGCAGGCCTGCTTGGCGGCGTCCACGTCCGGCCACTCGATTTCCTCGGCCGGATGCTTCTTCTCGCGCTGGGCGTAGCCCTCCACCCTGAAGGTGTTGGCCGGGCCCTTGCGCTTCTTCACCTCGCGATAGGTGGCGTAGATGTGCTGGTTGCTCTGATCGAGCAGGCCCATTCGGGTATCGTCTTTGCGAATCCAGATCAGTCCGATGAATGTCTCCTGTTCTAAGCTGCAGGCTGGACGGAAAGTTTGTATTCGATCACGTCCTTGAACGACCCGTCCTTGCTGGCGTCGATCGTCACGACATCGCCCGAGAACCGATACTCGGCGGCCTTGCCGAGCCAGAGCCAGTTGCCGCCGGTGAACTGGACCGCATTGGCCTGGAGCTTCTTGACCTGGCGGCTGCCATAGGCCTGGGGGCGGGTTTCGGGCGTCTGACCATTCCTCGCCATGACATCGTTCCGGAGGGTCTCGATGGTGGCACCGGGCCGGGCGAGGAAGCGTTTGAAATCGGCGAGGCTGCGACTATTCACGTCTGTCATTGTGACCTCATGACAAGCAAAAGCGCCGCGCGATGGCTATCGGACGGCGCTCGTTCTCTTTTGTCGGGGTTTTTTGTTACACTAATCCAGTGAGTGGCCTCTGAACTCAGACTAGGGTCTGGTTTTAACCACCTGGGTGATGAGGTTCTGTTTCCGACCCGTTGCGAAAGTTGAACCTCACCCGCGAGCAATAGCCCTAGGTCTTTTCGTGCGTAGGGCATAGGCTCGCCCCATGGGACGACTGACCT